>JAQBEX010000071.1:0-7749 GCA_032123675.1 Actinomycetes bacterium
AGCGCCATGGCGGCCGTCGTGACCCCGGCGAACGCCAGGTCGGCGAAGGTCCGCCCGGCCAGCACCGCAGATCGGGCCATGGGTAGGGAGCGGAACCGGTCGAACAGGCCTCGGGACAGGTCATCGGCCATCGCGACGCACGTCGTGGCACAGGTGAAGGCCACGGTCTGCACGAAGATGCCACCCATGAGGTAGTCGGTGTAGTCCCCACCACCGGGCACGGCGATCGCTCCGCCGAAGACGAAGGCGAACAGCAGCACGAACATGACCGACTGGATGATCCCGAACACGATGGAGTCCGGCTGGCGACGCAAGCGGGTGAGGTTGCGCCTGGTGATCGTCCGGGTGTCCGACATGGACTGCGCGAGGTCGCTCATCAGTGTGCCTCCTGCTGCGAGCCCGGTGGCGGGACGTCCGTCGCGGCTGCGCTCACGGAGCCGCTGGCCCCATCTGGCGGGACAGGTCCCGCGCCCGGCGGGCCATCCGCCTCGGCGTGATGCCCGGTGAGCTGCAGGAAGACGTCGTCGAGGGTGGGGCGGCGCAGGCCGATGTCGAGGATCTCCACGTGCCGATCGTCGAAGGCCCGCACGGCCTCGAGCAGGGTGGCCGCACCTCCCGACACCGGGGCGACGAGCTGGCGGGAATGCTCATCGGCGTCGATCGCCCCCGTGGCCAGGGCCTCCAGGACAGCACGCGCGTCGGCCATCTGCCCGGCTGGCACGGTGACAGCCAACCGCTCCCCACCGACCTCGGCCTTGAGCTGGTCGGACGTCCCCCGGGCGATGACCCGGCCACGGTCAACAACAGCGATGGTGTCCGCCAGCTTGTCCGCCTCGTCGAGGTACTGGGTGGTCAGCAGGACGGTTGTGCCCTTCGCGACGAGCCCCTCGATGACCTCCCACAGCCCGATCCGGCTGCGTGGGTCCAAGCCCGTGGTGGGCTCGTCGAGGAAGATGATCGGCGGCCTGGCGACAAGAGCCCCAGCGAGGTCCAGGCGCCGCCGCATGCCCCCCGAGTAGGTCTTGGCCGGGCGGTCGGCTGCCTCGACGAGGTCGAACTCGGCCAGCAGCTCGGCGGCCCGCAGCCGGGCCTGTGCCATCGGCAGGTGGTACAGCCGGGCCACCATCTCGAGGTTCTCCCGGCCCGTCAGGTACTCGTCCACTGCGGAGTACTGGCCCGACAGCCCTATCGAGCGGCGCACCCCCTGTGGGTCGGCGGCGACGTCGAACCCGTTGACGGTCGCCCGCCCCGCATCGGGTGCCATGAGAGTCGCCAGGATGCGCACCGTGGTGGTCTTGCCCGCCCCGTTCGGCCCGAGCAGACCCAGGACCGACCCGGCGGGAACGTCGAGATCCACGCCGTCGAGAGCCCGGACCTCTCCCGATCGACTCGGGAACACCTTGACCAGATTCTCAGCCGTTATCGCACCCATGCCCCGATCCAAGCGCAGCCGCCCGAGACCCGCATGGCGAGACTCGCAGGTGACATCGATGGAGCCCTCCACGAATCCACATGGAGCCACTTCCCCTGCGCCATCCCGCTGCGACCGCCCACCGACACGAACGGAATGGGGCGGACACCGGGGCCCGCATGCGCCGCCCATACACTCCGCCCCGCGAACCCCAATCCCACGGCGCAGGCCGAGAACCCTGACCTGGCCGCTCCCGCCGCCCACACCGACCTCCCGGCCTGGGACCGATGGTTCGAGCTGACCCGGCGCGGGTCGACCCTCGGCACCGAGTTCCGGGGCGGACTGGTCACCTTCTTCACGATGGCCTACACCGTGGTGCTCAACCCGCTGATCATCGGCACCGCGGCGGACATCAACAGCAACTACATTGGCGGTGGGGACAAGCCCGTTGTCGCCATCGGCCTGGTGGCCGGTGTCACCGCACTGGTTGCCGGCCTGCTGACCATCACGATGGGCGCAATCGGCCGGTTCCCACTGGCCATCGCAGCAGCACTGGGGCTCAACAGCTTCCTGGCCTACACGATCGCCCCTCTCATGACGTGACCGCAGGCGATGGACCTGGTGGTGCTGGAGGGCCTGATCATCTTCGCGCTGGTCCTCACCGGGCTGCGGGTCAGGGTCTTCACCGCGATCCCGGAGCCCCTGAAGTACGCGATCGGCGTCGGCATCGGACTGTTCATCGCCTTGATCGGGCTGGTCGACGCGGGGATCGTGCGCGCCGGGGTTCCGTTGATCAGCTTCGGCGTCAACGGGGCGCTGCGCGGGTGGCCCACGGTTGCGTTCGTGTTCGGCCTGCTGCTCATGACCGTCCCGGTCGCCAAACGCGTGCGCGGCGCGATCCTGATCGGGATCCTGGCGAGCGCCGCGCTGGCCCGAGCGCTCGAGTCGGTCCTGGAGATCGGGCCGTTCAACGACGGGAACCCGGACACCGCGAACGACCCGGTCGGCTGGGCCCTGAACGCGCCACGCTTCCCGGACACGTGGTTCAGCACCCCCGACCTGAGCATCCTCGGCCAGTTCTCGCTCACAGGTGCGTTCGCAGCAGTCGGTGTCGTCACCGCGTCGCTGTTCGTCTTCTCGCTGCTGCTCACCGACTTCTTCGACACCATCGGCACCGCAACCGCCCTGGCCCACGAGGCGGAGCTCACCGACGAGGACGACACCATCCCGCATCTCGAGTCGATCCTGCTCGTCGACGCAGCCGCCACAGCTGTCGGCGGCGCCGCGTCGGTGTCGAGCAACACCAGCTACATCGAGAGCGCGGCCGACATCGGCGCGGGAATCGTCACCCACACAATCCTGCAGATCGCCACGGGGAAGACCCGCCAGATCCCAGGGCTGCTGTGGATCGTCTCGGCGGCGTTCGTGGTGTTCTTCGCCATCGACCCGGTCACGACGCTGCTGGACTCCATCACGGGGTGATCGATCTCCGGCTGACCCATCACGGGTCGATCCACCACGGGCCGATCCATCAAAGTGTCCGTCTGGGGCGTCCGTCCACGCGACGGGTGCCGCTCGTGCGCTGCTTGCTGGGATGATCGGTCACGTGATCCGCGAAGCCACGCATGCCGATGCCGGGGCGCTGTACCGGATCTGCCGACTGACCGGCGATGCGGGCGCCGACGCGACCCGGTCGCATACCGCCCCGGAGCTGCTCGGCGAGGTCTACGTAGGGCCGTACCTCAACGTGCTGCCCGCAGCCGCACTGGTGGCCCTGGACGACGCCGGCGAGCCGATCGGATACGCCCTCGGCACCCCGGACAGCGCCGCATTCGCCGATGCCTGCCAGGCCCAGTGGTGGCCGCAGCTGCGGGCGCGATACCCGCTCCAGGAGCTCGGGGCTGCCCACCGGGACCTGACCCCACACGACCTGGCCCTGCTGGGTCATATCCACCACCCACCCGTTGCGGCCCCCGATCTCGTCGAGCGGTTCAGTGCCCACCTGCACATCGACCTGCTGCCCCAAGCACAGGGGCGCGGGCTGGGCAGGGCGCTGATGGAGCAGCTGCTCGCTCGATTCCATGCCGCCGGCGCCACCGGTGTGCATCTGGAAGTCGACCCGCGCAACACGTCGGCGGTGCTGTTCTACGAACACCTGGGGTTCCGGCGATGGGACACCGAGCCGGACGTGGTGACCCTGGTGCTCCCGTTCACCTGAGCGGTGCTGGCTGTTGCTCCCTGGAGTCGCGAACCTGGATGAATCACTGAAGACGCGGGGCCTGGCGCGGCGCTGCACCTCGAGTCCGGGGGGTTCTCGTAGACGATGCCCGATCGGGGGTCGCGCCGTTGCCGAACTCGGCGCACAATCGTGGGCATGGGCAATTGGGGTTCCTACTCCTTCCTTGAAGGACCGCTGCTGGCCGTCGTGGCCATCGCGGCGCTCGGCCTGGTGGCCCGATGGGCGAGCCGGAGCGGCACTTCCCTGATCGAGGCGCCCCCGCGACAGGGCACGGCCGAGGAGTACGGCCTGATGATCCCCGTGGCCAGCCCGCGGACAGAGCGGGAGTCGCGCGACGCCGCTACCCGACTCGCAGCCGCCGGGGTGAGCTGCCGTGAGGTCGACACGACCGAGGGCCGTCGGGTGATGGTCTGGGCCGACGACGTGGCGCAGGCCCGCGCCGTGCTCGACCCACCGCGCTGAGGCTGGGGCCGGGCCTCAGGAGGTCGTGGCCACCGGCCCTGGCCCAGCGCCCGCGGCGTCGCCGGGAGCGGACCCCGGGTCGCCAGGAGTGGGCCCGACCTCGTCGGGTTCGTCATCGGCCGGCCCCCTGATCACCTGGGCGGCATACCGGACCACCACGTTGACCACCGCCAGGATCGGCACCGCGATCACCGCCCCGATCAGTCCGGCGACGGTCGAGCCGGCAGCGACGGCGAGCACGATCGCCAGCGGGTGCAGGGCGACCATCCGACCCTGGATCAAGGGCTGCAGGACCTGGCCCTCGAGCTGCTGGACGCCGATCACGATCGCCGTCACCAGCAGCGCGCTCGTCAGGCCCTGAGTGGCCAGCGCGATGAGCACGGCGACGAACCCGGAGACCAGTGCGCCGACGATCGGGATGAACGCGCTGAAGAACACCAGCACCGCGATCGGACCAGCCAGCGGGACACCGACCAGGGCGACACCGACACCTATGCCCACTGCGTCGATGGCCGCGATCACGACCGTCCCGCGAGCGTAGGCCGCGAGGGTATGCCACGACAGGCGCCCTGCAGTGTCGACATGGCTGCGCACGCCGGTCGGGAACAGCGACACAGCCCATGCCCAGATCCGCGGGCCCTCATGGACGAAGAAGATGATGGCGAAGAGGGTGATGCCCGCCCCCGCCAGGACCTCGATCGCGGTGGAGGCGGCCCCGAACGCTGAGGAGGTCAGTCCGCCACCGTCGCCGGCGACGCTGCCGAGGAACTCCCTGATCCGGGCCCCGACGTCCTCCAACGACATCCCGAACGTCTCATCGACCCAGACCCGGACCGTCTCGACGCCCTCGGCGATCGCGGCCGTGAACTCAGAGGCCTGACCCAGCACGGACCGCATGACGAAGTACACGAGGACGCCCAGGACGACCGATGCCCCGACCAGGACCAGGGCGGTGGACAGCCCTCGTGGAACTCCCCACGCGCGCAGGCGACGCTCCGCCGGGGCCAGCAGGGCCGTCGCCAGCAGTGCCACGAAGATCGCGACGAACAGCACCTCGAGGCGGATGACGACCAGGACCCCCGCCACAGCGACTGCGAGGATGACCAGAATGCGCCAGGACCACGCGGCCGCGGTCTGCAGGCCCTGCGGTACGCGGTCCTGCGTGGTGCGGTCACTGGCCATGGCTGACATCCTTGCGCAGCCTCGGCCGCTCGGGGCCCAGTTCGGCGCTTCCAGCAGGAGTGTCGCGGACCGCGGCGCCCGTCCTTCGTCGCGGGATCCACCTGAGCCTGGGGCTGCCCGCTTCGGTAGCCGTGGACCCCCACCGAGCCGGGGCAGCCCATCCGGCCCCGGCTCGGCACATCCTTGGCATGATGCTCACCGATGGCCCTGTGGCCAGGCGATGAGCCACCAGAAGGGAAACCCATGCCCGCCCCCATCCTGTCCCGGCGCGACCTCGACTTCCTCCTCTACGACTGGCTCGACTCCGAGTCGCTGACCACACGCGACCGCTTCGCCGAGCACTCACGCACGACCTTCGACGCGGTGCTGGACCTCAGCGCAGACCTGGCGACCGAACACTTCCGACCCCACAACAAGAAGGCCGATGCGCAGGAACCGCGGATCGGCACCGACGGCCGGGTCGAGATCATTCCCGAGGTGAAGGCTGCGCTCGACCTGTTCGCCGGGACCGAGCTCATCGCGGCCAGCTTCGATGAGTCGCTGGGCGGGATGCAGCTGCCCGTGACGGTGCTCAGGGCGTCGATGGCATGGTTCCAGGGCGCGAACGCGGGCACCTCGGCCTACCCGTTCCTGACCATGGCAAATGCGAGCCTGCTCACCGCGCACGGCAGCGACGAGCAGATCGCCACCTACGTCCCGCCGATGCTCGAGGGTCGCTTCTTCGGCACGATGTGCCTGTCCGAGCCACAGGCTGGGTCCTCGCTGGCGGACATCACCACCAGGGCAGTGCCCCAGGACGACGGCACCTACCGGCTCACGGGATCCAAGATGTGGATCTCCGGCGGCGACCACGAACTGTCCGAGAACATCGTCCATCTGGTGCTCGCACGGATCCCAGGCAGCCCGGCAGGGGTGAGGGGAATCTCGCTGTTCATCGTCCCCAAGGTCCTCGTCGACGAGGACGGGCAGCTCGGCGAACGCAACGACGTCACCCTGGTCGGGCTCAACCACAAGATGGGCAACCGCGGCACCGTCAACACGCTGCTGAGCTTCGGGGACGGCACGTGCACCCCCGACGGGCTGCCAGGTGCGATCGGTCAGCTCCTCGGCGAGCCGAACAAGGGCCTTTCCCACATGTTCCACATGATGAACGAGGCCCGCATCGGGGTCGGGTTCCTCGCGACGTCACTCGGCTACGCGGGCTACCTGCAGTCCCTGGAGTACGCACGCACCCGCACGCAGGGTCGGGCGCTTGGAGCCAAGGACCCCTCCTCGCCACCTGTCCCATTGATCGAGCACCCGGACGTGCGGCGCATGCTGCTGGCCCAGAAGTCCTACGTCGAGGGGGCGCTCGCCCTGGGCCTGTTCTGCTCCACGCTGGTGGACGAGCAGAACACCGCAGCCGGCGATGCGGCCCGATCGCGGGCCGGTCTCCTGCTCGATGTGCTGACGCCGGTGGCCAAGTCCTGGCCCTCGCAGTGGTGCCTGCACGCCAACGACCTCGCGATCCAGGTCCTCGGTGGATACGGGTACGCCCGCGAGTTCGACGTCGAGCAGCTGTACCGCGACAACCGGCTCAACCCGATCCACGAGGGCACCCATGGGATTCAGGGGCTGGACCTGCTGGGCCGCAAGGTGATCATGCAGGGCGGCGCCGGGCTCGTCCTCCTGGGCGAGACGATCGGCGCGACCGTCGCCCGAGCTACCGAGGCAGGCGGGGAGGCCGCACAGCACGCGACCCTGTTGAGCACCGCAGTGACGCGGGTGGGCGCAACCACGGCAGCCCTGTGGTCACGTGGCGACCCGGAGGTCGCGCTGGCCAACTCGTCGGTCTATCTCGAAGCAGTCGGGCACGTGGTGATTGCCTGGATCTGGCTCGAGCAGCTGCTGGCTGCCGGCGACCGGGCGGGTGACTTCTTCGACGGCAAGCGCGCGGCCGCACGCTACTTCTTCCGCTTCGAGTTGCCGCGGACCGGCCCGCAGTTCGATCTGCTCGACAGCCTTGACCGCACCACCCTCGATGCGCATCCCGATTGGTTCTGAGCGGGGCTCGCCCGGTCGCTGACCTGCGGCGCCGGCGACGATTCTCCCGCCGCGCCGTCATCCTCCGCGTCGACAGCAGGGCTGGCCGACTGGTCGTCAGTCACACCGAGTGGTCACGGGATCCGCACCGACGCGCGGCGACGCGGGATGGCTCTCTCCGCCGCGTGTGGAAACCCGAAGCGTGGCGGCAACCATGTGGCGTCTCCGAACTCGCTGTCGGAACGACCTCGGTGGGCAGTCCCCATCGGGGGATGGCCATCAACCTGGTCCGATCGGCCAGGGACTGCCCACCGACGCGGGGCGACCGATCAGCTCTCGGCACCGGCGGCGATTGACACCGGCTCCCCGGAACCGGAGTCCACGGCGATCTTGCGCGGCTTCGCCGCCTCGGCAACCGGCAGAGTCAAGGTGA
>JAQBEX010000072.1:0-5766 GCA_032123675.1 Actinomycetes bacterium
ACGTATGAACCGCAGGCCGCTCGGCGCCCGAAGCGGGCTGGAGGTGTCTGAGGTCGGACTGGGGCTCTGGGCGGTTTCGGGCAGCGAATGGGGCCCTGTCCAGGACGAGGAGAATCTCGACGCGATCGAGGCGGCACTGGAGTCAGGCGTCAACTTCTTCGACACGGCCGACGTCTACGGAGGCGGCCACTCCGAGGAGCTGCTGGGCCGAGCGATGCAGACGAGGCGCGAGGCGTTCGTCATAGCCACCAAGATCGGCTGGATCGACTTCGACGGCCAGGCCAACCGCTCGCAGTACGACAGCGTGGACAAGCTGGTGGCCGGCGTGGAGGGGTCGCTGCGCCGCCTGGGGACGGACCGCATCGATGTCATCCAGTGCCACGTGGACTACGCAGAACCCAACACACAGGTGTTCATCGAGGGGTTCCGGCGACTCAGGGAGGCCGGAACGGTCCGGGCGTGGGGGGTCAGCACGAGCGACCCCGATCACCTGCGCCGGTTCAACGCCGACGGTGACTGCGATGTGCTGCAGACCGACTACTCCATCCTCAACCGCACGGCGGAGGCCGAGCTCCTTCCCTATTGCCAGGAGCACGGGATCGGCGTGATCGTGCGTGGTCCGCTCGCAATGGGCCTGCTCACGGGCAAGTACACGGCCTCCGACACCTTCCCGGAGGGCGATTTCCGTCGGGCCTGGATCGACGATCCGGAACGGCACGAGCAGTTCCTCCGAGACTTGGACACCATGGACAAGCTGCGCGGCGTGGTCCCCGACGGCGAGTCGATGGCGCAGTTCGCCCTGCGGTTCGTCCGCAGCCACCCAACGGTCAGCACTGTGATACCCGGTGCCAAGGACCGCCGACAAGCCGAGTCCAACTCGGCCGCCGGGCTCAGGCCAGTGCTGTCAGTTCAGGAGAAGGCAGCAGTTGATCGACTCGTATCCCCGGGTGGCGGCCGCAAGATCTGGCCTGCGTAGGCATCCTGGCGGTCGGTACAGCTCCGGCGCAACGGCCGACGTCGGCGAGGAAGGCGAACTCGGTCATCGATCCGACGCGGCTGCGGCTGGCGGTCGGTGCCAGGCGATGCGGCCGCATCTCGTTCCCACTCAACTGTGTCGATGGCGCGCAGCTGCCCGGGCCCGTACCCTGAACCTTGTGTGCTTCAACCTGACGTTCGAGTCCGAGGAAGAACTGGCCGCCATCGCCGCGGGCATGTCCGTGGATGCTGACCGGGACGGCTACGCCCCAGGCGACACGTCCAGCGGGTCTGTCGGGGTACCTGTTCGCTGACTCGCAGCCGCATCACGCTCGCGACAGTGCTCCTCCTCGGCGACTCCCCGGTCGCCTGCCCCCCGCCGGGCATCGCTCTACGATCCCAGGAGAGCCGTGGCAAGAAGCACCAGTTGGCGACGCCCTCAACCGGACTGCAGTCGGGACTGCGACGATGCGCGCGCTGCCTCGATGCGGCCCCCTGGCGGTGCACCCCCGCAGCATGGCGCGTGAATGCCCACGTTGGACGTCCGCGAACGTGGCGACGAGCGCCATGAGGAGCCCGGGCGTCTGCGTCTGCCAGTCATTGCGGATCCTCGTGTGGCGCTCGTCCACCGGCTCGGTCGTCATTCATGGCTCACCCGCATGCAGGAGCACACTGTTGACTGCGCGCAGAGTGTCCATGACGTCCTCGCTGGCGCGTCCGGACGGCTCAGAAGAAGCCTGAACACCAGCCGGGACGCGATCGCGGCAATTCCGGGGCGCGGGCTGTGCGGCACTCTAGTGACTCCTTCGGTCGCCCTTCCGGCCGCAGCAGCGAACTGGTGGCGCACGAGCCCCGGAGACAGCCTCTGCCGGGCGAGTCAGCGTCCTGATCCTGGGCGGTCAGGTGCCTGGCAAAGCCCGTAGTGGGCGGGGACCTCGGTCCCTTCCCCGCTGTCCGGTCGTGAGGAAGAGTGGCGACTGTGCGGCGGCTGACACAGTTGCTGCTCGGCGTGTGTGTCGTGGCCGGGCTAGTCAGATGGAGACGATCACAACCTGCTGAACCGCCTGGGCTACACGGAGTTGGAGATGGTGCTGCATTCCGCTGCCTGTCGTGCGCGTCGGGTGCGGGTCAACCGGTACTTGGATCATCGCCGCCGGCCCTCGCGCCGCGAGCACCCCTCCGACAGCGTCCCGACCATGTGGGCGTGCCGGACCACGCCAGCTGGGTAGCCGGCACCAGTTGGTGGGGCCCTAGGGCCTATGGGCCGGCCCTACAGCCTCGTGGCCCGTTGCTCAGCACGCACGAGCCGTTCGGCCAGTATCCCGCCCAGGTTGATCAACAACTGCATTGCCACGTCCGGGTCGGACCGCCCAAGCTCATCAAGGAAGTGCCGGCGCAGGACCAGCAACTGGCAGTCCGTGGCAGCCCGAACCGAGGCCGTGCGGCGGCCCTCGCCCCGGAAGAAGGCGAGCTCGCCGAACAGGTCGCCGGGACCCAGCACGTTCAAACGGCCGCCGTCGGATCCGACCACTTCGAGGGTGCCGGCCAGGACGATGTACATCTCCCGCTCGGCGTATCCAGCGCGGGTCACCAGCGTTCCGCCCACCACCGAGAGGGTGAAGCCCTTGGTGGTCAGGGTACGGATCGCTGCCTCGCTGAGCCCGTCCAGGATCGAACTGGTGGGGGTACCCGCCCACAGCAGGTCGGCCTGGACCTCGCGCCACACCTCGTCGGGGCTCAGTTCGATCGCCGAGGCGTCCGGGTCCAGCAGCCCGGACAGCGCAGCGACGTCTACCGGCGCGCGTCGCCCCGGCCCGTAGCCGTGGTAGCGCGAGACCAGCGACGCCACCGGTGAGCCCACCGCCCGCAGGTAGGCCTCGTCCGAGGCGATCCCCACGAGAGCGACGTGCAGCCCGTCCACCGTGGGCACCAGCGGGGCCGCGTACGGCCGGAACCCGAGCTTCCGGTAGTGCTGGACCAGCCCAGGGGCGCAGTAGCAGAACCCGAGATCCACTCCCGCCTGGACGCCGCGCTCGTAGACGGCGCGGACCAGTGACGGCAGCAGCAACCGGCCGCGCAGGTTCGGGCGGACCATAATCCGACCGAGTTCGGACACCGACTGATCCTCGATGCCGGGGAAGCGCCCCAGCGACATCAGGTCGAACTCGTGGCGCGGGATCTGCCCCGGCGCCCAGACACGCAACCGGGCGACCCCCGTGATGTCCTCGAGCGAGCCGGTGTAGAAGTGAACCGCCCCCGCCTCCTCATCACCCTCATCGGTGAGGATCCTTCGCGGGTGGTCCACCCCACCCAACTCGCGGCCCAACTCCTCGACGTAGACGTGGTAGCGGAAGGAGTAGATGGCGTGACGCTCTTCGGCGCTCGCGGCCTCTCGGACGCGTTCCAGCTTGGACAGCCACGGCTTCAGCACGGGGTCACGGTAGCCGAGGTGGCGCGGCGCTTGCCCTTGCACCCGCTCATTCCGCCGGACACTCAGCCGGTGATGGCAGCGTCGGTGGACCTAGACATCGTCGACATCGCTGCGGACCACGGGGTCTTCGGCGAGAGCCCGCGCGCCTCGCCGATCTGCTGGTCGCCGCCGGACTCTGACCGCCCATCACATTGCACCGGAGGACGACCGGGTGGCCGCCCAGGACCCGCCCCCTTCTCCCGCGAGTCGGGCGGACATGGGCCGCGTTGAGCGGCTAGGCATGTCCTTCAAGCGCCATGAGCGCTGAGGTGTCCAGGGGTGGGCTCATGCGCACGTGTTGAGACGGCCGGACGATGCGGTGGTGTGTTGCACCTTGTCGCGTGCGTGTTCTCGTACCCATTACGTCGGGTTTTGGTCACATCCGACCCTCGGCTCCGATCGCTGCGGCCGCGCGTCGCCGAGGACACGAGGTTCGCTACGTCGTGAGTTCACGCGACCGACTGATGGCTGGGAACTCCCGCGGCTCCGGAGCCATCGCCCCCGCGGAGTTCACGTCCGGACTCGGCTTTCAGACCGACATCGTGGAGCCAGTCGACATCACGTCGCTGCTCGACCGCCTGCCGGAGCCAGAGTCTGACGGTGCAGCAATGTTCCGAGGCTTCTTCCTGCGCGCCGCCGCAGCTGGTCCGTTCATCCGCTCGCTGGCAGAGCAGTGGCGACCGGATGTGATCCTGCGGGACACGGCGGGCCAGGACGCATGGGCGGTTGCCGAACTGCTCGACACACCCCTGGCAACCTTCGACTTCGCTCCGGCCCTGTCCGGGATGACCCAGCAAGTCGCGGCCGGCGAGCTGGCCTGGTTCCGACACGAGATGGGCCTGCCTCCGGACCCCGGATTCGAACGTCTGCGCAGCCAGCTGACAATCGTCGGCGCGCCACCCGCGTGGTTCGACGGCCACCATCTGCCCACGAACACGCATTTCGTGCAACCGGTGGAGCCCGACCCGCTGCCCGGAGAGTCCATCGCAGGGGTGCTCGACGACGAGGACCGACGGCCGCTGGCGTACGTGACCTTTGGAACCGCGTTCAACACCCCGGACCTGTTCCAGACGGTCTTCGATGCCGTCGCCGCCCTCCCATCCATCGATCACGCGGCCATCCTCCTCGAACGCCTCGCGGCGCCGGCCAACTGACCAGATCCTTCGCCGACTCGTCTCAACCTGCCACCGCACCCCGGATTCACCCGCCTGGACGCTTGAGAATCGCCGCGCAACGCCAGCGACCACCACGGACCACGCGCGTCACCTCGCTGCGAAACGCACGGGGCTGCCACCCACGATGGAGCACGTCTTCAGCGGATGGCCTGCCGCGGCGGGGAGGCTCATGGCGGCGCTGTCGGCCCTGCCGGCGCCGCATCCCAGCAGGCCTCGTCGACGGGCGAGTCGGCACGCCCGATGCCGCGAAAGCCAGGCTCTCACCCAGGGGCCGAGGCGGCTCTCCGCGGGGGGCCTCGGCCGGCTCGGCCTAGCGCGCGGTCTGCCCGGGCACGGGGGCCTGGCACGCAGGCGTGGCCCCGGGCAGGTGGTGCCGCCGCTGGTACATGTGCGGCCCGATGGCCGCGAGTGCTTGGCGGACCCCGGGGGCTTGCATGAGCGCGCCGGCCAGCCGGAACGGCGGCCGGGACATCCGCAGCAGTTCGGCGACGGACTGAGGGCCGACTTCGTGGCTGCCGTCGGGCCGGACCAGCACGGGGCCACGGAGGACCTCGTCCTGCCCGATGCCGAGGGCGTCGAGATCCGCAGTCTGGTAGGGGCGTACATCGGCCGGTGGGGCCACCCAGGTCCGGATCTTCGCCGCAGCCCGGTCGCAGGGGCCGCAGTCGCCGTCGAAGAGCCAGAGGGGCGTTCGTATCTCAGTCATGACACCACTATACCCCCGGGGGTATGGTGATGTCGCCCGCATCGGCCCGTTGCGCCATGAGGTCACGGCTGTGATCTCGGGCCCGATTCAGCGTGGTGGTCGTTGTCGCCGGGTCAGTTGGACGCTCGGACCCGGTTAGCGTGCTCGCGATGATTCCGGCCACCGGGCAGACTGTCGCTTGAGCTGCCCACCGGCAGGAGTGATCGAGCGTTAAGGGCGGGCCTGGCAGCACTGGAGGGGCTGACCCCTTCGGGGTTGCGGACCGGTGGCTCTGCCGTGCTGGCCACCGGTGGTCCTGCGCTGGGTGCGATGGGCGCCGCGGGGAGCAGCGCCTGGGGCGCCCGCGTCGACCTGCCCCCTTTCGCCGCCTGCGGACGCGCATCGGGGCACCAGACGCCCCAGCAGCGCCGCCGCCGCCATCTTCTCCCGGGTGGGCGTTG
>JAQBEX010000073.1:0-4424 GCA_032123675.1 Actinomycetes bacterium
ACGTATGAACCGCAGGCCGCTCGGCGCCCGAAGCGGGCTGGAGGTGTCTGAGGTCGGACTGGGGCTCTGGGCGGTTTCGGGCAGCGAATGGGGCCCTGTCCAGGACGAGGAGAATCTCGACGCGATCGAGGCGGCACTGGAACCAGGCGTCAACTTCTTCGACACGGCCGACGTCCACGGAGGCGGCCACTCCGAGGAGCTGCTGGGCCGAGCGATGCAGACGAGGCGCGAGGCGTTCGTCATAGCCACCAAGATCGGCTGGATCGACTTCGACGGCGGAGGCCGAGCTCCTTGAAAGCTGCGACCATCGAGATGGGAAGCGGGAAGCCGCCGTCGGTGAGAGCCAACGTCGCCCGACTGCGTGGAATCAACGAGACAGGGAGCGCCGCAGCAGGACTACTGCCAGGCCTGCGAGCACGATCGTGATGGCCAGCAGGACCCCCATCTCCGTGGCCACGTCGGGCAAACGGGCGCCGTCGTTGATGATGGCGACCCACGCGTCGTTGGCCCAGCCGTGGGGGGTGAGGTGTCCGAGCACCCGCATGAATGGGGGGACGACCGACAGTGGCCACATGGAGCCGCCGAGCATGGCCAGGCCGATGCCGAGGGGTATGGACAGGGCGACTACCTGGTCCGGGGTCCGGCCGACGGCGCCGAGCACCATGCCCACCGCTGCTGACAGGGAGGTCCACAGCAGCACCAGCGCCGCGACGGTCGGCCAATGGCCGAAGTCGACCTGGAACATCAGGGCCCCGATGGCCAGGAGCAGGGCGGCTTGGATGAGTCCGAGGATCCAGCGACCGGTTCCAACGCCCAGGATGTGAGGACCGACCCCGGTGGGTGTGGACAGCATCCGCCTGGAGATGCCCAGCCTGCGGGACTCGACCAGGGTCATCCCGGCCAGCATGCCGTTGAGGAACACGAACAGCGTCAACTGGGTGGGTACGGCCGTGGCGAAGCCGTTCCGGTCCTCCTCCCGGACTGTTCCGACCAGGACCTCGCGGGTGGTGATCGGTGCCGTGTCGGCGATGACCCCGCTGGCCACCTGCCCGGCGACTTCCGCCACGGGTTGGCCCGCGCCGTCCAGCGTGGCCACGGCAACCCGGATTGCGGCAGGTGCGGCGGTGAGGGCCTCGGTCGCGGCGGTGACGCTCGTCGCCACGGCTGAGCCGTTGGCGGACGCCTGGTCGAGGTTCATCGTCACGCGGGCCTGCTCGTCTGCGGACTCCAGTGCGGCCCCGAAGCCCGGGTCGATCAGGACCCCCGCGCTGAGGAATCCGAGCCGGATGTCACGTCTCAGGGCCGTCGGGTCGTCGTACGCGACGGTGTCGAGGTTCGCCTCACCGAGGAGGGTCACGAACTCCTGCGAGGCCTCGCTGCCGTCGCGGTCGATGATCCCGACGGCGAAGTTGTCCTGCGCCCCACCGATCGACAGTCCGATGACCAGGACGAGGATCACGGGCATCAGGACTGTTGTGAACAGCGCAACCCGGTCCGAGAGGTAGCGCTTCACCTCGAAGAAGCCGATCGTCGCGACGGCGGAGGCGTTCATCGGGCGAACCCCTTGCGGATAGCGAGCAGGCCGATGGTTCCGGTCACCAGCCCGATGGCCAGGATCACCGCGACCCGGGGGAGCACGGCGACCCAGGACGCCTCGCCTGCGGCGAGGTCGATGAACCCCATGGCGGCTTGGCCGTTGGGGGTGAAGGCCCGTGCGGTCGCCATGGGTCCGCTGGCCGTGTAGATGAATGTCCCGCCCAGGATCGCCAGCATGAGGGTGCCGATGATCGTCAGTGACTGGGCCTGCTCCTCTGTCCGGGCCAAACCTGTGATGATCAGCGAGATACCGGCGATCGCGATGACGGAGGCGAAGATGATCAGCAGGACCCCGATGGGGTCGCCCCAGTCGACGCCGAAGGCGAATGTCGTGAACAGGTAGACCGTCAGCAGCGACAGCACACCGAGGGCGATGACCGACAGCGTCTTGCCCGGAGGCCGTCCCCCCGTTCTCTTGGGCTGTGATGCCTGCCCCCAGGTGCGCGATTGGCGGCGCAGTGGGGCAGCGGGCCAGCGTCGGCTTATCGCCGGTGGTGACCCACGCCAGCGGTCTCCCTACCTGGTATCGACCAGCCCTGGCCCCTCTCGCAAGAGAGCAGTCGCACCTGCGTCTGGTCGCGAGCGCTTCCTGCCGACGGGGAAGTTGCTCCGCCGACCCGCAAGCCCTTGACAATTCCTATCGCTGATAGGTACTGTCCCTATCGGCGATAGGAATTGAGGAAGGCGGTCCGAGGTGTCTAACAGCAAAGTCGCGCAGCGTCGCGAAATCAAGATCGCTTCGATCGTCGAGGCCGCCTGGGGTCTGGCTCGGGAGCATGGGATCCAGTTGGTATCGCTGCGGGGCCTCGCGCAAGAGGTCGGGATGCGCCAGCCATCCCTCTACGCGTACTTCGACTCCAAGAACGCCCTGTACGACGCGATGTTCGCTGACGGAAACCGGCAGTTGCTGGAGGTGCTGTCCGCGATCGAAGTGTCTGCCAACCCGCGGGCAACACTGAAGGCCCACATGGCCGCCTTCGCCGACTTCGCCGTCGAGGACCCAGCACGCAACTCCTTGCTCTTTCGTCGGGTCATCCCGGACTTCGAACCGAGTGCTGAGTCCTACGCCGTGGCCCAGGAGGCACTCGGCATCGTCGTGGCCGTGGCGAACGCGGCCGGCGTGAACGACCCCGGCGACATCGACTGCCTCATCGCGATGACCGCCGGACTGATCGAGGCCCAACTGAGCAACGAGCCGAGCGGCGACCGCTGGCTTCGGCACCTGGACCACATGACTGACCTACTCGTAGACGACGCACTAGAGCGGAACCCCCGATGAGAACCACCAGCACTACTGGAGTCACCCGAATCAACCGCGCGGAAGCCCGGGACCTGGCCGCTGCCGAGTTCGATAAGTTCGCGGCCCTGGCCGCCTCGCTGGGTCCCGATGAGTGGAAGACCGCCACCGACTGCGTCGGCTGGGATGTCCGCAAGATGGTCCTCCACGTCCTCGGCTCCGCCGATGCCCAGGCATCCCCGTGGGTGTTCCTCCACCAACTACGCAGCGGTCTGCCGCTGAACAAGCAGATCGACGCCCACCACTGGGTCGACGGTCTCAACGAAATCCAGATCCGCGAACGCGCCGACCTGGCCGACGTCGAGGTGGTCGCACAACTCCAGGCCATCGGCACGAAGGCCATCAAGGGGCGGTTCGGCACCCCGCTGCCGCTGCGCTACGTTCCGGTCCCGTTCGGTGCGCCGGTCGGCTGGAAGCCGGTGAACTACCTCCTCGAGGTGGGCTTCACCCGCGACATCTGGGCGCACCGCATCGACGTCCACGCCGTTATCGGCCGGCCCATGGAGCTCGACCCCGCCCACGATGGACGCCTGGTCGCCGACGTCGTCGGCGAGTGGGCAGAACTCCACGGGCAGCCCTTTGAACTGCACCTGAAAGGAACCGCCGGCGGCACGTTCAGCCAGGGAGATGGCGGCGCAGAGCACGTCGAGATGGACGCACTCGACTTCATCCGCACCCTGACCGGACGACTGCCCGGCACCGGCGTGATGCGCCACCCGCTTCCCCTATGACACCACTCGCGCACTGAACACCCCTCCAATGAAAGGAACCACCATGACCACCACAGCCGTCCAGCAAGACCTCCGCGCACTCATGCAGCGCTTCATCGACGACGTGATCAACGCCCAGGACCTCAACGTAGCTTTGGTCGAGATCGTCGCCGAAGACTTCATCGAGCTGAACCCACTCCCCGGTCAGGGACCCGGGCGCGCTGGCCTCGGCAAAGCCCTAGCGATGATGTTCACCGGCTTCCCAGACCTCCAATGGACGATCCACGACACCCTCGTCGAGGGCGACCGGGTCATGGGCTTCTCCACCTGGACGGGCACGCACAAGGGCGAGTTCATGGGTATCCCAGCCACGGGACAAACCGTCACCGTTCAGGCCTGGACCATTGACCGCTACCGCGACGGCATCTTCATCGAGAGCCGCATCCTCATGGACGTCGCCGCACTACTCGGCCAACTCGGCGTCCTCCCAACCCCGCAAGTCGCCTGAGTCACGCCCATCCAGCGCCGCTATCACCGACACGCTGAATGCTGACCGCGCCATCTGGGCGATAGCGACGCACCCCGCTTCGCGGCGAAGTGGGGCAGGCTCCCGGCGGCGCCCATCGTTAGTGTGACGCAGCTGCCTGCTGTAGGTTCCAGTACCACTGGCGGTACCATTGCTTCGTGCCTTCGGTAGCCAAGATCGTCACCGCGATGCGCGCGAACCCGCGCACCATCCCCTTCGACGACCTCGCCAAGGTCTGCGAGCACCACTTCGGCCCGCCGAGAACCAGCGGTGGATCGCATCTGGTGTTCAAGAC
>JAQBEX010000074.1:0-26966 GCA_032123675.1 Actinomycetes bacterium
ACGATCCACTCGGCCGCGGGGGTCAAGCCGCGCTTGCGGTACCGCTTCGCAGTGCGTCGGGCGAATCGTTCCGAGAAGACGGAGCGGTAGTCCTCAGGATCGCAGCAGTCGGCCACGCGGCCAGTATGTCGGTACCGAGCCGCCGTTGGCTGGCGCACCCGTGCACGACCAGATCCTGCCCGGGTGCGCTGTCGATCATGGCCCGAGCCGGTCAGCTCACGAGAGTCTGGTGCCACGATGCCGGGGCGCGGTAGTTTGATGACCTGCGCAGCAACAGGGAGGTCAGTGATGGTCGGTCTGCATCCGTCGCATCTGGTCGTAGGCTTTGCTGCCCGACTCCGCCTGGCACTCCTTGTCCTAGCAGTAGGCGCGCTCGGTGCCGTCCTTGTGGCGCCGCCGGCCAGCGCGGTGATCGACCGCTCGGATCTGCCGACGAAGTCGACGGTGAAGTTGGCTCTTGCAGAGGGTGGACGCTGGTCGGCCGTCACATACGGCAACACGCGGGCACTGGGGGCACGTCCGGGCAACTGCCGGTCCGATGAGCAGATGCTGGCCTTCCGCGAGGACCGTGGCCGCGGCTACTACGGCCCTCCGGCCGGGCCGTCGGACAACGTCGGCGCCCTGGCCAAGGTCGACGTGTACCGCTACGACTCGGTGCGCACAGCAAAGCGAGCGGTCAAGCGAAACGCCAACTACCCGGACCGGTGTCCGAAGGTCGTCGAGTGGGTGTGCACGCAGTGCGACGGGATCTGGACCACGTGGCGCACCCGCGTGCCGGCTGCCCGCGTCGGCAAGCAGAGCGTCGCGTGGCGCTTCCGCGAACTCTCCAACGCGAAGGCCAATGGATACACGATCGTCGCGCGCAAGGGGACGACAGTGGTGCGCGTCACCGTCGGGCGCTCCCGGTACCCCGGCGACAGCCCGTTCACCTATCCGGAGCGGATCTCGAAGAAGAAGGCCGTCAACCTCGCCCGGATCGCCCTGCGAACTGCCACTTGACACAACCTGGTCACGGTCATTGCTGCGGGAAGCGAGCCACCCCCGTCCGGGCAGAACTGCGGACCTGGCGGGTACCCCGTCCTAGGATGGAAGAGGGAGCGGAGGTTCGATGATTCGTCGCCGGCTGTTGGTCACCTCGCTCGTGGATCTTCTCCTGGTGGCACTTCTCGCTGCATGTGGGCGCGCGTCGTTCACGTATCAGGAGCCGGCTGACCTCGGGGATGGGTGGCCGACGGCAGAGCTGTCCGACGTAGGTCTGGATTCCGGGCCGTTCGTTGATCTCGTGAATCAGGCCGCTGCCGACGAGGATCGTGCAGTTCATGGGATCCTGGTCGCCAAGGGCGGCACGCTGGTCCTCGAGGAGTACTTCGCCGGCTACCGGTTCGACTATGACGACCCGCAGTTCCGCGGCGACCCGGTCGAGTTCGACGAGTCCACCCGCCACAACCTGATGTCGATCACCAAGGCAGTGACCGGAGCCTTGGTAGGCATTGCGGTCGACGAGGGCCTCATCGCTGGGATCGACGAGCCGGTGGTCGACTACTTCAACAACGACGACGACCTCGGCGATGGGACGAAGGGCAGGATCACGGTCGAGCACCTCCTGACGATGACGTCGGGTCTCGAGTGGAACGAATGGGACGTCCCGCTCACCGATACCGACAACAACGACCTGATTCAACTGTTCATCGTCGATGATCCGATCGAGTACATCCTCGCCAACCCAGTGGTCCACGAACCCGGCACCTACTGGTACTACAGCGGGGGCGATGTGAACCTCCTGGGCGAGTTCTTCGAACGCAGCACGGGTACCTCCATCGACGACTTCGCCCGAACGCACCTGTTCGAACCGCTCGGTATCACCGACTACACGTGGCGCTACATCAACCCTGACATCGTCTACACCTCCGGGGAACTCGAGATGCGGCCGCGGGACCTGGCCAAGTTCGGCTGGCTGTACCTCAACGACGGGCAGTGGAACGGTGCCCAGGTCATTCCCAGCGCCTGGATCGACGACTCAATTCGTGAGCACGTCTCGATCCCGGGACGTGCGGCCGACGGAGACGGGTACGGCTACCAGTGGTTCATCCAGAGCTACGAGCACAAGGGCACGATGATTGACGCGGTGATCCGAACTGGGTGGGGCGGCCAAGCTCTGGCCCTGTTCCCCGGTCTGGACACGGTCGTCGTGCTCACGGGCGGCGACTACGTCCTCCGAAGCCAGGTCTCGGAGTTGATCAGCCGCTACGTCGTGCCCGCGATCGACCAGACGGAGTGACTCGATGCACAGCACAGACTCGCAGCCCCGAGCCACGACGCAGCGCCAGAGGGCCCGCGGCCACCCATCGTGACCCAGCCGGTGACGCTACGCCTGCGCGCCATCGACCGGCTGGAGGACCATTTCGAGACTTGCGTGCCGCCACGACCCTGGTGACGCCGCGCGCCGCGCGACGCATGATGCTGCCGATCTGACGTCACGGCCGTCGGCCGGCGTCGACACGGGCGCGGATGGCCGTGGTCAGACGTGCAGTCCGGCGAGCGCGGCCAATAGGTCAGTGAGCACCGACTCCTCGTGCACCGCCCGTCCGTGGCGTCGCATCGCCGCGCCCAACTCGGGGTCCCACTGAGGTTCGACCTCGGCGCCGCGCAAGTCAAGGCCATCTGCCCGAACGGCGGTGACGTAGTCATTGGCGCCCATCCGCCACGGACGCACGCCATAGCGCTCTACGGCTCGGTTGGTGATCGCAACTCCGGGCCAATCGAAGTCACCGTGGTAGTGCAGCGCCGCACCCGCGGCGGCCAGGCTGGCCAGGACCCGGTCGACGACCAGGTTCGGCTCGCCGGCCGTGCACACCGCACCCCATCCCTCGACCCCACGGTCCGCCAGCGCCTCGAGGACGCCGGGGTTCTCGCACACAAGCAGCCGTGAGCCTCGCGCGACAATGAACGAGTCCGTCCGGCGCAGGTCACGCTCCGTGATGTGTACGGGGTCGCCGACGTCAGCAGCGGCATCCAGTCGCTGCGACAGCGGTCCAGCCCCATCAATGCGCAGCCGCCAGACCAGACACGTGCGCGACAGGAGGTCGGGCTCGACTCCGAACCTGGCCCAGAGCTCCTCAGACTCGCGGGCCCCCTCGGGCAGCGCCGAGGCTGACGCCGCCGCCAGACCCCGCAGGACGACCCGATGGAGCAGACGGTCGCGATCAAGGGCATGAGCGTCGCCGAGGAGTCTCGCGCCGAGCTCCACCCGCGACCGCGCACCGAGCCGCTGCCCCGAACCAGCAAGGTCAGCGGGGCCGGCGCGCTCGCAGCCGGCGCCGAGCTCAGCGAACACGACGGCAGAATCGCGCACGACCTTCTCCGCGGTCCCGACATCCGCGACGCGGGTGAGCAGACCCGTCCTGCGCAAACCCGCGATCCACTCCCCCGCCCATGGAGTCCGCACCAACTCGGCGGCCACCACCAGCGGGCGCTCCCGCGATTCGTCCCGCTCGGCACGGGCGGCTGGTCGGTCCTGGGGCGGGGCTCCGAAGTACTCGGTGAGCACCTCCTGCAGTCCACCGACCCCCGAGCGCTCGCGCAGCCTGGCCTCCAGGTCGGCAAGGTTGATGCGCACGGAAGCACGGGTCACCGAGCGCCCCAGCAGCGCCCCCACTGCGTGTCGCTCCTCCCGCGTGGCAAGGGTCACGATCACGGCGCCCTGAGCCCTGAGCCCCGCCTTCTCGAAACGCGCGCGGATGCGTTCCCAGGCCGGCCGAAGCACCGGATCGGCGATCCAGTGGGCAAGTTCGTGCGCGGGACTCACCCGATGCCCTGCAGGACGCGGCCGTCCCATCGGTACTCGTACTGGGCGATCCCGCGCTGGCTGGGATCACGCAGGGCTTCGTAGATCGCCAGGGACGGGACCGTGGCGTGGTCGCCCCAGAGCCGCTCGCTCGTGATGACGAAATCCAGGTCCAACTGGACCAGCAGGCCGAAGAGCAGGGGGTGGGTCCGCACGTCGATCTTGGGGAAGGCATCATCGAGGAGCACCAGACGAGGTGCATACGGGGCCGCGCCGGCCAGCGATGTGAAGTGGGCAGCGGCGGCCGCGAAGAGGGGCAGGTAGCACAGCACCTTCTGCTCGCCCTGGGACAGCGCCGAGCGACGGTGCAGACGGTCCCAGTGCCCCGGAGTCTCCGGTCGTGTGTAGCGGATCGTGAATGCCGACCAGGTGCGATAGTCGAGGGCGCCCGCCAGGTGCTCGCCGTAGGAGAGCTCCGGACGTTCGACGCGTGAGGCCTCGATGAGCCGGTGCAGCGCGTCGCGCAGGTCCGCGCGCTCCTCGGGGATCAACGCACCCACGGGCTGCACCAGCAGCGCGACCGCGGCCCGCGCGTCCGGCGGCACGTCGTCGCGTAGTCGCCAGTCGAGTCGGACCCGGATCCCCTGCGAGGTCGTGACGTGCCCGAGCTGGTCGTTCATCGCCGCGACCAACTCTTCCGCATCGCGCCGGCACGCCCGGATGGCATCGCCGAGTTCACCGAGGACGTGCTGCTCGAACTGCTGCTTCTCCCGCTCGGTGAGCAGGTCCCGGTCGCGGTCGACGCCGGAGCGAACCCGGTGGGCCAGGCCCACGACCGCCGCCTCGCCCGCGTCGTCGCGTCCGCTGACGGCGAGCAGGTTCCCGAACTCCAGGATGGTGAGCTGATGATCGGCGGCCGGGCCGCTGGCGGCCTCGTTGTGGGTTCGCCAGACCCGTGTGCCCGCGGGCACTGCCTCCTCCTGGCTCAGCGCCGCCAGACGTTCCGCCGTCGCGGCAACCACCCGACCCACCGGCTCCCCGGCCGGGTGGCCAACCAGCCCGGGGAGCAGGTCGGCATCCTCACGGGAAACCCCAGCCGCCTCTATGAGCCCGGGCACGGCACCGGCCGCCGCCAGGGAGTCCAGCGCCGCGCTGCGCGCCTGAAGTTGCTCGGTGAGCCGCGCCTCTGCGTTGCCGGCCGCCTCGATCGCCTGGCCGGTGTCGAGGATCAGCGCCTCCACCTGTCGGGCGGCGTCCCGTTCGGCAGCCTCGTGCGCCGTTCGCGACGTCCGCACCTCGGCGATGCGCGTCTGCAGCTGGTCGACCGAGTCGCCGACGGACTCGCGCAAGGACTCGTACTGCGCCCGGGAGACGTTGGCCCGACGTGCCGCCTCGGCGGCCTGCTCGATCTCCCCGGCGAGGCTTCGCTGCGCATCGTTCGCCGCCGCGACAGAGTCCTGCCAGTGCCGCAGCAGTTCCCGGACGGGCGGGTCATCGCGCTCCACGTCGCGCAGATCCTCGTCGAGGCCGCGCAGGGCCTGCTCCAGCGCGTCCAGCGCCCCGCGGTCGACCGGGAGTTCCTGCTCCAGGGCGAGTTCAGCCAACTCGCGGCGCGCCTGCGACGTGGCCTCCCGCGCCTCGTGGGCAGACTTCTGCGCCACGCGGTTGCTCTGCTCCTCGCGAACCTCGGCATCGCGACGCTCGGCCACCAGTGTCCGGACCCGCATCAGGGCGCCGCCTGAGGGGGCGGCGTCCACCCATGCCTCCAGCACCGCCTCAGCCTCGGCCAGTGCTGCAAGGGCCTCAGCGGCCACCTCGACGCGCTCACGTGCCTCGGCGATCGCGGCATCGAGCACGGCCAACCGACGCGCCCGTTCCGCCGCCCGGGCCGTGGCGCCGACGTACTGGGGCCGGTCCTTGGCGGCGCGACCCAGCGCTGGCCCCAGCCGCCACGTCCCATCGTCTCGGACCGCGGCCGGAGCCGCGGGGTCCTCGCCGACGCTGATCGCGGCCAGGATGCGGTGGACATCCTCCGGGGAGAGGTCGCACTCCGACGGGAGATCGGGCACCAGGAGGTCGTTCAGGCCGCCGGCTACCTCGGGGGACGCTACCAGGACGACGTCGTGGTGCTCCGGGTCCAGCAGAAGCCCGCCTGGGCGGACCCATGCGTCGAGCAGTCCAGCCGCCTGCAGCGCCGCCTCCAGACCGGCCCGCTCCTGGTCGGCCACCGAGCCCCGGAAGTCGACGACCCGCCACAGTGCTGTGCCATCGACCCGATCCGTGCGGGGAAGCGGCGACGGCGGGGGCGAGGGGTCCCGCGTCGCCTCGACCTCGGCCCGATCCGCGGCCAGGCGGTCCCACTCGACCTGCGCGGAGTCGCGGCGCGTGGACTCACGCAACTGGGCGTCACGGATCCCACGCAGTTGCGGAGCCGCAGCATCCCGGGCAGACCCCGGCAGCGCGGCGAGCCACTCGTCGGTGAGGTCCTCCGGAACCACCATCCCCGGCGCACCCGGGGTCACCGCCCAGCCACCCAGGGCGGCCGTCACCCGCGCCAGTTCCCCCTGGGCCTCCTGCTCGGCACTGACCCGGCTCTTCCGGGCAGCCTCCCAGCGGCTCTCCGCCTGCTCTGCCTCCCGCTCGGCCTGCAGCTGGGCGGTCGCCCGGTCCGCGACTCGGCCCAGAGCCGCCCGCAGCAGCCTCAACCCGGCCATCCGCAGCGACGCCGCGGACCTGGCCCCCCGGACGGCCACGAGGCACTGGTCGAGCGCCGCGGCCACCGCCGGGAGCTGGTCGAGGCGCGTGAGCCGCACGCCGTCGAGCAGTGCCGGCCCCGGCACGCCCGACCCGGGAACTGCCTCCCGCTGGCGCTGGTCGAGGTCACGCACCCGCTCCCTCTGCTGAGCGAGTCGCTCCTCGGACTGGCGGGCGCGCGCTGCCACGGCCTCGTCGCGCTGCGTTACCGTCGCCCGAGCCTCGATGCAACGCTGCTCGGCCTCGCTGGCAAGGGCGGCGTCGTGCTGGGCCCGTTCCTCAAGCTCACCGAGACGCCGCTGGTCGCGGAACTCCGGACTGTCCTCGAGGGTACGCAGCGCGGCGGCGTCGGCCTCGATCCCGGTGCGGGCTGCGTCGCGGGCGGCCAGGGCCTGCTCGCGGGCGGCGTGGACCTGCTCCACACGAAGCCCGGCGGCGCGCCACAGAGAGCGCTGGCGCCGCTCGCCGCGCAGGCCCTCAACCACGGCGCGCGCCCGCTCTGCCAGCACGGCACGCGCGTACCCGCCGTACGCGTCGGCCAACTGGGCCAGCGCTGCGGCTGCGGCCGATCGGCGCTCGATCTGCTCGCCGAACGCCGTCAACTCATCGAAGGTCTCCCCCGCGGCCCGCACTGCCTGCTCGTCGAGCTGCGGCAGCGCCTGCGAGAGCTGCACCGCCAGCTTGGCTGGTTCGATGTCCTCACCGACCTGCGGCTGGCGCAGCCAGTAGAGCAACCGCAGGACCTCGTCGTACGCGGCGGGGTCGAGGCCGAACAGGCTCCGACCGACGTGGGCCTTGTAGTCACCGGACTTCTCGAATACGTGCTCGGCTCCCAGGACCTCCTTCAGGCGGGGCATCGACAGCGGGCCCGCGTCGTCCTCGAGGCTCAGGTCACTCCCGATCCGCCGGTCCGTGGCGAAATGCCACGCGGAGGCCGATCGCGCCGACGCCGAGGCCCGGATCCCGACACCGCAGGTGTAGGTCTCCTCGAGCCCGTCGGCCGTCACGCGAAGGAACTCCACCCAGACGTAGCCCACGCGGTTGCCGCCGTCGAGGCCGTCGGTCATCAGCCACAGGAGGCTGGTGTGGTGCTTGGCAGACGCGGTGATCCGGGCCTTGTCACCGTCCAGGGCGAAGGGGAGCAGCATCTCCAGCGTCTTGGACTTGCCAGCCCCGTTGGCCCCGCGCAACAGCAGCCGCCCGTCGGCGAAGGTGAATACCTGGTCGTCGTACTGCCAGACGTTGAGGATGCCGGCGCGGTTCAGCCGGAACCGATCGGCGCTCCCGACGGCCAGGATCGGGGCAGTGGTTGCGATGGTCGCGGTCATGACTCCTCCTCGAACAGCGAGCGCTGACCGGACCGCCCTGCGGCCGCCAGGAGCTCGGGCCGCGGTGCGTAGCGTGCCGCGGCAGCATGGATGAGCACGGCGCCCTCGTCGCGGCGCACCAGCCCGGCGGCGGCGAGGATGCCCAGGGCCTCCTCGTACACGGCGTCAGGGTTCTCCCGGTGGTCCTTGCGCAGGCCCCGGCGCCACGCCGAGAAGACCCGGTCCCCCGCCCGGCGGACGGTCGAGGCCGCCAGGCGGGCCCACACGACCCCGTCCAGGTCGGTGCCCTCGTCCGAGCGCAGGCCGTCCACCAGCTCGGCGAGCAGCAGCAGGGCGAAGTGCTTGGCCGACCCCGCTGCCGGGAAGGCGAGGTCGGTCAGGTCACCGCCCGGGTCGATCGCCACGGCGCCCTCCGCCCGCAGCTCGAGGTCAAGGCCGAGCCAGCGCTGGAACCACTCGCGCTCCCGTTCGCGATTGCGTCGCCACCAGCCCTGCTGCTCATCGGTGAGGTCCTCGACCGACATCACCGGCTGCTCGACGAGCCGACGACGGATCGCGACCCGGGCTCCCCCGGCCGCGGAAGGCACGGCGGTTACGGCAAGGACGTCGTCCGAGCTCTGGCAGCCACTCAGGGGCGCGGCGACGAGCGCCGCGAGGCGATCGCGGTGGACGTCCAGCAGGGACTCTGTGCGGCGCTCCGCCCAGTGCTCGAGGTCTCCGTCGCGCTCGCTGAGGACGCCCAGCTCGACCAGCGCGACCATCGCCGAGTGGAGGGCCCGCCGCTCGGCCAGCGCATCGAGGTCGACGTCGAGGCCTGCGTCGACGGCGGCTGAGCGCACTCCCGCGACGAGCTCGTCGATCATCACCTGACGCCGGCTCTGGGTGAGTGCGGCCAGCGTGAGCGCCAGCAGCGCGTAGCGCCGGGGGGTGAAGAGCGCATCGTTGCGACGCCGCAGGCCGCGAGTCGGGTCCGGGCCCAAACCCGTCTTGTACAGACGGGCAAGGCTCGGCTCGACGACCAGCCGGTAGCCGAGGCCATCGGCGAAGATCCTGACCAAGTCGCCCTGATGCCGGCGCACGAGGGCGAACTCGTCGGGGTGCCGGTCCGGGTGCAGCATCGGCGTGCGCAGCAGCGCGCGGGCGGCGGTGCGGGCATCGGCCTCCGCCAAGAGGTCAGGGGCGGCCGGCGGCCGGTCGGGTCTCTGGCTCACGCGGGGGCCCGCCGTTCGCCCTGCGATGCCCGGGCCGCACCGCTGGCAGCGCTGAGCACCATGGACAGGTCGCGGAAGGTCAACACGCCCGAGGTGCTCGTGATCCGCACGTCCGCGCCGGGGTCCACCTTCAGGGCGAGGCCGAGTGCGACGTCGGCGATCCGAAGCTCGGCTTCGGCGGTCGCCTCACCAGTGAGGGGTCGTCCGTGCCGTGCCAGCACGGTGCCGTAGAGCTCCAGGAGGACGGCACGGGCGCCATCACTGATCCTGATCTCCCCGACCGACCCGGCGTGCGACGCGAGCTCCCTGGCGGCTGCCTCGCGCAGGCGCTGCTGCTCGGCACGTTCGGCGATCCGGGCCCGCTTCGCCGCAGAGAAGTCGGCACGGGCACCCGCACGGCCGCCTGCCTGCCGATCGCCGTGGATTCGCAGCCCGACCGGCACCTGGGCCACCGGGGCATGCCACCAGCTGCGCGTTGATGGCACGGGGTCGCCCTCCGGATCGGCCGGGAACGACAGGTGCCGGGCGGAGTAGAGTCCGAACGCGGCTGCCCAGAGCTCGTGGGCGCGGTCGTCGTCGGCGACCTCGAACCATCCGGCGAGCCGGACCAGGTCTCCGTACCGGCTCTGCTGCCGGTCGGCACCCGCCGCGATGCGCCGCAGGTTCGTCAGCAGTGAACGCATCGCGTCGGTCGCCAGTCGGCGCACGTTGTCGGCGTCCGAGCGCCGACCGGGCGAGCCGATGAACCACGTGTGCAGGCTCTGCCAGTCCTCGGGCTCGAGTCCCGTTGCCCGCCGCGCCAAGCTGCCGTCCAGCCCAACCAGACGGTCCCCCTCGTTGGCGCGAGCACACAGCGCGGCGACGTTCGGTTCCAGCTCTCGGAGCCGATCGGCGACCTGGGGCATGTGCCGGGAGACCTCGTCCACGAAGCGCTGCAGGTAGTCGATCAACGCGCTCTTGAACATGACGAACTCGTCGCGGCCGAGGTCGAAGCGGGTCAGGACCTGGGTGAGGTAGGAGTAGAACTGCCGCGTGGAGGTGACCAGCACCTCGAACTGCGCGAAGAGGGTCGCGATCCGTGCTGCCACGTCGCGGGGATCGGCGTCCATGACCCCGTGGCGCACCATCCGGGTCAGGTCATCGATGCCGGTCAGGATGCCCGGGAGCATCTCGCTGGAGACCTCACGCGCGCCGTCGGAGTGGTCCAGCAGCGCCTCGACCTGGCGGTGGACCAGTTCGCCTCGCGGGGTCAGCTGGTACCGCGCCCGGTTGGAGAGGTACTCACGCACGCTCCGGGCCTCGGTCTCACGCGGGCTCCGGGCGAGATTGCCGTGCTCCACGAGGTAGGACAGCCGCTGGTCGACGAGGTCCCGGTCGAGCACCAGGCCGACGCCGGCCAGCCTATCGGTGACCTCGTCGGCTGATTGGTCGGAGAGGAACCCGCTCATGCCGGTGGTGAACAGGCGCATGATCGCCAGGTAGCTGGCCGCCTCGTCGTTGACCGCATACCTCAGGGCACCGAGCGTCTGCCGCTCGTGCGGCTCCAACCTCCCCTCGGCCATGGATGAACGCTACAGACGCCATCAGACATCCCATGCGGCGGACACGGGTGCGCGGCGCGTGGTCCGCATCCCGGATTGTCGACGCCACCTCTGCGGACAGGGTGGACTCGTTGCGGCGGCGGAGCCGGTTGGAACCTGGATGGCGCTGGTGATCTCCGGGCCGTAGCTGCCGTCGATGAGGCGGGCCTGCCCGCTGGCCGTGTCTGCATGGGCTCACCTGAGGAAGGCAAGCAGGTGCCCGTACCCGGGCACACGGGTCCCGAGCACGGGCCCCAGAGCAGGCAGCGTGAACCAGGGATCCGGAGCAGGATCAGTAGTCGATTCTCCCCGGGTTCGCCTGCCATGACCGGAACGGCTGCGAACCCTCACGAGCCAGCATCTGCACCATCGTGAGACGCCGCTGGGCGGCGTCGAGCGCGAGTTCATCCCAGATGAAGGCGTCATCGAAGCCAACCTCGGCCGCATCACGTCTCGTGCCGGCGAAGAAGACGGCGGAAGGACGCGCCCAGTAGAAGGCCCCCAGGCACATCGGGCAGGGCTCGCAACTGCAGTAGACGACGCAGCCGTCGAGCTGGAAGGACCCCAGGTGGGCACACGCCCGTCTGATGGCCACGATCTCGGCGTGTGCCGAGGGGTCGTTGGTCAGAGTCACCTCGTTCACCCCCGCGGCGATCAACGAATCTCCCCGCGTGACCACTGCGCCGAATGGGCCACCGCGCCCGGACTCAGCATTCTCCCGAGCCAGGCGGATGGCCAGCCTCATGTGCGCGACGTTGGGTTCGACCAGCCTGATCGCGGCGGACCCCCCAGAATCGATGGCCAACCTCAGGCCCCGTCCCACTGCGCCAGCGACGCCAGCCCGCTCAGCGGGATGCCGACCCATTCCGGCCGGTTCTCCAGTTCGAACCTCAGCTCGTAGAGGGCCTTCTCCAACTCGAACATGGTGAGCATCGGCTCCTCCGCGTCGAACGACTCCTCGTCGGCATAGAGCCCGCCGACCACGGCCTCGTCCCGGTAGGCGGTCAGGAACTCCTCGCGCGCAGCCTCGAGCCACGCCGCTGAGGCCGGGGCCATGCGCTCCAAGTCGCCCTCATGCTGGGTGGCCTCAGCAAGGGCGACACGTCGGGCGTAGTCGAAGCTGCGCAGCATGCTCGCGACATCGCGGAGCGCCAAGTGCTTCTTGCGCGCCTCTGCGATCGGAACGCCCTGCTCGCCCTCGAGATCCATGATGACGAAGTCGTTCTCGACGAGCAGCACCTGCTCCAGGTTGTAGCTGCCGTGGTAGCGCGTCTTGACACCTGCCGGCGGGTGGCTGGCCCACGACTCGGCCCTGCGGACGAGGTCGGGCGCGGCGAGCACGACGTCGGCGACCAACTGCTCCAGATTCCCTGGCAGGGCGCCCCGGTGCCGTTCCAGCAGCTCGACCGTGGAGACGACGTCCTGGCGGACCCGCAAGGCCCACGCGGAGATGTCGGACCCCGTCACCGGTTCGGGATCGAAGGCCGGGTCACCTGTACGCAGCGAGAGCGCGGCGTGCAACTGCGCGGTCCGCCGGCCGAGCGTGCGGGCCCGAGTCCGCGCCCCCTCGACCGCCTCGGCCGGCTCGGCACCGGTGATCACCGGGATCGCCATGGTGGTCGTCGTGGCGTCGATCGGAGTGCCCTCCGCGGTGAAGGGCGTCGGCGCCGCTGGGGCACTCGCGGCCGCGGGTGCGGTGATGGATTCCTCGAGCTCGCGGGTGAGCTCGTGAATCGCGACGGTCCAGGCATCGCCCTGGTTGGGCACGTAGCGCTGCAGGAGAGCCAGTCCGGTGACCTCGCCGTCCGCGTCGACGTACTCCACGTGGCCGGCGACCGGGACGCAGTTCGCGAAGTGTGCGACATCGGTGAGGAACCGTCCCACCTCAAGCTCGGGGTTGACGCCCTCGCGAAGGCGGCGGAACGTCTTGAGGAACAGCGTGTCGCCGAGGATCGTTGCGCTGTTGCTCCCCAGCCCCGGCAGCCGGACGAGGGTCAGATCGTCGGGCAGCTCAGCGGCGAGCTCGGCGAACTCAGCACCGGGGACGAACCGGATCTGACCGTCGCCGACCGGCAGCGTCCGGCCTTCCCCGATGGCCCGGACCACGGCGCGGTAGTAGGCCTCGTCATACATCGCGTCGCCGAGCAGCCCGACGTAGGCCTGCTGCCGAATGCGTGCGAACGCGCCTCCGGCGAGTTGCTTGACGCGCTCCTCCTCGGTGTCCTCCCAGCCCAGGGCCAGGGGGAGGAAGTAGCGATCCGTGCCCGTGCCTGCGGGTACATCAGCCAGGGCCAGCAACCAACTGCGCCGGTCGTCGTCGAGCAGGGCATGCTCGGCGACGGCGACCCGCTCGATCACGTCGGCCTTGGGGGCATACCAGCGCTTCTTGGCAACGAACGCCGGCAGCAGGTCGGACTCGAGCTTGGCGCGGAGCCTGTCGGCCATACCCGCCCGCCACGTCGCGACCTGCGTGGGGAAGAGGCTCGACCAGCCATCGAAGAGCACCAGGACCGGTAGGGACTCCACCATGGGGCGTTCCTCATGCCAGTTCGGCGCAGCCACGTCCTTCATCAGCTTGAACCAGAAGAACCCGTGCGCAGGCAGGGTGAGGATGTAGGGCAGGCTCGTGATCGGGGGGAAGGCGTTTCGGCCGAGCATCTCCACGGGGACCCGGTCCTCGAATTCGGCCAGGTCCAACTCGACTGGCTGCGCCGACCGGCTCACGTTCGCCACGCAGAGCACGACCTCGTCCTCGTACGTGCGCACATAGGCCAGCACCGTGCGATTGCCCGGATGCAGCAGGGAGAACGTGCCCCGGCCGAAGACATGGGAGGTCTTGCGCACGGCCAGCATGCGCCGCGTCCAGTTCAGCAGCGACGCTGGTTCGCGGAGCTGGGCCTCGACGTTGATCGCCTCGTAGCCGTAGATCGGGTCCATGATCGGCGGCAGGTACAGACCCTGCGGATCTGCCCGGGAGAATCCGCCATTGCGGTCCGGGGTCCACTGCATGGGCGTGCGCACCCCGTCGCGGTCGCCCAGGTAGAAGTTGTCGCCCATCCCGATCTCGTCGCCGTAGTAGATGAACGGCGAGCCGGGCATCGACAGGAGCAGGCTGTTCATCAGCTTGATCCGCTCGATGTCGTTCTCCATCAGGGGCGCCAGACGCCGCCGGATGCCCAGGTTGATCCGCGCCCGCTTGTCCTCGGCGTAGGTCGACCACATGTAGTCGCGCTCCTTGCTGGTGACCATCTCCAGCGTGAGCTCGTCGTGGTTGCGCAGGAAGATCGCCCACTGGCTGGAGTCCGGGATGTCCGGGGTCTGCTGGAGGATCTCCACGATCGGGTGTCGGTCCTCCTGGGCGATGGCCATGTACATGCGGGGCATGAGCGGGAAGTGGTAGGCCATGTGGCACTCGTCGCCATCGCCGAAGTACTCGCGGACGTCCTCGGGCCACATGTTCGCCTCGGCCAGCAGCAACCGGTTGAAGTGGCGCGCATCGAGCCCGCGCCGCAACTCCTTGATGACCTCGTGGGTCTCCCGGAGGTTCTCGTTGCTCGTGCCGTCGCGCTCGATCAGGTAGGGGATGGCGTCAAGGCGGAACCCGTCGACGCCCATGTCGAGCCAGAAGCGAAGGACGTCGAGCACCTCAGCGCGCACGCGGGGATTGTCGAAGTTCAGGTCCGGCTGGTGGCTGAAGAACCGATGCCAGTAGTACTGCCCGGCCTCCTCGTCCCACGTCCAGTTCGACTTCTCCGTGTCGGTGAAGATGTTGCGTGTGCCCGAGTACAGCTCCGGGTCGTCACTCCACACGTAGTAGTCGCGCTCGGGTGATCCCTTCGGCGCCTTCCTGGCAGCCTGGAACCAGGGGTGCTGGTCGGACGTGTGGTTGACGACGAGCTCGGTGATGACGCGCAGACCTCGCTCGTGCGCCGACTGGACGAGTTCGCGGAACTCCGGCAGTGAGCCGTAGGCCGGGTGGATGTCGCGGTACTCCGACACGTCGTAGCCGTCGTCGCGGAACGGAGAGGGGTTGAAGGGCAGCAGCCAGATCGTGTTGACGCCGAGGTCGGCCAGGTAGTCCAGCTTCTGGGTCAGCCCGGCCATATCGCCGATGCCGTCACCGTTGGAGTCGAAGAACGCCTTGACGTGCAACTCATAGACAACGGCGTCCTTGTACCAGAGCGGGTCAGCCTCGGGTTCCCGATGCGGTGCGATCGCCCGGGTCGTGGGGTCAGGGTGGGCGCTGCCCGCGGTCTCCATGCTGTGCCAGTCCTCTCCCGGGCTTTCGCGATGCGCGCCCTGACGCCGCGGCCAGATGGCTCGTCGATCGACGTGTCGAAGCGTAGGGGAGCCGACGGACCTCCGTCACCCGCTGCGCTCGCCGGTCACGAGATCCCTGAGGTCACTGGGGTGAGTCGGCTGCTGCCAGCACCTCGACCAGCTGCTCCACGGTCGGGGACCCGGCCAGCCCCTCCGGGGTGCGATACACCCGGCAGGCCATCCCGAAGGGTGCCTCGTCGTCGGCGAAGGGGTCCACCCCACCGACGCGGAAGGACGGGGAGCCGCGGAACTGCTCGGCCACGACCTGCTCCGGGCTCCTGATCCGTCGCAGATCAACATCGAAACGGCCGGGTCCCAGTTGCTGGATCGCCGCCAGCAACCGGTCATGACCGGTCCGCCAGTTCGGGCAGTCGTCGAAGTACTGCAGCGTGATGTGGACCATGGGGGCCGCCCTTCGTTGGTCGCAGGCTACTGCCGGCCAGGCCCGGCGTGATGCGCGCGGGTGCGCGGACCAGCACGGCCGCCCTCCCCCCCTGCCCAGCAGGCAGGAGCACCACCACATGGACGACGACTCACCGGTGCGGGTGGGGGTTGCGCGGCTCCGAGCAGCGCATCGGCGGGCACCGCTGGATACGCTGACGAGGTGGACTTCACCGAGGGCGTGGAAGCGATCGCGCTCGGCTTCGAGGTCGTCGGCATCGCCATCATCACCATCGGTGGGGTCATCGGGATCGTCACCGCGGTCTTCACCTCGAAGTCCGGGGCTTCGTTCTACGACAAGGCCCGGGACGGGTTCGCCCGCCCGCTGCTGCTCGGGTTGGAGGTCCTCGTTGCCGCCGACATCATCGAGACGATCACCGTCGACCGCACGTTGGAGAGCACCGCGTCCCTGGGGTTGCTCGTTCTGATCCGGGTCATCCTCAGCTTCTCCCTGGAGACAGAGACCGATGGCGTCGTGCCGTGGCGCAAGAAGCAGCTGGAGGCCGAGCAGGAAGCGGCCCAGAGCTCCGGCCCTGCGGATCGGGACTACCCCAGCTCCGCCCGGTAGGCCGAGATCCGCCGCTGCAGGGCGGACTCCTCATCGATCACGTGAGCGGCGTCGGCGGGTTGAGCGATGTCACGCACGCCGTCCTCGAGGACGAGCCGCGCCTGCTCGGAGAGCGCGTCGAGCCGTGCTGGATCGGTGCGCGCCATCTGTGCGCAGTGGTCCATCAGGCGCAGCAGGGCTGTCATGACATTGGGCTCCGAGCTGCCGTAGCGGCGCACGAGCCCACACATCTTCGCCAGGTACTGCCCGAAGACCCGGCTCGGGACAACAACGACCGCCGGCCCATCGGGGTCGCGGGCAACGCGCGGACCCAGCGGCCGGACAGCCATCGCGCCGAAGATCGCAGTCATGTGGTGGATCGCCTGCACGGCTGTGTACGGGTCGTTGACGGCTGGGGAGAGCGCCTTGACCGCCACGTCGACAAGCTGTCGGATGCCGAAGGCGGAGTCCTGCTGCCTGGTCCGCTCGAAACCGATCCCGACGTCGGCGGCGAACGCCCGTGTGAACGCCTCGAGGTCCGGCGCGGGGTCGTCCGGTGAAGGCGTCCAGATCAGGGCGAGCGGGCCGCCAGTGGCGATGTGCTGGCCCACGCCGGTCGTGAGTGCGATGCCGACCCCGTGCCGGATCGCCAGCGGGAGGAGGAGCTCCGGGTGGGTCGTCTGGACGTACCCCGAGGATGCCGCCGGGATCTCCTGCGCCCACTCGGGTGGCGTCGGCGGGTTCATGTCGACATCGGTGGGGCTGTGGCGGATGACCTGCAGCGCCTCACCCTCGACGCGGCGCATGATCGCCTCCACCTGCAGCGAGTGGGAGAGGTGGTCGGCGAAGTACACCACCATGGCCATGCTGGCGAACAGCATGACAATGGCGAGATTGACCGCAATCCGCGGGTAGACCTCCGGCTCGGGCCCCACGCCCACCGAGAACAGCAGCGCACCGCAGTAGGCGAACGTGGCGAGGAAGACGCTCAGCGCGATCTGGTTCGGTCGGTCCCGCAGGAAGTTGCGCAGCAGGCGCGGCGAGAACTGCGTGGAGGTCAACTGGAGTGCCACGACGGACAGGCCCAGCACCAGGGCGATCACCGTGACGACCGTCCCCGTGATCGCCAGCAGCACGGCCCGGGCGTCCGCCGCCGACCCCTGGAACGAGAACCGCGCGAGGAAGGTGCCGTCGGCGGGCTCGAGGTTCATCAGGACGTTCGCGACGATCAACGCCAGGATTCCCGCGGCGAAGGGCATCACCCACAGCGCACCGCCGAGATACTCACGCATGGCCTCGCGCCGAAGCATGACCACCTCCCACCCGGCGCCCCCAGACCGGCCCGCGCGTCGGCGCGGTGGGGCACGTGCACCCAGCGTCCCACCCAGGAGGTGGGCAAGCCCGGCTGAGCGATGGCGCCGATATCGCGTTCACCTGGTCGCCACGTCGACACACCACGGTGTCGGCGGCGATCCACCTCACCGGGACGGGCGTCAAGTGACTTCCGGCCGGGTTCCCGGGACATTCAGCCCCTCCACAGCCGCAGGTGGATGGCCACCATGTGGAAGGTCGGTGTGCTGCGGGCACCCGCGGCCCCGCGGATCCCGCAGCGCGAGGTGCGGCACGGTCACGAATGGTGCCCCGGACTCGGAGGATGTCGATGGCGAACCTGATCTCGCAGAGTGCGGTCCCCGCAGCGAGCCGACCGACCACGGCCCGACCGCCCTGGCCGTCGAGCTGGGTGCTCAAGGTCGTGATGGCGGTGACCGGCGTGATGTTCGCCGGCTTCCTGCTGTTCCACATGGCCGGCAACCTGAAGGTGTTCCTCGGCCCCGAGGAGTTCAACCACTACGCGGAGTGGTTGCGCACCCTGTTCAACCCGCTGATGCCCGGGGAGAGCTTCCTGTGGATCTTCCGGGTGGTGATGCTCACGGCGTTCGTGGCCCACATCTACGCCGGGATCACGCTGTTCGTCCGGGGGCGCCGGGCCCGCGGTCCGCACCGGCGCAGGGCGATGCCGGCCAGGCGCTGGTCAGCACGATCCATGCTCATGACCGGTGCAATCATCCTGAGCTTCGTCATCTTCCACCTCCTGGACATGACAATCGGAAGGACCGCGGCCAGCACACCGGGATTCACCAAGGGAGACGCCTACGGCAACCTGGTGGCCAGTTTCGATCGTCCAGCGGTTGCGCTGTTCTACACCCTGACCATGCTGCTCATCGCGATCCACCTGAGCCACGGTCTGTGGAGCGTGGTCAACGACCTGGGCGCGACGGGCCACCGGACCCGCCAGGTTGGCCTCCTGCTGGCCGGGACCATCGCCGTCGTGATCGCACTGGGCAACATGATGATCCCGATCGCGGTGCAGCTGGGGTGGGTGGCATGAACGAGCCGACCCGGATCGCGTCCGCCGGCACCGCGCCCACCTCCCCCGCCATCGACCTGGACGCGATGCGCACGATCGGCACGCCGCTGGACGGTCAGGTGCCCGACGTCCCAGCGGCCCAGGCCTGGGACGATCGGCGCCTGCACTACGACCTGGTCAGCCCCAACAACCGCCGGAAGTTCACCGTGATCGTGGTCGGGACCGGCCTGGCCGGCTCGGGTGCCGCGGCAGCGCTGGGTGAACTCGGGTTCAACGTGGAGTGCTTCACCTACCACGACGCCCCGCGCCGAGCGCATTCCGTGGCCGCCCAGGGTGGCATCAACGCCGCCCGCGCGCGCAAGGTCGACAACGACTCCGTCGACCGGTTCGTGAAGGACACCGTCAAGGGCGGGGACTTCCGCGGCCGGGAGGCCGACGCCTACCGCCTCGGCGTGGAGTCCGTGCGGGTGATCGACCACATGAATGCCATCGGGGCACCCTTCGCACGCGAGTACGGCGGCGAGTTGGCGACCCGCTCGTTCGGCGGTGTGCAGGTGTCGCGCACCTACTACACACGTGGGCAGACCGGGCAGCAGCTGCAGGTGGCCGGGGCCAACGCCCTGCTGCGCCAGGTCGCCGCTGGGACAGTCACGATGCACACCCGCCAGGAGATGCTCGACCTGATCGTGGCCGACGGTCGCGCCCAGGGCATCGTGGTCCGCGACTTGGTGACTGGGGAGATCCGTGCGGTCACGGCGCACGCCGTCGTGCTGGCCACCGGGGGGTACGGCAACATCTACCACAAGAGCACGCTGGCCAGGAACAGCAACGCGACCGCCGCCTGGCGGGCCCATCGCCGCGGGGCGCTGTACGCCAACCTGTCCTTCATCCAGTTCCACCCGACCGCGCTGCCGCTGTCCAGCGAGTGGCAGTCCAAGACGATTCTCATGTCGGAGTCGCTGCGCAACGACGGCCGGATCTGGGTTCCCGCCAGGGCCGACGACACCCGAGCCCCCGGGGACATCCCCGAGGACGAGCGGGACTACTACCTGGAGCGGCGCTATCCGGCGTTCGGGAACCTGACCCCCCGCGACGTGGCCTCCAGAGCGGCCCGCGAGCGCATCGATGCAGGGTTCGGCGTGGGCCCGTTGAAGAACTCGGTGTACCTGGACTTCTCCGACGCCGTCGCACGCCTGGGCCGGGACACGGTCTACACCCGGTACTCCAACCTGTTCCACATGTACTCCCAGGCCACCGGCGACGATCCGTTCCAGACGCCGATGCGGATCGCTCCGGGGGCACATTTCGCGATGGGTGGGTTGTGGAGCGACTACGACATGATGACCTCGGTGCCGGGCCTCTTCGTCGGCGGCGAGGTCGGCTGGGGGTACCACGGGGCGAACCGGCTGGGCGCCAACTCCCTGCTGTCGGCCTGCGTGGACGGCTGGTTCACCCTGCCCTATTCGGTGCCCAACTACCTGGCAGGCCTGCTCGGCCAGCCGCCGCTGGCCGCTGACGATGCGGCCGTGACCGCGGCGTTGGCCGACGTCGATGCCCGCATCCAGAGGTTGGTGACCAACGACGGGACCCAGGGACCGGACCGATTCCACAAGCGCCTGGGCGAGCTGCTCTACACGTACGCCGGGGTCACCAGGACCCCCGAGGGCCTGGCCCGGGGCATCGCCGAGATCCGGGCCCTGCGCGAGGAGTTCTGGGCCGACGTGCGGGTGATGGGCACCGGTGACCAGCTCAACCAGGAGCTCGAGCGGGCCGGTCGGATCGCTGACTACCTGGAGATGGCCGAGCTGCTGTGCCTGGACGGCCTGGACCGAGACGAGTCCTGCGGGGCACACTTCCGGGCTGACCACCAGACCCCCGAGGGCGAGGCCATGCGCGACGACGACGACTGGTGCTTCGTCTCCGCGTGGGAGTCCCCCACGACCCCGGACGCGCAGTTCGTCCGCCACGACGAGCCCCTGGCGTTCGAGGCCGTCCCGCTGCAGACAAGGAACTACACGTGAAGCTGACCCTGGAAGTGTGGCGGCAGGAGTCCCGGGTGGCCGCTGGTCGCTTCGAGACCTATGAGGTCACCGACGCGACCCCCGAGATGACCCTGCTGGAACTCATCGACCGGCTCAACGACCAACTGGTCTCCGAGAACCGCGAGCCCGTCGCCTTCGAGTCCGACTGCCGGGAGGGGATCTGCGGCAGTTGCGGCATGAACGTCGACGGCAGGCCGCACGGCCCTCAGGACAACACGCCCTCCTGCGAGCAGCACGTCCGCTCGTTCCGCGACGGGGAGCGCGTCGTCCTGGAGCCCTTCCGCTCCGAGACGTTCCCCGTGATCCGCGACCTGATCGTCGACCGCTCGGCGCTTGACCGCGTGATCCAGGCCGGCGGGCATGTGGCCGTGGACGCCGGGACCGCCCCGGACGCCGACGTCATGCTCGTCAACGCCGAGACCGCCGAACGGGCCCTGGACTTCGCCGCATGCATAGGCTGCGGTGCATGCGTGGCCGCCTGCCCCAACGGCGCGGCCCACCTGTTCACCGGGTCCAAACTGGCACACCTCGCGGTTCTTCCCCAGGGCAAGCAGGAGCGCGGCACACGAGCTGTGGCCATGGTCAACCAGATGGAATCCGAGTTCGGACCGTGCTCCACCTACGGCGAGTGCTCGGTCGTGTGCCCAGCGGGCATCCCGCTCACGGCCATCGCCTCGATCAACAAGGAGCGGATGCGGTCGTTGTTCCGACGAAAGGCCAACTGACCGCCGTGGCGGTCGCACCTCCTGCCGGAGCGACGCCCTCGAGTGAGGGCCACGCTGACCACGGCCTGCAGTGTGACCCGGGATCCCTGCGCGACTGGCCCCACGGGGTGAGTGGCATCACGGGACTCCCATCGCTCGACGTGATGATGCCAGTCCATCGCAGGGCGCCGACGCGCTCATCGCGGGCGGCGACGCCACCGGTCAGGGAACCAGCAGGAGCTTGCCGAACACCTCTCCGGAGTCGAGTTGGGAGTGCGCCCGCCCGGCCTCGGCCAGGGGCATCCGGGCCTGGATCACGGGACGCAGCCGAGTGTCCGCCGGGCCCAGCAGGGGCCAGGCATGCGCGGCCACCTCGGCGACGATCGCGGCCTTCTCGACGGGCGGTCGGGAGCGAAGGGTAGTCCCGTGGACGCTGGCGCGTTTGCCCATCAGCATGCCGAGGTCGATCTCGGCACGCCGGCCCTGCTGCAGGCCGATCACGACGAGCCGCCCGCCGGTGGCCAGTGCGCGCACGTTCGCGGTGAGCCCGCCAGCTCCGAGGACGTCGAGGATGACATCGGCCCCGTGCCCCGATGTGACCTCGGCAAGGCGGGCTGCGACGTCGTCGGCACGGTGGTCCAGAGCACTCTCGGCGCCAAGGTCGATGCAGCGATTGACGCGCTCCGGCCCGCCCGCGGTGGTCACGACGTGGGCGCCCAGGGCGGCTGCGAGCTGGATGGCGACCGAGCCCACCCCACCGCTGCCCCCGTGGATGAGCACGATCTCGCCGTCAGCGAGGCGCCCCACCATCACCAGGTTGGACCACGCGGTGCAGACCGCCTCGGGGAGCCCTGCAGCGTCGACCAGGTCGATGTGATCGGGGACGGCGAGCAACTGGGCCGCAGGGGTCACCACGAGATCGGCGTACCCGCCCCCGTCGAGCAGCGCGGCCACGCGGTCACCCACCTGCCATCCGATGACGTCGGGGCCCAGACCGGCGATCACGCCGGAGCATTCAAGACCGGGAATGTCCGATGCGCCGGGAGGCGGTGGGTAGTTGCCCTGGCGCTGGAGCAGGTCCGCGCGGTTCACGCCGGCCGCAGCCACGTGGATGAGTACCTCACCGGGGCCGGGGACCGGATCAGGACGGATGGTCTCGGTGAGGACCTCCGGGCCACCAGGACGGACGATCTCGACTGCACGCATGCGGCGAGCGTAGGCGCTGAGGCCACCGCCGGCGGACGTGGGCCGGGCACCCGGGCGAGCTCCCGTCGGCCAGTGACCTGAAGCCGACCGGGTCCGCCGACCGGGTCCGCCAACAGGACCGGCCGACCGGGTCCGCCGACAGGATCGGCGCAGCCGGCGCGCAGGCATCCGCCGATGTCACGAACTATTGACATCACGTCAAAGTTTCTTTACATTGGGATATGTCAAGAATTCTTGACATGACACAGACTGCGGAGGTGGCTGGGATGCCGTTCGAGGAGAAGATGTCGTGGGTCAGCATGGTCGTCACCGTGGTGGTGGCGGGGCTGTACTCCGCGACCGTCCTGGGGCAGGTCGGGGAGGTGCCCGCAGCCGACATCGCCTACCAGCGGTCCATGCTCATCGCGATCGGAGCGTCGATCGTCCTGATGATCATCGGCGCCATCGCCCTGGCAATCGGAACAGCGGTCAGCGCGGAAGTGACGGGCGAAGGCTCTGTCGATGACATCGATCGCAAGGACGAGCGCGACGTGAGCATCGGCCGCCGCGGCGACGTCGTCGCCTTCTACGTGACCTCCGCAGGCGCTCTCGGCGCGCTGGCCCTCGCCATGCTGGAGTACGAGTACTTCTGGATCGCCAACGCGCTCTACCTGACGTTCGTCGTGGCTGCAATCGTCTCCGACGGGGTGAAGATCCGCGCCTACCGCTGGGGGATGTGATGGCTCGACCGACGCGGGTCACCAACAACATCCGGGCGCTGCGATTCGCGGCTGGCGAGCTGACCCAGGCGGAACTCGCCGACCAGGTCGGAATGACCCGGCAGACGATCATCGCCATCGAGCAGGGTCGCTACTCCCCCTCCCTGGAGGTGGCCTTCCGGATCGCCCGGGCCCTCGGCGCACCCCTGGAGCAGGTCTTCCAGTATCCCGAGGAGGAATCGTGAACGGAAGCCACCCGACATGCTCCGAGCGCTGACCCAACTGGCGGGCCCGACCCATTGACCGACGCTCACCCTCACGAAAGGGGCACCTCATGAATGCCACACCACGAGTCCTGGTCCTGGGCGGCACCGGCCGCACGGGAAGCCGGGTCCTGACCCAGTTGCTCGACAGGGGCCTACCAGTGCTGGCCATCGTGCGATCGGCCGATCGACTCCCGGCCGGAGCCGTGGGCAACGCCCAGCTCACGGTGGTCGAGGCGGACCCGTTGGCGCTCACAGTCGCGGAGCTGGCGGGCCATCTGGACGGCTGCGACACCGTCATCTCGTGCCTGGGCCACACGATCAGTGCCAAGGGGGTCCTTGGGCCTCCGCGTGACCTGGTGGAGAGGGCCGTGCGCTCCGTGCAGGCGGCGGTCGCGGCCTGCCAACCGGCTCGGCCAGTGCGGCTGATCCTCATGAGCAGCGTCTCGGTCAACCAGCCCAACCACGCGGACACCCGCCGGAAGCGCAGCGAGCGGGCGTACATGGGATTGATGCGTGCGGCCGTGCCACCGGCGCGCGACAACCAGCGAGCAGCGGACTTCCTGACCCTCGAGCTGGGGCCCTCCGACAGCACCATCGAGTGGGTGATCGTCCGACCCGACACCCTGCGCGATGGCGAGGTCCGGGAGTACGAGGTCACCGGCGAGCTGGTCGCGAGCCTGTTCCGCCCGGAGAGCACGCGGATGGCGCAGGTCGCCCACTTCATGAGCGAGCTGGCCACCGACGACGCCCTCTGGCGGCAGTGGCGCGGCCGGATGCCGGTGATCATCGACACCGCTGAAGCTCGCGGATGACGGCGACGGGTGTCCCAGTGGACCCGGTCAGCCCCCGACGTAGGCCGCGAGGTGCTCGCCGGTGAGGGTCGAGCCGGCAGCGACCAGGTCGGCGGGGGTCCCCTCGAACACGATCCGGCCGCCGTCGTGACCAGCCCCCGGCCCCAGGTCGATGATCCAGTCCGCGTGGGCCATCACGGCTTGGTGGTGCTCGATGACAACGACCGACTTCCCGGAGTCGACGAGGCGGTCGAGGAGCCCAAGCAGGTGCTCCACGTCGGCCAGGTGCAGGCCGGTCGTCGGCTCGTCGAGAACGTAGACCCCGACGTCGGCTGCCATCTGGATGGCGAGCTTGAGCCGCTGCCGCTCACCGCCGGACAGGGTCGTCAGGGGTTGGCCGAGGCTCAGGTAGCCCAGGCCGACGTCCTCGAGCCTGCTCAGGATCCTGTGGGCGGCGGGGGTCTTCGCCTCTCCGGCGAGGAAGAAGGCCTCAGCCTCGGTGACCGACATCGCGAGCACCTCGCTGATGTCCTTGCCCCCGAGTCTGAACTCCAGGACCTCGGCCTGGAAGCGCTTGCCCTCGCACTCCTCGCACGTGGTGGCGACGCCAGCCATCATCGCGAGGTCCGTGTAGATGACTCCGGCTCCGTTGCACGTGGGGCAGGCGCCCTCCGAGTTCGCGCTGAACAGTGCTGGCTTGACTGCGTTGGCCTTCGCGAACGCCCTGCGGATCGGGTCGAGCAGGCCGGTGTACGTGGCCGGATTGCTGCGCCGCGAGCCCTTGATCGCGCCCTGGTCGACCACCACCACACCATCGCGACCCGCCACAGATCCCTGGATCAGCGAGCTCTTGCCCGAGCCCGCCACGCCCGTGACGACGACCAGAACGCCAAGCGGGATGTCGACGTCGACGTCCTGCAGGTTATGGCTGCTGGCGCCGCGAACCTCCAGGGCCGTCATCGACGTTCGGACGGAGGGCTTGAGCGCCGCCCGATCGTCGAGGTGCCGGCCGGTGAGCGTGTCACTGCGGCGCAGCCCCTCGACGGTGCCCTCGAACACCACCTCACCACCCCCCGTGCCCGCGCCCGGGCCGAGGTCGACGACATGCTCGGCGATCGCAATGACCTCCGGCTTGTGCTCGACGACCAGCACCGTGTTGCCCTTGTCGCGCAGTTGGAGCAGCAGGCCGTTCATCCGCTGGATGTCGTGCGGGTGCAGCCCGATCGTCGGCTCGTCGAAGACGTAGGTCACGTCGGTGAGGGACGACCCGAGATGCCGGATCATCTTGACCCGTTGCGCCTCACCCCCCGACAGCGTGCCGGAGGAACGATCCAGGGAGAGGTAGCCGAGCCCGATCTGCACGAACGAGTCAAGGGTGTGCCGCAGCGCGGCGAGCAGCGGCGCCACCGACGGCTCATCGACGCCTCGCACCCAGTGCGCCAGGTCGCTGATCTGCATAGCACAGGCCTCGGCGATGCTGATCCCGTCGACCTTCGAGGACCGGGCAGCCTCGTTGAGGCGGGAGCCCGCGCACTCGGGGCAGGGCGTGAACGTCACTGCCCGATCCACGAAGGCCCGCACGTGCGGCTGCATCGCGTCCACGTCCTTGGACAGGATTGACTTCTGGATCTTGGGCACCAACCCCTCGTAGGTGAGGTTGATGTTGTCGACCTTGATCTTCCGGGCCTCGCCGTAGAGGAACTCCTGGCGCTGCTTCGCGGTGAATGCGGCGATGGGCACGTCCGTGGGCACCACGGCTCCGAAGATCCGGCCGAACCACCCATCAGCGCTGTATCCCGGGACCGTGATCGCCCCCTCGGTCAGCGACTTGCTCTCGTCGAACAGCTGGGACAGGTCCAGGTCGGTCACAGCGCCCATGCCCTCACAGCGCGGGCACATGCCTCCGGTGATCGTGAACGAGCGCCTCTCCGCCTTGGCGCTGCCCTTCTGCACCTTGATCTGCCCGACCCCGGTGGCCGAGGCGACGTTGAAGGAGTACGCGTTGGGTGAGCCGACGTGGGGCTGCCCGAGTCGACTGAACAGGATCCGGAGCATCGCGTTGACGTCGGTCGCGGTGCCCACGGTCGAGCGGGCGTTGGCCCCCATCCGCTCCTGGTCGACGACGATCGCCGTCGTCAGCCCTTCCAGAACGTCGACATCGGGCCGCGCCTGTGTCGGCATGAAGCCCTGCACGAAGGCGCTGTAGGTCTCGGTGATCATCCGTTGTGACTCGGCGGCGATCGTGCCGAACACCAGCGAGCTCTTGCCCGATCCGGAGACGCCGGTGAACACACTCAGCCGCCGCTTCGGGATCTCGATGCTGACGTCCTTAAGGTTGTTCACACGTGCACCCTGAACGCGGATCAGGTCGTGGCTGTCCGCAACATGGTGCGCAGGTGTCGGCGCACCCGCTCCCGTGGCCTCGGCCATCGTGTCTCCATCTCCTGAGCGGAGCCGCGCTTGCGGTCTCCGTGGGCATCGCTGCGTCCTGTGCGCCCGCCGAACAGTACGTCGGAATCCCCGCCTTCCGCGTCGTCGGGGTCGGCTACCACGTCCGATTGGGCGCCAGGAGCGGGCGGGACCGGCGCTGAGCTGGCGGGGCTGCCCGGCACGATTCAGCGAGCCAGGCACGAGAGGGTGTGCCAGTGGACATCCGGCAGGTCTCATTCACCAGTGATGACCGGCTGCTCGCCGGGACGTTGATCTCCCCTGACAAGCCGAGCGGCGCTGCCGTGCTCTTCGTCCATGGGCTGGGCAGCTCCCGGTCGACAAACATCGAGCGGGCACGGGCCGTCGTCGAACAAGGTTCGGCGACCTGCCTGGCGGTCGACCTGGGTGGCCACGGCGACAGCTCCGGCCGGCTCACGCAGATGACCCCGCGCATGAACGCCGCCGATGTGGTGGCCGGCTACGACCAGCTCGCGGT
>JAQBEX010000075.1:0-18420 GCA_032123675.1 Actinomycetes bacterium
CCCGCGCTGGATGCCGCGGGCGACGTGAACCCGAGTTCCGAGAGGGGCCTGCGTGGCCATCATCGACAAGATCCTGCGTGCCGGCGAGGGCAAGACGCTCAAGAAGCTGCAGGCCATCTCCAAGCAGGTCAACGCCCTCGAGGACGCCTTCTCCGCGCTGTCCGACGAGGAGCTCAAAGCGGTCACGCCGGCCTACCGCGAGCGCCTGGCCAACGGTGAGACCCTCGACGACCTGCTGCCTGAGGCTTTCGCGACCGTTCGCGAGGCGGCCAAGCGCACACTGGGCCAACGACACTATGACGTCCAGATCATGGGTGGTGCCGCCCTGCACCTGGGCAACATCGCCGAGATGAAGACCGGTGAGGGCAAGACGCTGGTCTCCACCCTCCCTGCCTACCTCAACGCCCTGACTGGCGACGGTGTGCACATCGTCACGGTCAACGATTACCTCGCCCATCGCGATGCGGAGAACATGGGCCGCGTCCACCGCTTCCTGGGGCTCACCGTCGGCGTGATCCTGTCGAACATGAGCCCTGCGGAGCGGCGCTCCCAGTACGAGTGGGACATCACCTACGGCACGAACAACGAGTTCGGCTTCGACTACCTGCGCGACAACATGGCCTGGTCCAAGGAGGAGATGGTCCAGCGCGGGCACAACTACGCCATCGTCGACGAGGTCGACTCCATCCTGATCGACGAGGCGCGAACGCCGCTGATCATCTCCGGTTCCGCTGATGAGGCGGACAAGTGGTACGTCGAGATGGCCAAGCTGGCCAAGCGGCTGCGTGTCGATGTCGACTATGAGGTGGACGAGAAGAAGCGCACGATCGGCGTGCTGGAGCAGGGCATTGAGCGCACCGAGGACTGGCTGGGCATCGAGAACCTCTACGAGCCCGTGAACACCCGCCTGGTCGGCTACCTCAACAACGCGATCCGGGCCAAGGAGCTGTTCAAGCGCGACCGCGACTACGTCGTGGCCAATGGCGAGGTCATGATCGTCGACGAGCACACTGGTCGAATGCTCTCGGGTCGGCGCTACAACGAGGGCCTGCACCAGTCGATCGAGGCCAAGGAGGGCGTGGAGGTCAAGGCCGAGAACCAGACCCTGGCGACTGTCACGCTGCAGAACTTCTTCCGCCTCTACGACAAGCTCTCAGGCATGACCGGCACGGCCCTGACCGAGGCCAACGAGTTCAACAAGATCTACAAGCTCGGCGTCGTCCCGATCCCGACGAATCGGCCGATGATCCGCGACGACCTTGCCGACCTCGTCTACCGGACCGAGGATGCCAAGTGGAACTCCGTCACCAGTGACATCGCTGAGCGGCACGCGCTGGGCCAGCCGATCCTCGTCGGGACGGTCAGCGTCGAGAAGAGCGAGAAGCTCTCGACGCTGTTGCGCCGCCAGGGCATCCCGCACCAGGTCCTGAACGCCAAGTACCACGACAAGGAGGCCGCGATCATCGCCCAGGCAGGGCGAAAGGGCGCGGTCACGGTGGCGACGAACATGGCTGGCCGCGGCACGGACGTCATCCTGGGCGGGAACGCCGAGTTCCTGGCCGACCTGTCGCTGCAGAACCAGGGCCTGACCCCGAGCGAGACCCCGGAGGAGTACGAGGCTGCGTGGCCCGGGGCACTGCGCGACGCGGAGGAGGCCTTCGCGGCCGAGCACGTCGAGGTCACCGAGCTCGGTGGGTTGTACGTGCTGGCCACGGAGCGGCATGAGTCCCGACGCATCGACAACCAGTTGCGCGGCCGGTCCGGCCGTCAGGGCGACCCGGGTGCGTCCCGGTTCTACCTGTCGCTGCAGGACGACCTCATGCGCCTGTTCAAGGCCGAGATGGTCGACTCCTTCCTGCGCCGGGCGAACGTCCCTGACGAGCAGCCGATCGAGTCCAAGATGGTCACCAACGCCATCCGGTCGGCGCAGACCCAGGTCGAGGCACAGCACTTCGAGATCCGCAAGGACGTCCTGAAGTACGACGACGTGATGAACCGGCAGCGCCTGGTCATCTACGAGGAGCGCCGTCGGGTCCTCGGGGGTGAGGACATCCACGAGCAGGTCCAGCACTTCCTGGCCGACACCATCGCCGGCTACATCGATGCGGCCACCGCCGATGGGTACCCCGAGCAGTGGGACCTCGAGGAGCTGTGGGGCGCCCTGCGCACCCTCTACCCGATCGCGGTGACGATCGATGATGTCGAGACCCAGGGCGGCGGTTCGCGCTCGGGGGTCTCGCGGGAGCTGCTGCGTGCGGAGATCATGGCCGATGCCCGCGCTGCCTACGAGGTGCGCGAGGAGGAGCTGGGCTCCGAGGCGATGCGTGAGCTCGAGCGCCGCGTGATCCTGTCCGTCCTGGACCGCAAGTGGCGTGAGCACCTGTACGAGATGGACTACCTGCGCGACGGGATCGGCCTGCGCGCGATGGCCCAGCGTGACCCGCTGGTCGAGTACCAGCGCGAGGGCTACGACCTCTTCCGCGCGATGATGGACTCGATCCAGGAGGAGACGGTTGGCCTGCTGTTCAACCTCGAGGTGTCGGTGGGTTCCGATGGGGAGCTCGCCGACGAGGACGACGAGTTCGAGGAGCTCGAGGAGCTCGAGGAGCTCGACGCCGAGCTGCTCGGGGGCGGTGACGTCGCTGAGGTGCAGGCCGAGGCCGGCCGGTCCGCAGTCCCAGGATCGGCCAGCCGGCTGACGGGTGCCGCGGCGGGGGTGGGAGCCCAGGGCGGCCATCCGATGGCAGACCTGAAGGCCGCTGGGCTGGGTCCGCGCCGACCTGACCACGTCCAGTACTCAGCGCCCTCGGAGACCGGTGAGGCGACCGTGGTCGGGACGGCCGGGGCCGACGAGTTTGCCGGCGTGGGCCGCAACGAGGCGTGCCCATGCGGATCAGGGAAGAAGTACAAGCGCTGCCATGGGGATCCCCGGCTGCGGAACTGACCGAGGCGCGGTCCGCCCGCTGCTCCCCCCGGCCCGGTCTCGCCCTGACGGCTCCGGTGGGTCCTCGCCGTGGCCAGATCACGGCCGGTTGGTGGGCACTGGTTCCTGCCGTGCGCCCGGTCTCGCCACTCTGCGGGGGCTCGTTCCCGCCGTACGATTGGCCGGTGCAGATCCCCCTCGTCGACGGACTCCGGGCCGACGGTTCCGCCGACGCCGTGGCCGCAGTCAGGGCCGCAGGCTCCTGGGTCTCCGGTGGCCTGGTCGGCCTGCCCACCGAGACGGTCTACGGGCTGGCTGCTGATGCCCAGGACGCCGATGCCGTGGGCAGGGTGTACCGCGTCAAGGGGCGTCCCCCGAGTCATCCGCTCATCGTGCACATCTACGGTGCGCAGGCCCTGGCTGCGTGGTGCGCGGGCAGCAACCCCCCGGCGCAGCGGCTGGCCGAGGCGTTCTGGCCGGGCGCGTTGACCGTCATCGTCCGGCGCAGCCGGCGCGCGGGGGACTTCCTCACCGGGGGCCAGGACACCGTCGCCCTGCGGTGCCCGAACCACCGGGTCGCGCTGGCCTGCCTCGAGGCGCTCGGACGGGCGACCGGGGATCCCGCCCGCGGGGTCGCCGCCCCGAGCGCGAACCGCTTTGGTCGCGTCAGCCCGACCCGTGCCACCGATGTGCTCGACGAGCTCGGTGCGCGGATGGACCCGCGGCGCGATCTGGTCGTGGATGGCGGACCGTGCGCCGTCGGCGTGGAGTCGACGATCGTTGACTGCACCGCCGACCCTCCGCGGGTGCTGCGCCTGGGAGCGATCAGCCAGGCCCAGATCGATGCCGTCCTCGCTGCCGGCCAGCCACCGGGGTCGCATCCCGGTCCGCCCTCCCCACGTGCGCGTGCCCTCCCGGAATTCCCGGAGGGTGCGCAGAACCACGGAGGGCGAGCGCAGGGGGCCGATCCCGGCGCCGGCGGCGGCGACGTCCGCCCCAGCGACTCGAATCCGGTCCGGGTGCCGGGGACGCTGGAGGCGCACTACTCGCCGCACGCCCGGGTCGTGCTGGTGGAGCGGCCCGCGGACGCCGCAGCGCCCCCCGAGCACGCCGGCGAACTCCATGACTCATGGGGGTTGTCGACCCTAGAGGAGCACCAACCTGCACGGATCAGGGAACTCGCGGGAGCCGGACAGACCGGGCTGATCGCGCCGGCAGACCTGTCCACGCCCCCCGGATGGGCGCGGCTGTCGGCCCCCGCCACGAGCGAGGAGTTCGCCCGGGATCTGTACGGGGCATTGCGCCGAGCCGACGGCTTGGGCCTGTCAACAGTGGTCGCCGTGCTCCCTGGCGAGGACGATGGCCCGCTCGCCCAGGCCGTCCGCGACAGGCTGACCCGCGCCGCCCACGGGGAGTGACCGGCGCTCGTCACCAGCGCAGGTGGGGGGAGCAGGCCTCCCAGAGGTGAGTCCGCGTCGAGTCGCGCCCTGCGTGATCCGTGCGGGTTGCTGACTCTAGATGGCCGCCAACCTGCACGGATCACGCAGTGGGGGTCGCGGATGGGGGCCGGAACGACTGTGGGGCTGGGCACCGCTCTCACGGTGCCCAGCCCCAACTGGTCGATCAGTGTCGGTGATCCGACGGTTGCTGCTCAGACGTCGTCGGAGTTGACGACCTTCACGCAGTCGCGCACGGGCCTCTTGACGTCCATGTCGAGGCGCTTGCGCGTCTGCTTGGAGTACTTGTTGAACGGCTCGTCCACGTCGCTGAGGCAGATGAAGGCCTTGCCATCCTTGGCAACCTCGCCTGCAAGCACACCAACCTGCGCCTCGCTCCACTCCTGCAGGATGACAGCCGGGCCTGCGTAGAACTGGTTCTTCTTGGCTCCCTTGCGAACCTTCAGCGACAGCGCCACCGGGTCCGCGGTCTCCGAGCCCGGGACCATGTCCTTGCTGAACTTCCGATCGTAGACGGCCAACTTGAGGCCGACGGACGCCAGCGCATCCCCGGCCTCGACCTTCTCCGAGTAACGCACCTTCGCGCGCAGCTTGAGTGCCGTGGTTTCGCTGACCTTGGCCAAGTCGATCTTCTTGTGGCCCTTGATCCGGACGGTCTGGAGTTTGGACATCGGCTCGGACTTCGAGGCTTCGGGGCCCTGGGCCCTGTCGGACTTGTGCGGGTGGGCCGCCGCACCACCTGCCGAGCCGAGGACGAGTGCCCCCGCAGCAGCGGCGGCGAGGACGGTACGCATTCCTGCATTCATATTCGTCATGCGCAAGAGCGTACGGCCCAGATCGGACGATGGGAAACCAGTTCGCTCGTTTGGGCGACGACTGCGGATAAGGGAGCGCTAGCAACGCGCTATTCGTTCCCTACGGGTCCCGGCCCACGGCCACGGCCCACGGGTCCCGGCCCGCGGCGCACCTCGACGGCTCAGAGCCCGCCCGTCCACAGCGGGGATCGCCCCTCGGGGCCCGAGTATCCTTGCCCGCGGCAGGGGGTCGCCCGGACCTACCCAGGGTCAGTGGGCCTCCGGTAGATTTGTCTTGATGTCAAGATAACCAGCCATCACCGAGGAGCGTCGACCACCACCATGGCCACGATCATCTACACCCTTACCGACGAGGCCCCCATGCTGGCCACGTACTCCTTCCTCCCCGTGGTGCAGGCCTTCGCCTCCTCGGCCGGGGTGGACGTCGAGACCCGCGACATCTCCCTGGCCGGGCGCATCCTGGCCGTCTTCCCCGAGTACCTCACCGAGGATCAGCGGGTCGCAGACGCCCTCACCGAGCTCGGCGAGTTGGCCACCACCCCCGAGGCCAACATCATCAAGCTGCCGAACGTCTCGGCCTCGATGCCCCAACTCAAGGCTGCGGTCGCAGAGCTCCAGGCCCTCGGCTACGCCCTGCCCGACTACCCGGACGACCCGAGCACCGACGAGGAGCGCGACATCCGCGCCCGGTACGACAAGGTCAAGGGAAGTGCGGTCAACCCGGTCCTGCGCGAGGGCAACTCCGACCGTCGCGCGCCTGCTGCGGTGAAGAACTACGCCCGTCGGCGCCCGCACTCGATGGGGTCCTGGAGCACGGACAGCAGGACAGACGTCGCGACCATGGGACGCGACGACTTCCGCTCCAACGAGCAGTCGATCGTGCTCCCGGCCGATGACACCCTGACCGTTCGCCACGTGGGCCCCGAGGGCGAGACGACCATGCTCAAGGAAGGGCTGAAGGTCCTGGAGGGCGAGGTGGTCGACGCCACGGTCATGCGCGTGGCAGCGCTCGAGTCGTTCCTCACCGACCAGATCGCCCGTGCCAAGGACGAAGGCCTCCTGTTCTCGGTTCACCTCAAGGCGACGATGATGAAGGTCAGCGACCCGATCATCTTCGGCCACGTCGTCCGGGCGTTCTTCCCGCAGGTCTTCGCGACCTACGGCGCGGACCTCGCCGCAGCAGGGTTGTCCCCGAACAACGGCCTGGGCGCCATCCTGGACGGACTCGCCGACCTTCCGAATGGCGCGGAGATCCGGGCGGCCTTCGAGCAGGGCCTGGCCGACGGCCCCCGGCTGGCGATGGTGAACTCCGACAAGGGCATCACGAACCTGCACGTGCCCAGCGATGTCATCGTCGACGCGTCGATGCCGGCGATGATCCGCATCGGTGGGCACATGTGGGGCCCGGACGGGCAGGAGGCCGACACCCTCGCGGTCATCCCGGACAGTTCGTACGCCGGGGTCTACCAGGCCGTCATCGATGACTGCCGGGTGCACGGTGCCTACGACCCGACGACGATGGGCTCGGTGCCGAACGTGGGCCTGATGGCGCAGAAGGCCGAGGAGTACGGCAGCCACGACAAGACCTTCGAGATGGCGGCCGCGGGCCGTGTCGAGGTCGTCAACGCCGCCGGCGCGATCCTGATGTCCCACGACGTGGAGGCCGGCGACCTCTGGCGGGCCTGCCAGACCAAGGACGCCCCGATCCGCGACTGGGTCAAGCTGGCCGTCACACGGGCCCGGGCCGCGCAGACCCCGGCCGTGTTCTGGCTCGATGAGAGCCGGGCGCACGACCGGAACCTCATCGCCAAGGTCAACGCCTACCTCCTCGATCACGATACCGAGGGCCTGGACATCCGCATCATGTCGCCCGTCGACGCCGCGACCTTCTCGGTCGAGCGGATCCGCCGGGGTGAGGACACGATCTCGGTCACGGGCAACGTCCTGCGTGACTACAACACCGACCTCTTCCCGATCCTCGAGGTCGGCACCTCGGCCAAGATGCTCTCGGTGGTCCCCCTGATGAACGGCGGTGGCCTCTTCGAGACCGGCGCGGGCGGATCGGCCCCCAAGCACGTCCAGCAACTCGTCGCCGAGGACTACCTGCGCTGGGACAGCCTCGGCGAGTTCCTCGCCCTCGCGGAGTCCTTCCGCCACGAAGCCGGCAATGGCAACAAACGGGCCGAGGTGCTGGGCAACGCCCTGGATCGGGCGACCGAGACGCTGCTCAACGAGAACAAGTCGCCGGCGCGTCGGGTCGGCCAGATCGACAACCGCGGCAGCCACTTCTGGCTCGCCCGCTACTGGGCCCAGGAGCTGGCCGCGCAGGCCGAGGATGCCGAGCTCGCCGAGGTCTTCGCGCCGGTGGCTGAGCAGCTGGTCGCGCAGTCCGAGGTCATCGATGCCGAGCTCATCGCCGTCCAGGGTCACCCGGTTGACATCGGCGGCTACTACCGCCCGGACGCGGCCAAGGCGGGTGCCGTGATGCGCCCGAGCGAGACCTTCAACAGCATCCTGACCACCCTCACCGTCTGACTCCCGCGCGGGGGCGTGCCCGGGAGTCAACCGCAGGGCCGGATCAGTCGAACACAGCCGACACCGCTGCGTGATCGCTCCAGCGCTCGGCGTAGCTGGTTGCCTTGTGCACCGTGACCCGGGTCGCGCGCGCCGCCAGGGCGGGGGAGGCGAGCAGGGCGTCGATCCGCCACCCACCATCGGTGTCGAACCCGCGTCCCCGCCAGGACCACCAGGTGTAGGGGCCGGGTCCGTCGCCACCGAGCTGGCGACCCAGGTCAACCCAGCCCGGGCCCTCGGGCGGGGTGGCGTACCACCGGTCGAGGTGCGCACGCTCGGACTCCAGGAAGCCGGCCTTGCCCCGGTTGCCACGCCAGTTCTTGATGTCCTCGCGCGTGTGGGCGACATTCAGGTCGCCGCACACCAACGCGGGCCAGGCCGCGTGGTTGGCCATCCATTGGCCCATCGCGGTGAGGAACCGGTCCTTCTCCTGCGCGCGTGCACCTTCGGATTCCCCGGTGTGCACGTAGACGCTGGCGACGCGCAGGTCGGCGCCGGTGCCGGGGTCGGTGATCGACGCCTCCACCCAGCGGCCCTGGTCGGCGAACTCCTCGACCCCCACGCCGATCCGTACATCGGCCAATGCGTGCCGCGACACCAGGGCGACACCTGCGTGCCCGCCCCGGATGGAATCAGCCACGGCGACATGCCAGTCACCGAGGCCGCCTGCTCCCAGCGCCTCGTCGACCTGCGCGGGCGTCGCACGCACCTCCTGCAGGCAGATCAGGTCGGCGCCGCACCCAGCGAGCCAGTCGAGTCCGCCACGGCGCAGCGCCGCGCGGATGCCGTTGACGTTGGCCGTCACCACGTGCAGGGTCACGGGCGCCGATTATCCCGGTCGGCCGATCGCGGCGAGCGTCGGCCCGTACGGCGAGGCGGTGGCACTCATCCCTTGGGCAGGACACCGCTCAGGAAGGGCATGAGCCCGGCCGCGGGCTTCGTGGCCGTGCGCATCATCACTCCGGGGAGGGTCTTCTCCAAGGCACTGGGCAGCTGGCGCAGCAGGAGGCCTGCCATCAACTCGTCGAGCTTCTCCTGGGTCTCGAGCTCGGTGACTGCCTCCAGCATCGCCGGCAGGACCACGGCCAGCACGTCGTCGGTGGCCTCCTCGATGGCCGCCACCGACATCTGGCGCATGGCATCACTGGTTGCGGCGTTGGTGATGGCGTCGGTCAGCACGGCGTTCACCGCTTCGGCACGCTCGGTGCGCACGGCACGGCCCCGTTGACCGAGCTCGGTCAGCCGCGCCTCCGCGAGCTCCGTGGCGAAGGTTGGTGAGACGGCGCGCAGGACGTCGATCGCGCGCACCGACAGGCTCGCGGCCGCCGCGACGGCGCGGGAGCCGGCGTGCCATGCGCTCTCGGCCAGGACGGTCAAGGCTCCCAGGGCGATGTCCTCGGCCGGCGGGAGCGCCGCATGGGTGATCAGGGTGGTCGCCGGCCGCGGGGTCTGAGCTGCCGGCATCGGGGCACCGTCCAGGGCGGGCGGCTCGGCGCCGGCCTCTGCAGAGTCGCTGGGGAGGGGCTCAGCGCTCGTGAGGGGGGGTGCGGCCCCGGCGGAATCGGGGAGTGGGTAATCGGCCAGCAGCGCCTCCACGGGCGACTTGCCGGCCGGCCAGGAGCGGGCCACCTGCTCCTGGGAACGTCGGCGCGCACGGCTCGTGGCGGTCCGCTTCCCGCTCGCTCGCGGGGGTCGCTCGGGCTGCCCGGCGGCTGCGGCCTGTCCGGAGGCCTGGTCCGAGGACGGGGCGGAGGGCGTCGCCCCGGAACGCTGCACGGCGATCGTGGCGGGCGGGCTCGTCACCGTGGTGGACTTCCCGGCGCTGGGGCCCTCCTCAGCCGCGCTGGAGTCCTGCGGGCCCGCCGAGGTCGGTGCGTTCGCCTTCGCAGCCGTGGGTGCCTTCGGCTCGGCCCTCGTGGCCTGAGTCGTGGCCCTGGGCGCCTGCTTCTGCGTGCTGCTCCTGGGTCCGGTCCGCGTGCTGGATCTGGTCCGCGTGCTGGATCCGGTCCGCGTGCCGGCGGCCTTCCTCGTGCCAGCGGCCTTCTTCGTGCCAGTTGTGGTCTCGGGGGATGTGCTGGCGCCCGAGGCCCCGCTCGAGGACGCGGTCGTGCGCCCCGCAGCAGGCTTCTTGGCCGGGCTGGTCGGCTGGTCCGTGCTCATGGCAACAACGGTACGTCGTGTCCTGCGCGCTGTGTGAATCCGATCAGGTGCACAAGGGTCGCAGGACCCCGATCACGATCACGCGGTGCGGTACATTCCGTGCACTGTGGGCGAGTTGGGCTGGACCTTTGCGATCATCCTGGTCTTCACCTTGATCGGTGGGTTCTTCGCCGCCTCCGAGACTGCCCTCGTCTCGTTGCGAGACAGCCAGGTCACGCGCCTGTCGGAGTCCGATGCGCGGCGCGGTGCGCGGCTGCGCTCGCTGCTGGACAACCCCAACCGTTTCCTGGCCGCTGTGCAGGTGGGTGTCACGCTGGCCGGGTTCATCTCTGCGGCCTTCGGCGCCAGCCGGATCGCCCCCGTCGTCTCCGGGTGGCTGGTCTCGGCCGGGATGCGGCAGGGGGTCGCCGACTCGTTGTCCTTCATCGGGGCCACCCTGCTGGTCGTCTACATCTCGTTGGTGCTCGGTGAGCTCGTGCCCAAGCGTCTGGCCCTGGCCAAGTCCGAGTCCATCGCCCTGCACGTGGCTGGGCCGATCGACCTGATCGCGCAGATCTCGCGGCCCTTCATCTGGCTGCTGTCGGCCTCCACCAACGTGATCGTACGGATCCTCGGCCTTGATCCCGAGGTCGGGCGGGAGATGATCACAGGCGAGGAGCTGCGCGGAATGGTCGCTGCGCACGCCGACCTCAGCGCCGAGGAGCGTGAGCTCATCGATGACGTGTTCGACGCCGGGGACACGGAACTGCGCGAAGTCATGATCCCGCGCACGGAGGTCGAGTTCCTCGAGGCCTCGCTGCCGGCATTCCGGGCGGCAGCGGTGGTCTCGAAGCTCCCGCACTCCCGCTACCCGCTGATCGGTGACTCCCCCGACGACGTGGTCGGATTCGTGCATGTGCGCGACATCCTGACTCCGTCGATGGTCGGCAGGTCGGTGCGCCTGGAGGATCTGGCCCGCGAGGTTGCGTTCTTCCCGGGCAGCAAGCAGGTCATCCCGGCGCTGACCGAGATGCGCCGCCACGGCCAGCACCTGGCGGTCGTCGCCGATGAGTACGGCGGAACAGCCGGGATCGTCACGCTGGAGGACCTGGTCGAGGAGCTCGTGGGAGACATCTACGACGAGTACGACCAGGCCGGCGGCGCTGCTGCACGGGAGCAGCGGTCCGGTGCGCCGTTCGAGGTCGACGGACTGCTGAACCTGGAGGACTTCGCCGAGCAGGCCGGCATCGAGCTCCCGGACGGTCCGTACGAGACCGTGGCCGGCTGGTTCGTCGCCGGGCTGGGCCGCCTGCCCGCGCTCGGCGATGAGTTGGTGGGCCCGGGCGCCGGCTTCGAGGTGATCGAGCTCGACGGCCGTCGGATCGCGCGGCTGCGGGTCGTGCCGGTCGCCCCGGAGAGTCTGGATGCCAGCGCGACCGGTGCCCAGCCGGAGGTGGATGCCCGGCGACGGGACGCTGACCGCTAGCCCGAACTGCGCACGTCCGGTCGCAGGCACTGTGACATGTTTGCGACAATGTGGCCCATGTCTGAGCGTCCCCGCGTCCTGTCCGGCATCCAGCCGACCGCTGACTCCTTCCATATCGGTAACTACCTGGGCGCTCTGCGCAACTGGGTCGACCTGCAGCAGACCCACGAGTGCTTCTACTGCGTCGTGGACCTGCACGCGATCACCGTCGACCATGATCCCGCTGAACTGCACCGTCGGACCCGGGTGTCCTTCGCGCAGCTGCTGGCATTGGGCGTCGACCCCGAGGTATCCACGGTCTTCGTCCAGAGCCAGGTTCCCGAGCACGCCCAGCTCGAGTGGGTCCTGTCCTGCCTGACCGGCATGGGCGAGGCAGGTCGGATGACCCAGTTCAAGGACAAGTCGGCCAAGGCCGGCAACGACCGCACCACTGTCGGGCTGTTCACCTATCCGATCCTGCAAGCAGCCGACATCCTCGTGTACCGGCCGAACGCCGTCCCGGTCGGCGAGGACCAGCGCCAGCACCTCGAGCTCACCCGCGATCTCGCGGTGCGCTTCAACAGCCGGTTCGGGCAGACCCTGGTGGTCCCCGAGCCGCTCATCCTCAAGGCCACGGCGAAGATCGTCGACCTGGCCGATCCGACGGCCAAGATGAGCAAGTCCGCGCCAGCGGGTTGTGTGTTCCTGCTCGATCCGCCCAAGCGGACCGAGAAGAAGATCAAGTCCGCGGTGACCGACTCGCACAGCGTGGTCCGCTTCGACCCGGAGACCAAGCCGGGCGTCTCCAACCTGCTCACGATCCTGGCGTCGTTCACCGGACGGACGGTCGCCGAGGTGACCCCTGAGTTCGCCGGCCGCATGTACGGTGACCTGAAGAAGGAGACGGCCGCAGCTGTGGTGGCCTTCGTCGAGCCGTTCCAGGCTCGCGTCAGTGAACTCCTCGATGACCCGGCCGAGCTCGACCGCCAGATGGCGGTCGGTGCCGGCCGCGCCCGCGAGGTTGCGGCGGTCACGCTGGCTGACGTCTACCAGAACCTGGGTTTCGTGACGCCAGGATGAGCGTCGCCCCAGTATCCAGCGCCGACGTGCTCGGCCCCGGGGACAACAGGTGGCCGATCACGATCGGGGTCGCCCTGCCGATCCCCGAGCCCTTCCTGGGGGAGCTCGGGGCCTATCGGGAGCGCTTCGGGGATCCGCAGGCCCATGCGATCGTCGCCCACATCACCCTCCTGCCGCCGACTCAGGTTCCCGACGAGGAGCATCTCGCGGCCATCCTCGAGCACCTGCAGACCCGGGCGGCCGCCCTGGAGCCGTTCCCCCTCGTCCTCTCCGGCGCGGGTACGTTCCGGCCGGTCTCACAGGTGGTCTTCGTCCCCATCACCGAGGGGGAGGCGCAGGTCCGGGAGGTCGAGTCCCTGGTGCGCAGCGGTCCGCTGCACCGATCGCTGAACTTCCCCTATCACCCGCATGTCACGGTCGCCCACGACCTCGAGGAGGAGTGGCTCGACCAGGCATTTGAGGCGATGACGCCCTATCGCGCCGCCTTCGAGGTCGATCGCCTCGGGCTGTTCTTCCAGGGCTCCGACGGGGTCTGGCGCACCTCGGTCGAGTTCCCACTCGGCGAGCAGGTCCGCGACCCGAAGCGCTACGCCGTGGATTCGGTGACCATCGAGGTCGTCGATCCCGCCGACTTCCCGGCGCTCTGCGGCCGGCTCGGGGAGCTCTCCGCGGACGCGGCCGCCTCCGGCCCGGGGTTGGACTTCCGGCTGCCGTTCTCCCCGGCGGATGGGGCTGCGTGGTGGCAGGCCCGGATCGACGACGTGACCACGGGCAGGCGCATCGTGCTGGTCGCGCGGGATCAGGGCGAGGTCGTGGGCACCGTCTCGGTGAACCCCGCCCAGGCGCGCAACCAGCCCCATCGAGCGGAGCTCGACAAGCTGATGGTCTCCTCGACCGACCGGCACCGCGGGGTGGCGACCCGGCTGATGGCCGCCGCCGCCACAGCGGCGCGGGCTCGCGGGCTCAGCCTGCTGACCCTGGGGTGCGTCGCCGGCGGCACCCAGCAGGACTTCTACGAGGCACTGGGCTACACCGCCGTCGGCACGATCCCGAACTTCTCGCTGTCGCCGACGGGGCGTCCGCAGGGAATGACGACCCTCTACCAGCAGCTCAGCTGATAGGCCATGACCAGGCTGGGGCAGGCGCGCCACATCCGCCGGCGTCAACCGAAGATGCCCGGGGGTGGCACCGGCGAACCAGCGGCCGTGGCATCGGTGAACGGCCGGTGGCCGCCCACGAAGGTGTCCAGGTCGCGACCGTGCACGAGGCGCGCCGGCCACGGGTCGCCGGCGCAGTGACGGGCCAGCAGGTTGAGGTCCAGGGGTGGTGCCCCGGCAGGTTGGGCAACAACCACCAGGTTTCCGAAGCGGCGCCCGCGCAGCACCGCCGGCTCAGCGGCGACCGCAACCCGGTCGAACACCTGCTGGACCCCGGCCAGGTACCGACGCGCATAGGTCAGGGGATTCTCGTCGGCGATGTTGGCCACCAACGTGCCGCCCGGGGTGAGGGCACGCTGGGCCTGGCCGAAGGCCTCGACCGAGGTGAGGTTGCCAGGTGTCCGCGCGCCGGCGAAGACGTCGAGGATGATCAGGTCCGCTCCAGCGTCGGGCAGGGACTCGAGTGCGGTGCGCGCCTCGGCCACGCGGACCCGGATCTGGTACTCCCGCGGCCAGGGCAGGTGCGAGCGGACCAGCTCGACGAGCTCGGCATCGCGCTCGACCACGAGGTTTCGGGTGCGCGGTCGGGTTGCGCTGGCGTAGCGGGCGATCGACATCGCGCCACCGCCGAGGTGCACGATCCGCAGCGGGCCGGGCGGCAGCACGTCGATGATGTGGCCGATCCGCCGCATGTACTCGAACGCCAGCCGGTCGGGCTGCTCGAGGTCCACATGCGACTGCTGGGTGCCCTCAATCAGGAGCATCCAGCCCCCGGGCAGATCGGGATCGGGCACCAGGCTCGCCTCGCCCCCGGCGACCGCGCGGGTCACGGTGCCGCGCAGCGCCCGACGTCCCATGGGCCACCATTGTCCATGAGCGTGGCTGTCCGCTGCGGCTGAGGCGATCCGGCTGCGGAATATTCGGCGGGGCACGTGTGGTTGCGTACCTACCGGGGTATAGGTCCCCATGTACGTGACGCCGACTGCTAGGAACCAGCTATGTCAACTGTGACCCTGACCGCAACTGACTTCGAGACGACCGTCCTCGAGAACGACATCGTCCTCGTCGACTTCTGGGCCGAGTGGTGCGGACCGTGCCGGAACTTCGCCCCGGTGTTCGAGGCAGCCTCCAAGGAGCACTCCGATGTGATCTTCGGCAAGGTCGACACCGAGGCCGAGCAGGCGCTCGCTGGGGCTGCCCAGATCACCTCGATCCCGACCCTGATGGCTTTCCGTGAGGGCGTTCTCGTCTTCGCCCAGCCCGGTGCCCTGGCCGCGCCGCAGCTCGAGCAGGTCATCGATGCCGTCCGCGGCCTCGACATGGAGCAGGTCCGGTCCGAAATCGCCGCTCAGGCCGGTGATTCGCAGTAACGTCTCAGATGCCCGAACCGTTGTGGTTCGGGCGGATCGTCCCCACGGCCCCCGACCGGGCCGGGGACGACGCACGGCGAAGGCTCGTCGCCCCTCGACCCGGTGACGAGCCTTTGTCATGTCCGCGGCCCCCAGCGCCTGCCCGTCAGCCCCGGCGGGGCTGGGGCATCACCTGAGGTCGTCGCCGGTCGGCTCGGGTGTGGCGCCGGTCGGCTCGGCGTGGGACGCCGGGCGGGTGTCCTGAGCGGCGGCGCGGCGCTGGCGGCGCCGGACCCACCAGATGATCCCGCCGGCCACCAGCAACGGTGACACGATGAGCAGGGCGTTGCCCAGCCAGGCCCAGAACTGGCCGAGGCCCTCGACGAACGACTCCCACCAGGTCTGTTCGGACGCCGGCTGGACCGTGCCCGTGGCGTCCTCGGGGCTCATCAGCGTGAGGCTGACCTGGCTCATGGCCGTCTGGTTGGCCAGGTTGCGCTGCTGCGCGCGCAGCGAGTCGAGCTCAGCCTGCCGGGAGGCGATCGCCTGCTCCAGGGCGATCACGTCACCGACATCCTCTGCGGAGTCCATCAGCGTGGTCAGCCGGGCCAGCGACGCCTCGAGGGCGGCGATCCGCGCGTCCACATCGGCCTTCTGGGCACCGACGTCGTAGGACGACTGCTGCATCTGGACGACCTCGCCGGTGGCCCGCGCCGCAGTCACGGCCTTCTCGTAGTTGTCCACCGGCACCTGGACGGACAGCCAGACACCTGGCCCGCTCGGGTACCACGGGTAGGGGTAGGGCATCGCCATGTCACCGCGGGCGAACTCGGCACCATCGACATAGGGCTGCGGCTGGTCCGACCCCGCCGTGATGACCGTCTCCGAGGTGACCCGGCCGCCCAGTGCCAGGATCGTCGCGACGAAGGCGTCGCGCTCAGCCTGGATGTCCTCGGTGCCGACGAGCAGGTTGGCTGAGCGCACGAGGCTCTCGTCGACCACCTCCTGGGTGCCTGCCGAGCCAGGGGCTGCGTTGCCAACCGTTTCCTCGGCGACCGCATCGGGCGCCATCAGGGCGCCACCCTCGGACTCGGCGGCCGCGTCCCGCGACTGCGCACCGGTGGCCGTATCCCCGTCGGCCACGATGGATTCGCTGGCCGGCGTCGCGGCTGTGCCATCCGACCCGGACAGCCCGGGCAGCACCGTCGGGGCGGCCAGGGCCAGCGCGGCCGCGGCGGCAGCGACGAGCAGGGCGGGCTGCCAGTGTCGATGCAGCCACGAGGGGTGATCGACCTCGTGGTCACCGTCCTGCGCTGCTGGTTGCTGCCTGGCGGCGTCGGCCATGACCCGGTCGAGCAGGTGGGCCGGAGCCGGTGTGGCCCCCGCCGCGGGGTCGGTTGAGGCAAGGAGCGTGCGCAACTGCTCGTCGGCGCGCTCGTCGGTGCTCTGCGTGTTCATCGTTCCTCCGAGCCGGTGGCCGTGCTGGGTGTGGGGAGAGTGCTGGGGGAGGCAAGGGAGTCGGTCGGTTCAGATGGATCGTCGATGCCCGGCCCGCGCATGCCGCGAGCAACGAGGGCTTCGCGCAGCCGCGTCCGGGCCCGATGCATCCGCGTGCGCGCGGTGCCGGGCGAGCAGTCGAGCACCTCAGCGATCTCCGCGGGCCCGAGCTGCTCCCATGCCCACAGGCGCAGGAGTTCCGCATCGGACTCGGAGAGGTCGTTGAGGGCCGCGCCGACCACGTCCATGGCCGAGACGGAGTCCACGACCTGCTGGGCTGGGTCGATCTCGGTCGTCCGCAGGGGCTGGACGGTCGCCAACTTCGATCCGAGTCGGGTCCGCCGGGCTTCGGTGCGGATCACGTGCGCGATCACGTTGCCGGCCGTCGCGTAGAGCCAGGGAAGGGCCTCCTCAGGCACGACGTCGCGGCGCCGCCATGCGGTGGCGAACACCTCCACCACGACGTCCTCGGCATCCTCAGCGGAGTCCAGCCGTCGTCGGGCGTATGCCAGCACTGCCCCCGAGTACCGTCCGAAGAGGTCGGTCAGCCACTCGTCCGCGATCTGATCGGTGCCCATACCTCTATGTTCCCGCCCGGGCTCTTCGCGTTACAGGGCCGTTCGGGGCAGGGGTGTCGTGCCTACTCGCCGAGGGCTGCCGACACCACCTCGCGGGCCTCGCTCTGGATGAGGGCGAGGTGCTCGGGGCCGAGGAACGACTCCGCATAGATCTTGTAGACGTCCTCGGTGCCTGAGGGACGGGCAGCGAACCATCCGTTCTCCGTGGTCACCTTGAGTCCGCCGATCTTCGCACCATTGCCCGGTGCCTCGGTCAGCTTGGCGGTGATCGCTTCCCCGGCCAGCTCGGTGGCGGTCACCTGGTCCGGTGACAGGCTGGCCAGCTTGGCCTTCTGCTCGCGGGTGGCCGGCGCGTCCACCCGGGCGTAGGCCGGCGCACCGTGCGTGGCGGTGAGCTCCGCGTAGTGCTCCGAGGGGTCCTTGCCCGTCACGGCCGTGATCTCCGAGCTGAGCAGCGTGAGCAGGATCCCATCCTTGTCCGTCGTCCAGACGGTCCCATCCTTGCGCAGGAAGGACGCCCCAGCCGACTCCTCGCCGCCGAATCCGAACGAACCGTCGACCAGGCCGGGCACGAACCACTTGAACCCGACAGGTACCTCGACGAGCCGTCGCCCGAGGTCCGCGGCGACCCGGTCGATCATCGACGAGCTCACGAGCGTCTTGCCCACGGCGGCATCAGCACGCCAACCGGGCCGATTCGCGTACAGGTACTGGATCGCCACGGACAGGTAGTGGTTGGGGTTCATCAGGCCGGCCCCGGGCGTGACGATGCCGTGCCGGTCGGCGTCGGCGTCGTTGCCGAACGCGACCCGGTACTGGTCCTTCAGGGCCACCAGCGAGGCCATCGCGAACGGCGACGAGCAGTCCATCCGGATCTTGCCGTCCCAATCCAGGGTCATGAAGCGCCAGGTCGGGTCCACCTTGGGGTTCACGACAGTCAGGTCCAGCCCGTGCATCTCGGCGATGTAGCCGTAGTAGTCCACCGCCGCGCCACCCATGGGGTCAGCGCCCAGCTTCAGCCCGGCGTCGCGCACCGCCTCGAGGTTGAGCACGTTGGGCAGGTCCCGGGAGTAGGCGTCGAGGAAGTCATAGGTGCCGGTGCTGTCCTGGGCCAGCGCCTTGGCCAGGGGGATCCTCGTCACGCCCGCCATGCCGGCGGCGATCAGCGCGTTCGCGCGGTCCTGGATCCAGCCGGTGGCCTCACTGCTGGCAGGTCCGCCGTCCGGCGGGTTGTACTTGAACCCTCCGTCGGTCGGGGGGTTGTGCGAGGGGGTGACCACGATGCCATCAGCCAGTCCACCGCTGCGCCCGCGGTTGTAGGCGAGGATGGCGTGGCTCAGGGCCGGCGTGGGTGTGTAGCCGTCGCGGCTGTCGATGCGGATCTCG
>JAQBEX010000076.1:0-12502 GCA_032123675.1 Actinomycetes bacterium
CACGGCTGACCTGGGGCCGAGCACGGCTGGCGTGGGCCACGGTGCGGCCGGCGTGGGCCCGGGCACGCCTGGCGTGGGCCCGGGTGCGGCCCGATGACCACCGACGGCTGGCGGGCCAGCAACGCTGAGGCGTCGGTCCCGGCGTCGGCACCGGTGAACGACACCCTCGGCACGCCACCCGAACCAGAGCCTGCGACCGGCGCCCGGAGCACCGGCTCCGAGTTCGAGGGCACCGCGTGGGATCGCACCCGGCGTTGGCGTCCGACGCGCCGGGGGGTGGCTGTGGCAGCCCTGCTGCTGGTTGCGCTCGTGGTCCTCATGCTGACCGGCTCCCGGCGGGCCGGGTACCTGGACCCAGCGGCTGTCGACCCATCCGGGTCACGGGCTGTGACCACGATCCTGGGGGACCTCGGTATCCGCGTCTCGGACGTGCGCACCACCGCGGACGTCGCCGCGAACGCCACCGGCTCCACCGTCCTGATCACCGAGAGCACGCTGCCCACGGCCGCGATGATCGACTCGGTGCTCGATGCCGGACCGGCCGCGGTGATCCTCGTCGACCCGTTCCCCGGTACCCCCGCGTTCGAGCGACTCGCAGCCGGCACCGAGCTTGCCGACTCCGCTGAGGGCGATCCCGTGGCCCCCGGATGCCAACTCGCCGTGGCCGTGCGGGCAGGCAGCGCGTCCCTGCCCGGCACCCGCTACGACGCGCGCTCCTGGAGCGACTCCGCACAGGCCTGCTACGCCGGTCCCGAGTCGGCGGCGGTGCTGGTGATCCCAGCTCGGGCCGGGCGTCCCGAGGTGGTCCTGCTGGGCAGCGCCCACCCCCTGACCAACGACGGCCTGGATGAGCAGGGCAACGCTGCCCTGGCATTGGGCCTGCTCGGAGCACGCGATGACCTGATCTGGTGGCGCCCGTCCCCGACGGACCCAGCCCTTGCGGATAACGCCGGTGCCAGCGTGACCGACCTGCTCCCGGCGTGGGTGGTCCCCGTGCTGATCCAGATCCTGGTCGCCTGCCTGCTGGTCATCTGGTGGCGTTCGCGCCGCCTCGGCCGGCTCGTGGTGGAGCCGCTGCCCGTGGTCGTCCGGGCCGGTGAGACCACCGCTGGGCATGCCCGGCTGCTGCACACCCACCACGCCCACGGGGAAGCTGCCGTGCACCTGCGCGCTCGCGCTCGGGAGCGGATCCGGGTTCGGCTCGGCCTCCCGCAGGCCGTCCCCGCGGAGCGGCTCGTAGCAGCCGCGGCCACCCGCTCAGGGCAGTCACCCGACCAGGTGGGCGGGCTGCTGTACGGTCCTGAGCCGACGACCGACACCGACCTGGTGGCGCTCGGGCACGACCTGGATGAACTGATGCGGGAGGTTGGCGGGGCATGAGCGACACCGATCCACGGGCGCCACTGGTGGCCCTGCGCGCCGAGGTGGGCAAGGCCGTGGTGGGACAGGACGCAGCCATCACCGGGTTGGTGATCGCGCTGCTGTGCCGCGGACACGTCCTGCTCGAGGGCGTCCCGGGGACGGCCAAGACGCTCATGGTGCGCGCCCTGGCCGCGGGGCTGTCCCTGGAGAGCAAGCGCGTGCAGTTCACCCCGGATCTCATGCCCGGCGATGTGACCGGCTCCTTGGTCTACGACAACCGGACCTCGGCGTTCTCCTTCCGGCCTGGTCCGGTCTTCACCAACCTGCTGCTGGCCGACGAGATCAACCGCACTCCGCCGAAGACGCAGGCCTCACTGCTGGAGGTCATGGAGGAGGGCCAGGTCACGGTCGACGGCACCCCCCGGCCGCTGCCCGATCCGTTCCTCGTGGCCGCCACCCAGAACCCGATCGAGTACGAGGGCACCTATCCGCTGCCCGAGGCACAGCTGGATCGTTTCCTGCTGATGCTGACGGTCCCGCTGCCCGAGCGGGATGCGGAGTTCGCCGTGCTCGAGAGGCACCTGTCGGGGTTCGACCCGCGGGATCTGGCTGCTGCCGGGGTCCGCCCGGTGGCGACCGCCGACGACCTGGTGCGGGCGCGCGCCGGCGTGGCCACCGTCACCGTCGCCCCCGAGGTCACCGCCTATGTCGTCGACCTGGTCCGGGCGACCCGAACCTCCCCGTCAGCTCAGCTGGGCGTCTCCCCTCGTGGTGCGATCGCCCTGCTGAACACTGCGCGAGCCTGGGCCTGGCTGGCGGGCCGGGACTACGTGACACCCGACGACGCCAAGTCGCTGGCCGGTCCGGCCCTGCGGCACCGCATCAAGATCCGCCCCGAGGCTGAGCTGGAGGGAGTGACGGCCGACGCCGTGATCGACACCGTGCTGAACAGCGTCCCGGTCCCACGCTGATGGTGCTCACCGGCCGAGCGGCCGTCCTGGCGCTGGTCGGTGCCGGCGTAGTCGGGCTGCTCGTCGCCGGCGGCGGCACCCCGCTGACCGCCCTGGTCGGTGTCAACCTCGTCGTGCTGGTCGTGCTCGTCGCCGATGCGGTCCTCGCCGCGCGCCCGCACGACCTGGTCCTGCAGCGCACCGGCGACCGGAAGGTCCGCCTCGGGCAGCAGGCCCATGTGCTGCTCTCAGTCACGAACACGGGACGGCGGCGCTGGCGCGGGTTCCTGCGCGACGCGTGGGCACCCACCGCGAACGCCACGATCGACGGTCTCACCGACCGGGCCGCGCTGGACCTTCGCTCGGGTGCAGCGGTCGGTATCGATATCGCTGTTCGACCGACCCGGCGCGGCGACCGGCCGACCGACCGGGTCACCCTGCGCTCGCTCGGCCCCCTGGGGCTCGCGGGGCGCCAGCGCAGCGTGGCGGTTGACTGGTTGGTGCGCACCCTGCCCCCGTTCGGCTCCCGCCGGTACCTGCCCTCCCGACTTGCCCGGCTGCGCGACATGGACGGCCGGGCGGCTATCGCGGTACGGGCGCAGGGCACGGAGTTCGACTCGCTGCGCGAGTACGTACCCGGTGACGACGTCCGCTCCATCGACTGGCGGGCGACCGCCCGGGCCGACGACGTCATGATCAGGACCTGGCGGCCAGAGCGGGACCGTCGGGTCGTGATGGTCCTGGACACCGGTCGGACCAGCGCAGTCCGGATCGGCGACGAGACGCGGCTGGACATCCTGATCGACGCCGGGCTGCTGCTGGCCGCGCTGGCCGGGCGGGCGGGCGACCGGGTCGACCTGCTCGCCTACGACCGCCGGGCGCGCCTGCAGGTCAGCGGAGGCAGCGGGCCGAGCCTGCTGCCCCGCCTCGTCGACGGCATCGCCACCCTGGAGCCGGAGCTGACCGAGACCGACTACCGGGGGCTGGTCTCGGCAGTCCTGTCGAGGGTGCGCAAGCGGGCGCTGGTGGTGCTGTTCGTGGCGCTGGACCGCCCAACGATGGAGGAGGGCCTGATCCCCGCTCTCGCGGCGCTGACGACCCGGCACACGGTGATGGTGGCCTCGGTCCGCCCCACCATCGCAGATCCTCCGCTGCGGGCCAGGACCTCCGCGCCGGCGGGGAGGATCCGGCCCCTAGCGGAGGATCTGCCGGGGGGACGGACGGATGCTGCCGGGGCCTACCTGAGCGCCGCGCTGGCCCGAGCCGACATGGACCGCGCACACGTGGCGGCGGTGCTCACCCGGATGGGGGTGCGGGTCGTGGAGGCGACGCCTGCCGACATCGCCCCCAAGGTCGCCGACGCGTACCTCGACATGAAGGCAGCCGGCCGGTCGTAGCCCCGACCGCCGAGCGCCCCAGCGCCGGCCCACCGCCCCAGCGGCCGCGCAGCACCCGCGACCAGCCACACCCGCGCGGCTCTCCGGAGCCTGGCGACACCCCTGCTGCGGTCCTGCTCAGCCGGACATCGGCGCGAGTTCGGTGACACCCCCGTCGCTGGTGATGTCGCCGATGTAGCCGGCCCGCTCGGCGCGCCGGCCGTAGACGGCCACGTAGGCCAGGAATGCCGCCAGCGCCAGCGCCCCGATCCCGATGCGGGCCCAGGTGGGCAGCCCGGACGGTGTGACGAAGCCCTCGATGATGCCCGAGACGCCCAGCACGACGACCAGACCCAGGGCGATGGCCACTGCGGCCCGACCCTCCTCGGCGAGCGCGACGCTGCGCGGTCGCGGGCCCGGGTCGAACCACTGCCAGCCCACGCGCATGCCGGCGCCGGCAGCGATGAAGACCGCGGTCAACTCGAGCAACCCGTGCGGGGCGATCAGCCCGAAGAACACGTCGCCCCGTCCATTGGCGACCATGAGCCCGCCGACGATGCCCACGTTGATCGCGTTCTGGGCAAGCACGTAGACCGCCGGCAGGACGAAGAACGCTCCCGCGATGAGCACCAGGGCACTGACCCATGCGTTGTTGGTCCACACCTGGGCGGCGAAGCCCGCTGCGGCGTCCGAGGAGTAGTAGTCGGCGAAGTCCTCGTCGACGAGCTGCCGGATCGCCTCCGGCGTACCCAGCGCGGCCTGCACGGCTGGGTCACCGGCCACCCACGCGCCCACAAGCAAGCCGACGATGGCGAAGCCGACCCCCGCGGCGATCCACCACCAGCGGGCGCGCCACACCGCAGCGGGGAAGCCCACGCGGAAGAACGTGAGCACCTCGCGCCACATCGCGGGGTGCGAGCCGGTGACCCGCGCGCGGGCCTGGGCCACCAGCTGCGTCAGCCGACCGACCAGGGCCGGGTCCGGGGCAGAGCTACGGACCATCGACAGGTGCGCAGACGTCCGCTGGTACAGGTCGACCAGCTCGGTGGCCTCCGCTCCGGACAGCCGCCGCTTGCGGGTCAGAACCGCCAACCGGTCCCACTCAGCCCTGTGGGTCCTGGCGAAGGCGTCGACATCCACACCCGCAAGCGTAGGTGCTGGTGCGAGGATGGTCGCGTGGCGAACTTGATCACCGGGGATGCAGTGACCCTGGACCTGCGCATCGCAGGCCTGCCGTCGCGCACCCTGGCGCTGGCTGTGGACGTCACGCTGCAGGTCCTGGTGCTCATGGCCGGCACGGTCCTGGTCAGCTGGGTCTTCTCAACCGGCGGCAGCCCCGGGGCGCAGGCTGCTGTGTCTCTGGGCATGGTCGTGCTGGTGCTCGTCGGGCTGCCCACCCTCGTGGAGACGCTGACCCGGGGCCGGTCGCTGGGCAAGATGATGATGGGCCTGCGGGTCGTGCGCGACGACGGCGGCCCGACGAGGATGCGCCACAGCCTGGTCCGGGCCCTGTCGATGGTGTTCCTTGACCTGTGGGTCACCTCAGGGGTGGTCGGCGGGATCTCAGCGCTGGCCTCGTCGAAGTCCAAGCGGATGGGTGACCACTTGGCCGGCACGATCGTCGTCGGCGAACGGATCCCCCGGGGATCCTCCAGGTACAGCGAGATCACGATGCCACCGCCACTGGCGGGCTGGGCTGCCGGACTCGACCTGGTGGCGGTCCCCGACGCACTGGCACTGAACGTGCGCACCTTCCTGCACCGGGCGCCCGGCCTCGACCCGACCGTGCGGGCGGCCACGGCCCGACGGCTGGCGACCCAGACGGCCGGATACGTCCGCACCCCAGCCCCGGTGGGCACTCCCGCAGAGGCCTACCTCGCGGCCGTCCTGGCCGAGCGGACGAAACGGTCAGCCGCAGGCGGGCCGGGCGTGGCCGGCACCGCGCCAATGGGGTCGTCCCCCACCCCGGCGGAACCCACCCAGCAGGGAGCGGCGGGGCAACCTGCGCGCCGGCCACCCGAGCAGGTGCAGCCCACGCTCGGACCTTCGTCCGGACCGCCGACCCCCCCGGGCGGCGATCCGCCCCCCGGCTTCGCGCTGCCGCGCTGAGCGTGGGGAGCAGATGGCGGGGTCACCTGACCCCGCCCCGGATCTGCCGGCCGGGTGCCGTCCGGCCGGCAGAGCGGCCCGGATGACAGGTCAGTACCGGTACCAAGTCAGTACCGGTACATCTCCGTCTTGTACGGGCCGGCCACATCGAGCCCGAGGTACTCGGCCTGCTCCTTGGACAGCTCGGTCAGGCCGACCCCGAGGGCATCAAGGTGCAGCCGGGCGACCTTCTCGTCGAGGTGCTTGGGCAGCACATGCACACCGACCTCGTACTCGTCGGTCTTGGAGAACAGCTCGATCTGGGCCAGCGTCTGGTTGGTGAACGAGTTGCTCATCACGAAGCTGGGGTGCCCGGTCGCGTTGCCCAGGTTCAGCAGGCGACCGGCCGACAGGATGATCACCGTGTGCCCGTCGGGGAAGCGCCACTCGTCGACCTGCGGCTTGATGTTGATGGAGGTCACACCCGGGTAGCGGCCCAGCCCGGCCATGTCGATCTCGTTGTCGAAGTGGCCGATGTTGCCGAGGATGGCCTGGTGCTTCATGGCAGCCATGTGCTCGGGCGTGACCACGTTGAGGCAGCCGGTGGCGGTGATGATGATGTCGGCGGTCCCGACCACGTCGTCCAGGCGGGCCACCTGGTAGCCGTCCATCGCCGCCTGCAGCGCGCAGATCGGGTCGACCTCGGTGACGATCACCCGCGCACCCTGACCGCGAAGTGACTCCGCCGAGCCCTTGCCGACATCGCCGTATCCGCAGACCACGGCCACCTTGCCACCGATCAGCGTGTCCGTGGCGCGGTTGATGCCATCGATGAGCGAGTGCCGGCAGCCGTACTTGTTGTCGAACTTGCTCTTGGTGACCGAGTCGTTGACGTTGATCGCCGGGAACGGCAGCGTCCCCTCGCGGGCCATCTCATAGAGGCGGTGCACGCCGGTGGTGGTCTCCTCGGTCACGCCCTTGATCCCGGCGGCGACCCGGGTCCAGCGGCTGGCGTCCTCGGTCAGCGAGCGGCGCAGCACGGAGAGCACGACCGCGTACTCCTCGGAGGTCGACGCGTCGGCGGTGGGCACCAGGCCGGCTGCCTCGAACTCCACCCCCTTGACCACGAGCATGGTGGCGTCGCCGCCGTCGTCGAGGATCATGTTCGGACCGACCGTCGACGGCCCCTCGGCACCGGGCCAGAGCAGCGCCTGCTCCGTGCACCACCAGTACTCCTCGAGGGTCTCACCCTTCCAGGCGAACACCGGGACACCCTGCGGGTCCTCGGGGGTGCCAGTCGGGCCCACGGCGACGGCGGCCGCAGCGTGGTCCTGCGTGGAGTAGATGTTGCAGGAGGCCCAGCGGACCTCGGCGCCGATCTCGACCAGCGTCTCGATGAGCACGGCGGTCTGGATCGTCATGTGCAGGGACCCGGTGATCCGGGCACCCTTGAGCGGCTTGCTGGCGCCGAACTCGGCGCGCATGGCCATCAGGCCGGGCATCTCGTGCTCGGCCATACGGATCTCGTTGCGACCGAACTCCGCCAGGGAGAGGTCGGCAACCTTGAAGTCGTTCATTGATCTCCTCGATGCAGTGCTGCGCGGAACGCGCGTGGGGCGCCGCCAGCGGCGGCCTGCCGGCGAACGGCACGAGGCTTCGATGGTTCGCGTGGCCCAGCGGGCCGAGACCCATTGTGACACCCTCAGCGGGCTGCCACCAATGAACGGACCCGCTCGGACTCCGTGACCCGGCGCACCACGGTGATCAGCACCATCGCGAGGGCGCCGACCCCGACGGCGACCGCCCCATCCCGGTCCGGCCCCAGACTCAGGGCGAAGAACTGCGAGAGGGGCGGGATGGCAAGCACGAGGGTGAAGCCGGCGGCCATCGCCAACACGATCGCCAGGCGGATGGCGTTCAGTGGCCGGGCCACCAGGACCAGCACCCACCAGGCCGCGAGGAACAGGGTGATCGTGGCGGCCACCCGCGCCTCGCTGACCGCTTCGGCACTTGTGAGTGCACCGGAGGCCACCGGCGCACGCGAGACCAACAGGCTCAGCCCGTAGGAGGACATCACGGCGAGGCCGCAGATGATCCCGCTGGGGATCGCCAGGCTGAGCACCCGGTTGAGGAAGCCGGGGCGGAACCGCTGGGTGTTCGGCATCAGGGCCAGGAAGAACGCGGGGACTCCGATGGTCAGCGCGTTGATGACGGTGCTGTGCCTGGGAAGCAACGGGTACTGCAGCGTCAGCAGGACGGTCAGGATGGCCAGCGTGGTCGCGTAGAAGGACTTGTTCAGGAACAGGTCGCTGACCCGCTCGATGTTGCCCAGGACCCGGCGGCCCTCGGCAACCACAGCCGGCATGGTGGCGAACCGATCGTCGAGAAGGACGATCTGGGCTGCGGTCCGGGTCGCGCCTGCACCCGATCCCATCGCGATGCCGAGGTCGGCCCGCTTCAACGCCAGCACGTCGTTGACCCCGTCGCCGGTCATCGCCACGACATGGCCGCGCGACTGCAGGGCAGCCACCATGTCCTGCTTCTGCGCCGGGGCGACCCGCCCGAAGACCGAAGCCCGCTGCATCACGTCGGCCAGGTCGGCTGGATCCTCGGGCAGCGTCCGGGCGTCAACCGGGTCCCCAGCGCCAGCGACGCCAGCCTCGGCGGCGATCGCAGCGACGGTGGCCGGGTTGTCACCGGAGATCACCTTGAGCGCGACCCCCTGGCTGCCGAAGTACGCGACCGTCGGGGCGGCGTCGGGGCGCAACATCTGGTCGATCGCCAGCAGGGCCACCGGGCGCACGATCGGGATGGGCCGGTCATCGGCCGGCGGCGCCTCAGGACGGGCCAGGAGCAGCACACGTGCACCCGTCGCGGCGATCTCCGCCGCCCTGGCCAGCGCGTCGGCGCAGGAGCCCGGGTCGGCGGCGCACACCAGTTCGGGCGCGCCCACGACCCACCAGCCCGCGACAGGACCCGGCGCGGGTCCGGCCAGGTCCGCGGCCGACCACTTGCGCGCGCTGGAGAATGGCACGATGCCGGCCACTTCGACCCCTGCCCCAGCCGGATAGGCCGCGGCGATCGCCGCAAGGGTGGGGTTGGCCACCTGCTCGGCGACCCCGAGCCCACCGAGCACCATCGGGACGTCCACGTCGTCGACGAGCGGCACCAGGCTGCGCACCGCCATGCCGGACTGGGTCAGCGTCCCGGTCTTGTCCACGCACAGGACGTCCACCCGAGCCAGGACCTCAACCGCGGGCATCTCCTGGACCAGGGCCTGGACGCGCCCGAGCCGGACGACCGAGACAGCCATCGCCACACTCGTGAGCAGGACCAGCCCCTCCGGGATCATCGTGACGACGCCGGCGATGGTCCCCGAGATCGCCGCCGAGATGTCCGGGGACGCACGAAGCTGGGAGATGAACAGCGCGGCGCTCACAGGCAGCAGCAGGTAGGTCATGATGCGCACGAATCGCATGATCGAGCCCATGAGCTCCGACTTGGTCGCGGTGTAGACGCGCGCCTCGGCCGCCAGCCCAGCTGCATAGCTCGCCGACCCCACCCGCTCGGCGCGCATCGCGCCGGAACCGGCCACCACGAAGGACCCGGAGAGCACCTGCTCGCCGACCTCGCGGCTCACTGGATCGGCCTCACCGGTCAGCAGGGACTCATCGACCAGCATCCCCTCGGTGGTCAGCACCGGGCCGTCGACGAGGATCTGGTCTCCCAGCCTCAGCAGCACGAGGTCGTCTCGGACGATCTCGTCGGAGGCGATCTCCTGCTCCCGCCCGTCGCGGACGACCGTCGGCCGGGCAGCCCCAACCACCGAGAGCTTGGCCAGCGTGCGCGAGGCCCGGTACTCCTGGACGATCCCGATGGCCGAGTTGATGACGATGACGAAGCCGAACAGCGCGTCCTGGATGGGCGCCGTGAGCAGCATCAGCGCCCACATCACGCCGATGACGAGGTTGAACACGGTCAGGGTGTTCGATCGGATGATCTGGCTCAGGGGCCGCGCACCCCGGTCCCGGGTGATGTTGACCTCGCCGGCAGCCACCCGTTCCCCGACCTGGCTGGCGGTCAGGCCGGCCAACTCGACACTGGTTCCTCGGGAAGACCCAGTCATGACGACGCAGCGCTACTCGTCGCGGCGGTCACCCAGCGCCTGGCTGGGCCTGGGTGGCCCCGTCGGGTCGGCCGCGCGACGGATGTCCGGCTCGAGGTAGATCCACCTCGAGGAGGGCATCTCCGCGCGGATGCGGGCCTCGGCGTCGTCGATGGCATCGGCCACCTGCTCGGCGGTGATCGCCGGCGGGAACGCGATCTTGGCTCCCACGAGAAGCTGATCGGGGCCCGTGTGCAGGGTTCGCATGTGGATGATCGACTCGACCCCGGGTGTCCCGGCCAGTGCCGTGCGGATCCGGGTCTCCTCCTCAGGCAGCGCCGACTCACCGATCAGCATGGAGGACATCTCGAACGCTAGGAACACCGCGATGATCACGAGCAGGCAGCCGACCGCCATGGCACCCACACCGTCCCAGCGGGAGTCACCGGTCACCTCGGCCATCGTCACGCCGAAGAGTGCGAAGCACAGGCCGGTCAGGGCGCCGGCGTCCTCGAGCAGGACGGTCGGCAGCTCCGGCTGACGGGCATCGCGGATGTACCCGAGCAGCGAGCGCGACCCGCGCGACTTGTTGGCCTCACGAAGGGCAGTCCGGAAGGAGAATCCCTCGAGGAGGATCGAGATGATCAGCACGACATAGGCGATCCAGACCTTGTTCAGCTCCTCCGGGAAGTGGAACTTGTGCCACCCCTCGTAGAGCGAGAACACCCCTCCGAGCAGGAAGATGATGATCGCCACGATGAACGCATAGACGTAGCGGGTGCGCCCGTATCCGAACTGGTGGGTATCGTCCGCGGGCCGCTCGGAGCGCTTGCCGCCGATGAGCAGCAACCCCTGGTTGCACGTGTCGGCGACCGAGTGCACGGCCTCGGAGAGCATCGAGCTCGACCCGGTGGCGAAGAACGCCAGGAACTTCGTGATGGCGATACCGCCGTTGGCGAGCATCGCAGCGACAACGGCCCTGGCACCCCCCTCGGTGCTCACGTCATGCCTGAGCTGGGTTCACGTCGCCGCCGATGCCCTGCGGGCCGGGCGTGGCCTCGTCGAGCAGCATCACCGGGATGTCGTCACGGACCGGGAAGCTGGTCTGGCAGCGCGTGCACACCAATGCTGTGGCCTTCGCCACATCCGCGTCGTCGGGCACGACCCGGGCGTGCTGCTCACATGGGCAGGCCAGGATCTCCAGCAGCACAGGATCGATGTTCACGCGTCCTCGTCTCCCTCATCGCGGATCAACGCCAGGACCCTATCGCGCAGGGCGACCATGGCGGTCTCGTCCGGCGCCTCGGCGTTGAGCCGCAGGAGTGGCTCGGTGTTGCTCGGCCGCACGTTGAACCACCAGCCCGGGCCGGCGACGGTCATCCCGTCGAGATAGTCGAACTCGGCCCCGGAGGCCTCGAAGTCCGCGCGGACCCGCTCGGTCGCTGCGGCCGCGTCAGCCACCACGGAGTTGATCTCCCCAGTGGCCACGTACCGCTCGTAGGGGGCCAGGAGCTCGGAAAGCGTGGTCCCCTGCGCAGCGCCGCCGAGCGCAGCGATCGTGTGCAGAGCTGCGAGCATGCCGGAGTCGGCGTTCCAGAAGTCGCGGAAGTAGAAGTGCCCCGAGTGCTCCCCGCCGAAGACGGCGCCGGTCTCGGCCATCCGGGCCTTGATGAACGAGTGGCCCACCCGGGTCCGCACCGGCTGGCCCCCGTTCTCGGCGATCACCTCCGGTACAGCGGCCGACGTGATCAGGTTGTGAATGATCGGCACGCCGGGATGCTTGGCCAGCTCGCGCGCCGCGATCAGGCCGGTCAGGGCCGAGGGCGACACCAGCTCGCCGCGCTCGTCGACCAGGAAGCACCGGTCGGCATCACCGTCGAAGGCCAGCCCGAGGTCAGCCCCCTCGGCGAGGACCGCGGCCTGCAGGTCACGCAGGTTCTCGGCCTCGATCGGGTTGGCCTCGTGGTTGGGGAAGCTGCCGTCGAGCTCGAAGAACAGCGGGACGACGTCCAGCCCGGGGACGTCGAGGACCGCGGGGGCCGTGTGCCCGGCCATCCCGTTGCCCGCATCGACCACCACACGAAGCGGCCGAACCGCCGAGAGGTCGACCAACTCACGCAGGAACGACGCGTAGTCGGCCAGCACGTCGCGATGGCTGATCGAGCCGAGCGGATCTCCGGATGGGGCGATCGGCTCGGCCACCATCTCCCGGATCTGGCCAAGGCCCGAGTCCTGCCCGACCGGGGTCGCGCCGGCCCTGCACAGCTTGATCCCGTTGTAGCGCGCGGGATTGTGGCTGGCGGTGAACATGGCACCTGGCAGGTCCAGCCGACCGGCCGCGAAGTAGAGCTGATCAGTGCTGGCCAGCCCGATGTCGATGACGTCCACGCCCTGGGAAGTCACTCCCCGGCAGAAGGCTGCGACGAGCTCGGGCCCTGATGGGCGCATGTCGCGACCCACAACCACGGCTCCCGGCCCGCCCTCATGACGACTGGCTCCCACCACCCGGGCGAAGGCGGCCCCGCCCCGCTCCGCGAGCTCGGCATCGAGCTGGTCGGGGTAGACCCCCCGGACGTCATAGGCCTTGATGATCTGGCTGAGGTCAGGCACGGGCATCACCC
>JAQBEX010000077.1:0-11421 GCA_032123675.1 Actinomycetes bacterium
GATCGGGGCGCTGCCGGATGCGTCGTGCGAGGTCGCTGACCTGTGGGCCCGGGCCGGGTCAGTGACCGGCGCAGACCTGCCCGTGATGGGACTCGCGGCCGGGGATCGCCCAGTCGCGGATGTGGAGGTCCTGGCCGGCACGTACGCCGCGGTGGAGTACGAACTGGCCCGCCGGATGCACGCCGCGGCCACCGCCGGGGCCGTGCCCCTCGCCGGACCCGGGGCGGTACTGGCCGCCCGCGGCTGGGCCACCCCGCAGGCCCGCCGGTTGGCCCGCGCCGGGGCGTTGGCCGCCGACCACCCCACGATCGCCACCGCGTGGGCCGCCGGGCTGATCACCGCCGACCACGTCGATGCCGTCGCCCGGCACGCCGACACCTTCACCGCCGACGAGTTGGTCGCGGTGCTCGCAGAACTCACCGACCACTGGGGCCGCTGGTCGCCGGCGGCGATCACCCGGTTCGTGGCCGCCGCCGGGCGGATGCTGCACCCCCCGCCCGGCCCGGAACCCAGTCGCGACGAGGCCGACGCGCACGCACACCGGGACCTGTCCTTCGCCGTCCTCGGTGACACCGTGGTCCTGTCCGGTGCCCTGCCCCGCCTCGAAGGTGAAGCCGTCATCGCCGCGATCGACGCCCTGGCCGAGAAGCTGCGCAGCACCGCCGACCACGTCCCCGCCGGCGCCCGACGCGCCGACGCCCTCGTCGAACTGGTCAACACCGCCGCCACCACCGGCACCCTGCCCACCCGCAACGGACTCCCGATCGCCCTGACCGTCACCCTGGACCACACCACAACCGGTGACCCGATCTGGACCACCAGCCGAGGACACCACCTCACACCCGCCGAAACCCACTACGTCGCCTGCGACCCCACCCTCACCCCCCTCCACCTCACCACCCCCACAGGACCCACCCCACCCGACCCCGGGCCGAACCCGAACCCAGCCGCGGCAGGCCCGCCCACGCCTGCGGACCGGATCACCGCCCTGGCCGCCCTGCTCCTCAGCGGGCCCCGCCACCCCCTGGCCGTCGGACGCACGTCCCGAACCGCCACCCCCGCCCAACGCCGAGCCCTGGCCACCCGCGACCACGGCTGCATCATCCCCGGCTGCCAGATCCCCGCCGAGAACTGCCAAGCCCACCACCTCACCGACTGGGCCCAAGCAGGAGACACCGACATCGACAACCTCGCCCTGCTCTGCTGGGCCCACCACCGCCAGGTCGACCTGAACATGTGGACCATCCACCCCACACCACCAGACCAGAACAGCCCCCCACCCCACCCACACCCCGGATCACCACCCGGCACCACCTGGCCCGCCAACAACGGCGCACCCTGGATCATCACCCGCACACCACGCCCCCACTGGCGACCCTGAACGCGTCAGTACGGCCCGTCGACCAGGCGCAGCGCAGTCGCCCGTGCAGCCCGCACGACGTGCTCAAGCGCGAGCTCCGTGGTGGTCGCTGATCGAGCCGGCACCGCGAACGAGTGGTCGGCATCGATGACCGGCACCACCCGTGCGGTCACGTTCTCCTCGGCCAGTCCGAGGGCGATCTCCTGCGGGGCGCCCAGGCGATCACGCAGGCCCTGCACCACGACCGTGGGCACCTGGCGTGCCGCCTCAACGAGCTCGGGCAGCCGGGTGGGCGGGGGTGCCGTGACAGTCGTACGCCTGGCCGGGTGCAGCGGGAAGGCCAGGATCAGCAGCGCGTCCGGCTCAACCTCCTCGACCGTTCGGCACGCGACGCGCGCCCCTGCGCTGCGCCCGCCCACGACCAGCCGTCTGGTCCCGATCCCCCGGGAGCGCACATCCCGGATGCCCGACACCCACGCCGGGTCCAGCGTGGACGGTGCTCCACCGAGCTTGCGACCCGCGACCCGCCAGGGCTGCTCGAACAGGATCACCTCGATGCCGTGGGCAGGCAGTTGATCGGCCACCGCGACAAGGTCCGGCGCGTCGACACCCCCGCCGAAGCCATGACCGAGAACCAGCGAGGCACGCGGCCGACCGTTGCCGACCGGGTGCAGGTGGGCCCGCGCCATTCCGGTCGGGGTGTCGATGTCCCAGACAGTCGTCACGAGGGGGGATCCCCTGCGGTCTCGGCCGGGATCGGTTCGACAAGGTCCGCGGAGTTGTTGCGCACGGAGTTCACGGCGGTGCTGACCGGGTGGGCGGTCAAGAGATCGACGGCGAGCCGCGCGTCGAAGTCGGCGTCCACCCTCGCGGCGGGGTCAAGCCACTCGGTGTAGCCGGAGGGCTCGATCAGGACCGGCATCCGGTCGTGGATGGCCGCCAAGGGCCCCACTGAATCTGTCGTGAGCACCGAGACAGTCACAAGCCAGTCCTCCTCGGGCCCCGGCCGCCAGAACTCGTACAGCCCAGCCAACGCAAGACTGGACCCATCCTCCCGGTGGATGAAGTAGGGCTGCTTCTTCGGCTTGGGCGCACCGGCGATCCGAGCCGGCGTGTACCACTCGAAGTAGCCATCGGCGGGGATCAGGCAGCGACGCTTCGCGAACGCGGACCGGAACGCAGGCTTCTGCGCCGCGTTCTCCCACCGCGCGTTGATCATGCGGGACCCGATCTTGGGGTCCTTGGCCCATGAGGGAACCAGCCCCCAGCGTGCGACCCGGAGCTGGCGCTGGAGCTGTTCGGTCTCCTGGGCGGGCCGGTCGACCACGAACGCCACCTGAGTGGTCGGCGCCACGTTGTAGTTCGGCTCCGGCGCAGCGTCGATCACGGCCTCGACGTCGAACTCCTCGACGAGGGTGGCTGTGTCCTTGGCCGCGGCGTACCGTCCACACACGCGGATCAGCCTCCCACAGTCCGGTAGGCTGCCGCGCGTGCCTGCTGAGGATCCGTGGCCCGCACCCGTAGCGGATGGGCCCGTGCGGGCGACCGTCGTCGTGCCCGGCAGCAAGTCGCAGACGAACCGTGCAGTCCTGCTCGCGGCCCTGGCTGATGGCCCCAGCACGATCACCGGAGCGTTGAAGGCCCGCGACACCAAACTGATGATCGCCGGACTGCGCGCGATGGGTGCCTCCGTCTCGGCGAAGGGCGAGCTCTGGCGGGTCGAACCGGGCCCCCTGAGCGGACCAGCCCATGTGGACTGCGGCCTGGCCGGCACCGTGATGCGCTTCCTGCCACCGGTGGCAGGGCTCGCCGCTGGTGACATCCGGTTCGACGGCGACCCCCGGGCCCGGATGCGCCCGATGGGATCGATCCTCACGGCGCTCGAGACGCTCGGCGTGCGGATCTCCGACGACGGGCGCAACAACCTGCCGTTCACCGTCCACGGAACCGGCTCAGTCCGCGGGGGCGAGGTGCTGCTGGACGCCAGCGCCTCGAGCCAGTACGTCAGCGGCCTGCTCCTGGCGGCCGCGCGCTTCGAGAACGGCGTGGACGTACGCCACCGCGGCCAACCGCTGCCCTCGCTGCCCCACATCGAGATGTCGGTGCAGATGCTCCGGGAGTCGGGTGTGGACATATCAGTCACCGCCGACGACCCGACCGACGCCCGCTGGATCGTCGCACCGGGCTCGATCCGTTCCGTTGACCGCAGGATCGAGCCGGACCTCTCCAACGCGGCGCCTTTCCTGGCCGCCGCGATGGTCACGGCCGGCAAGGTGACCATCCCCGGCTGGCCGGCCACCACGACGCAGGCCGGCGCCGCGCTGCCCGGGATCCTCACCCAGATGGGTGCCACGACAGAACTCACCGACACGGGCCTGACGATCACCGGCCCGGATCGGATCAGCGGGATCGACATCAACCTCCGCGATGTCGGCGAGCTCACCCCTGTGGTGGCAGCGGTCGCCGCCCTGGCGGGCTCACCCAGCCGGCTGCGCGGGATCGGCCACCTGCGCGGTCACGAGACCGACCGGCTCGATGCGCTCTCGACGCAGTTGAACCAGCTCGGCGGGTCCGTGCGCGCCAAGCAGAACTCGCTGCGCATCACCCCCGCACCCCTGCACGGTGGGCTCTTCGAGACCTACGACGACCACCGGATGGCAATGGCCGGTGCGGTGATCGCCCTGCGAACACGCGGCGTGCGGATCATCAACGTGGACACGACACGCAAGACCCTGCCCAGGTTCACCACCCTGTGGCAGGAGATGCTCGGCGGGGACCTGTGAGGCAGTGGGACGAGGACGATGTCCGAGTCAGGCCGCGCAGGGGCAAGTCCCGGCCGCGGAGCAAGGACCGCCCCACCCACTCGGCCGGCGCACCGGGTCGGATCATTGCCGTTGACCGGGGGAGGTTCACGGCCGTCCTGGAGGACGCGGACCGGAGCATCTACGCCGTGAAGGCCCGCGAGTTGGGCCGCAAGTCCGTCGTGGTCGGCGATGCGGTCTGGCTCACCGGCGACCTGCGCGGCGGCCCCGACCGGTTGGCCCGGGTCGTGCGCATCGAGCCGCGCACGACCGTCCTGCGCCGGTCCGCTGATGACGCTGACGCCGACGAGCGCATCATCGTCGCCAACGCGGAGCAGCTGGCCGTGGTCACGTCGCTGGCCGACCCGGAGCCGAGCCCGGGCCTGATCGACCGATGCCTGGTCGCCGCCTACGACGCCGGGCTGAGTCCCCTGCTGATCCTGACGAAGTCCGATCTTGCCGACCCCGCACACCTGCTCGACCTGTACGACGCCCTCGACGTGCCGGCCGTGGTCTGCGGGATGGACTCCGAGGACAACGTCGACCCGGACGGCCTGGACGAGCTGACCGGCCACCTGGTGGACCGCGTGACATGCCTCGTCGGCCATTCCGGCGTGGGCAAGTCAACCCTGGTCAACGCCCTGATCCCCAGCGCCGACCGACTGACCGGCGTCGTGAACGTCGTGACCGGACGCGGCCGACACACCTCGAGCCAGGCAGTGGCGATCCCCCTGGCCCAGGGTGGCTGGCTCATCGACACTCCCGGGGTGCGCTCATTCGGGCTGGCCCACGTGGAGCCGGATCGGGTGATGCACGCGTTCACGGAGTTCGACGACGCGCTCGAGGACTGCCCGCGCGGTTGCCCGCACACCACGGGAGCCCAGGACTGTGCCCTCGATGCGTTCGCCGCGTCCGGGGCGGCTGGCGAGTCCGGCGTCGCTCGGCTGGAGTCGCTGCGCCGGCTCCTGGCCACGCGTCCGCCCGAACCCGGGGCGGCTCGGGGGCGCGAGCGCGAGGCGAACACCGGGCAGGCCGCCGGAGCAGAGCAGAACGCGAGACCAGGTCCGACCTAGGCTCGACCGTACTCGTCGTACCGCCCGTCCATCGGGCCTGGAGCTCGCTGGTAGAGCCCGGCCACGATCTTCAGCTTCGATGCGCACACCCACGGCTGCCATCCGCGCGCGCCCCAGATCGCACGGGCCATCTGGACGTTCAGCTTGGCGTTGAGCGCCTTCTGGCGGGCATCGCTGATGCTGTCGGTCTTGACCCCGATGCTGCGCAGGGCCGCCTGGAGGGTCCCGCCGTCGTTGATCTGGAAGACACCGAAGTCGCGGGAGCCGTTCGAGTTGGGCTGGCTGACCCGGTTGGCGTGCCCCGACTCGCAGCGGGCCACGGCCATCGCGTTGCCAACCTCGCTGGCGGGGAAGTACTGGCGCACAAGCTCGAGCACGGCTGCGGAACTCGTGGAAGCGCCACCTGAGGGGATGGAGCCCGCACCCCCGCCCCCGCCGAGCGGCACCGTGTACGCGTCCTGGGCCCGCGCTGCGAGGATCGCCGCCTCGATGGCGGCATCGATCTGGCGTGCAGCAGCGGCCTCCTCGGAGGCCAGGTCCTTGGCTGCCTTGGCTCGGTCCTTCTCGGCCCGGGCCAACTCCTGCTCGGTGGTCGCCAGGTTCTCCGCGGCTGCGGCCTCGGCCTCATCGAGCTCCGCCAGGGTCTCTGCGTAATCGCCGCCCGCTGCCTGGGCACCGCCCACGGTCGGCGCCTCGGATTCGAGTGGGTTGATCACCTCGCCTGGCAGGTCATCGGCCAGCGACTCCATCGACCGGCCTGCTGCCACCGACAACCGGTCGGTGACCTCCTGTGCATCGGAACCCAATGCGGTGACCGGCGCAGCGGGCTCCGCCGGGACGGGCTGTAGGGCGACCGCTGCGGGGATCTGGGCGTTGACCCACGCCCCAGCACCGATCAGGACACCGACGAGCATGAGCGTGAGCGCGACGAAGAGGCGCCGACCCGTTCTCAGGCGCCGCTCTGCCTCGTAGTCCTCGTCCCCCACACTGTCATTATGCCTCCGAGTGGGGCGAGTAACCTAGCCAGCATGCGATCAATCGGGCTCCGTGACCTCGCACTGGCCCATGAGCTCGCCGATTCTGCCGACGCGATCTCGATGGCGCGCTACCGGGCCGCCGACCTCGTGGTGGACACCAAGCCCGACCTGACCCCCGTGACGGAGGCTGATCGGGCCGTCGAGACCGAGCTGAGAGCCCGGCTGGCCCACGCTCGACCTCAGGACGTGGTGCTCGGCGAGGAGTTCGGCGGACAGCCGGACCCGACCGGTCGGCAGTGGGTCATCGACCCCATCGACGGCACGAAGAACTACGTGCGCGGGGTACCGGTGTGGGCCACGCTGATCGCCCTGGTCGTCGACGGCAGCGCTGTGCTCGGAGTGGCCAGCGCGCCAGCCCTCGGCCGCCGGTGGTGGGCCGCACGGGGCCACGGCAGCCACACCCGGGGACCGGAGGGGGAGCGGACGTTGCGCGTCTCGGCCGTCGAGTCTCTGACTGACGCCAGCTTCTCGTTCAGCGACCACGTCGGCTGGAGCCCGGGCGCGCTCGACACGCTGCAGAACGCAGCCTGGCGGACCCGCGGCTACGGGGACTTCTGGTCGCACCTGCTGGTCGCTGAGGGAGCCGTCGACGTGGCCGCCGAACCTGAGCTGAACATGTGGGACATCGCCGCGCTCATCCCCATCATCGAGGAGGCCGGCGGGACGGTGACCAGCTATGACGGCTCTCCCGCGCTGCTGGCCGGCAGTGCGGTGACCACGAACCGCAGGCTGCACCCGCAGGCGCTGGCCGCCCTGTCCACGGGATCCCCCGCCTGATCCCCAGACGCTACCTGCCAGCGACAGGACTGCGACGCCACCAACGGGTGTCCATCCTTCTCAGGAGGGGCAGCGGTCGACTACGGTGGTTCCATCAACTGCACGACGCCCGGGAGGTACCGATGACGATCCAACACGTGCTCAAGACGAAGGGCTCGAACGTCTCGACGATCGCGCCCGAGGCGACGCTGACCGAACTCGTCGATGCCCTGGCCGAGCACCGAATCGGTGCGATGATCGTCTCCAGCGATGGCGAGCACATCGACGGGATCGTCTCCGAGCGCGACATCGTCCGCGCACTGCGCAGCGACGGCGGCCTGCCCTCGTTCCGGGAGTCCCGACTGGTGCACCTGGACCGCGTCAAGGTCGCCGAGATCATGACCAGCGAGGTCACCACCTGCACACCGCAGACCTCGATCGATGAGGTGATGGCGACCATGACCGCGGGGCGCATCCGGCACATCCCCGTGCTCGATGAGGAGTCGCTGGTCGGGATCGTGAGCATCGGTGACATCGTCGCTGCCCGGATCTCCCACCTGGAGTGGGAGCGCTCCGCGCTGGTCGACTACGTGACGACGGGGCGCTGACCTGGCCGAGAGCCCACGCAAGCACGGACGGACCCCGGCCACTGCCCCGGGGCCCACCGGCGGGGACATGCTGCGCTCCATGCGGCGCATCGGCACCGACCCCCTCGCGTTCCTAGCCTCGCAGTGGCGCATCCACGGCGACGTCGTTCAGTTCCCGATCCCGTCCCCGCCGACCTACCTGGTGTGCCACCCCGATGACGTGCGGAAGGTCCTGGTGGGTCGGGCCCGTGACGTGGGCAAGGACACGATCCAGTACCGCGCGCTGTCCCGGGTCACCGGCAACGGCCTGCTGACCAGCGACAACCCGATCTGGCGCGAGCACCGGCGCATCCTCCAACCCGCCTTCCACGCCGACACGCTGCCGCAGGTCGCCGAGCACACGGCGCGGGCCGCGGACGTGCTCGTGAATCGACTCCGCGCGCTCGGCGACGGCGGCGTGGTGGACATCGACTCCGAGGTGATGACCCTGGCCCTCGAGGTGGTTGGCGACTCGCTGTTCGGCCACCGTCTGGGGCCAGTCGCGGATCGACTGGCCGCCGCGACCCTGACAGCTCTCGAAGAGGTCGTCTCGATGGCCCGGATGCCCCTGCGGGCGCCCGGCTGGATCCCCACCCCCGGCAATCGCCGGATGGCACATTCCCTGGCCGAGCTCGACGCAGCCGTCACGGCGATCCTCGCCCAGCGACGAGCCCAGGGCCCGAGCGAGCCCCCGGACATGCTCGACCTGCTCCTGGCATCCACCCTGAGCCCCACGGAGGTTCGCGATGAGATCGTCACCTTCCTGGTCGCGGGTCATGAGACCGTCGCCTCCGCCCTGACCTGGGCCCTCGTGCTCCTGAGCACCCATCCAGAGGTCGCCGACCGAGTCGCCGAGGAGGCCGAGTCGGTCCTGGGCGGGCTGGGCCCGGGCGAGGCCGTCGACCTCTCGAGGTTGGCCGAGCTCGAGGTCTGCCGCGCCGTTGTTGACGAGGCGATGCGCCTGAACCCGCCTGCGTGGTTGATCACCCGGAGCACGGCGGCAGACATGGAGCTCGGCGGCTCGCACGTCCCCGCCGGCTCGCTGGTGATCCTCAGCCCGTGGATCGTGCACCGGCACGAGTCGGTGTGGAGCGAGCCGGAGACGTTCGACCCACAACGGTTCCTCCCCCCGGCGGCGGGCTCGACCCCGGGGACGCGAACCGCCTACATCCCATTCGGCGCCGGACCGCGCATGTGCATCGGGCGTGACTTCGCCTACGCCGAGGCGGTGCTGTCCCTGGCGATGATCTGCAGGGCCGTTCAGCTCCAACCCTCAGGACCGCCCGTGCGCCCCCTGCCGCTGGTCACGATCCGCCCAGACCGACCGGCGCTCATGCGAGTCATCCGCCGCTGACGGCTGACCCCGCGGCCGGATCAGGGCACGGCCGGATCAGGGCACGGACGGATCAGAGCACGTGCGGGTCAGAGCACGTGCGGATCACGGTTCGGGCGATGCGCTGTCCGAGGCGTCGGGCGAGTCGATCACGAGGACCGCATAGTCCGCAGGAGTGGCCGGGCCCTCGAGGACACGGCCATCAGGCAGCACGAGCGGGATCGGCTGGCCGGCCCCGTTGGTGATGACCACCGAGGAGATGCCGACCTCGGCCAGGCTGCTCACCACCTGGCCCACGAGCAGCACCTGGTCGTTGGCCGGCAGCAGGGTGAAGGCCTCGGTCCGGGACAGGACAACCTGACCCGACGCCGTCGAGTCCACGACCGTCAGGACCGGTGCTCCCGTGAGCGGATCCACGAGCAGCGTGCGCAGGTCCGACGCCCGGTCCGCTGGTGGCCCCGCGGCAAGGGCCGCCATCACGCCGGCGACGCTCCGCTCGCTCACCGCCTCGCGGACACCCTCGAGGCCTCGACCCGACACGAAGTAGACCGTCGACTCGTTGCTGATCGGGCTCGGGCTGGGAGTCGGGGTCTGGGTGATCCCGGGCAGCGCACCGCTGGGCAGGGACTGGGCCCGATCCTGAGTCGGGACACCACATCCCGACACACCCATGAGCACCACGAGCATCAGGAGCACCACGAGCACGGGGGGCACCGGGAGCGTGGCTGCGCGACGGTGCCAGCGGGCCGCCATCATGGCGTCCTCTCGATCGGCAGGTCCAGGGTGAACCGAGCACCGCCGAACGGCGAGTCCTCAACCGTCACTTCGGCGCCGATCGCTGCAGCCTGGTCACGGACGATCGCCAGGCCCAGCCCGGCTCCCTCGACCCGCCGCTCGTTGACGTCGGAACCGCGCGCGAAGGGCTCGAAGAGACGTTCGGCCTCCTCGGGTCGCACCCCCGGTCCAGCGTCATCGACGTGGATGCGGACGCGACCGCCTCCGGCGATCACGAGGATCTGACGGACACCGTCGCCGTGCCTGGTGGCGTTGTCCACGAGGTTGGCCACGACCCGCTCGACACGACGTGCGTCGGTCAGGATCTGGGGGCGATCCCCCGCCAGGATCCCCGCCTCGAGGTTGCGCGCGGCCAGGACCCCCTCGACGAGCCCGGCAATGTCGGTCACATCCCGCTGCACCGGGGCGGTCGCGGTCACGCTGGAGATCTCCAGGAGATCGAGGAGGATCTGCGACAGGCGCCGGGTCTGCGTGGCCAGGCTGGTGACCAGCCGAGCCTCGCGGGGCCGGAACGTGTCCCGATGCTCATCGAGCAGCTCAGCGGTGGCCACGACGGTGGTCAGTGGGGAGCGCAGCTCATGGCTCACGTTCGCCACGAACCGTCGTTCCCGCTCGATGCGCGACGCGACTGCCAGCGCCATGTCGTTGAAGGAGTCGGAGATCGGGTCCAGGTCCGGGTCCCCGGTATCGGGCAGCCGCACGTCCAGGTTCCCGTCGGCCAGGTCGCGGGCACCATCGGCCAGTTGGCGCAGCGGGTGCATGAGCACCCCACCGATGTAGCGACCAACCGCTCCGCCGAGCACGAACGCCCCGACCGCCAGCAGGACCAGCAGCAGCGCGCCGTTGCGAAGGGTCTTGAGCAGGTCGGCCAGCGGGAACAGCTCGACGTACAGCCCGGACCTCGTGTACACCCCGACGGCGTAGTAGTACTTGTCATCGATCGCGAAGGTCTGCTGGGCGCCACCCTCGGTGAGCATCAGGTCGATCAGGGACTCAGGGATCTCCGACGGGGCCACGGTGCTGCCGCGCGAGTACCAGACCGTGCCGACCCGCATCAGCGCCTGGGACTGCCCGATCACGGGCTGCTGGCTGAGCACCTCGCCCGGCTGGGATCCGCCGGCGATCGCCGTATCGACAGACCGCGCGTCCAGAAGGGCACGCGTGAGGCCGATCGACTGCCGTTCGTTGGTCAGGTAGCTGCGGCTGACAAGGTAGATCCCGCTGGCCACCAGGACGGCGACAAAGGCCGACAGCACCGCGAAGACGAGTGCCACCCGCGTCCGCAGGCCGAATCGCATCGGTCAGGCCTTGAGGCGGTAGCCGAATCCGCGGACGGTCATCAGGTGCACCGGCTCGGCTGGGTCGGTCTCCATCTTGGCCCGCAGCCGGTACACGAGATTGTCCAAGACGCGTCCGTCGCCGGGGTTGCGGTACCCCCAGACGTTGCGCAGCAGGTCGTCGCGACTGACCACCCGCTCGCGAGCACCGATCAACTCGGCCAGGAGCTTGTACTCCGTCGGCGACAGCGGCACGATCCGCTGCCCCACCTGGACCTCGGCCGTGTCAGGTCGCAGCACGACCTCGCCACACTCGAGCAGTCCATGGTCGACCTCAACGTCACCGGAGCGGCGGATCTGGGC
>JAQBEX010000078.1:0-12725 GCA_032123675.1 Actinomycetes bacterium
GGTGGCGCGATCCTGCCCGCATACGACCCGCTGATGGACTCCACCCAGGTCCGGCACATCCTCGTCCGCCACGAGCAGGGCGCAGGGCATGCAGCAGCGGGCTACGCGTACGCGACCGGACGGGTCGGGGTCTGCATGGCGACCTCCGGGCCGGGAGCCACCAACCTGGTGACGCCGATCGCTGACGCGTACATGGACTCGGTGCCGATGGTGGCCATCACAGGCCAGGTGAACTCGGCAGCCATCGGCACCGATGCCTTCCAGGAGGCCGACATCCGTGGCATCACGATGCCGGTCACGAAGCACAACTACCTGGTGACCGACCCGGACGACATCCCCCGGGCGATTGCCGAAGCGTTCCACCTGGCCAGCACAGGCCGTCCCGGCCCCGTCCTCGTGGACATATCCAAGGACGCGCTGCAGGCCCAGACCACCTTCACCTGGCCCACCCGCCTTGACCTGCCCGGGTACAAGCCGACGATCCGGCCGCACACCAAGCAGGTGCGGGAGGCTGCCCGGCTGATGCTCGGGGCGCGCAAGCCGGTCCTGTACGTGGGCGGCGGGATCATCCGTGCGGGCGCCTCGGAGGAGTTGTTCGCGCTGGCCGAGCTGACCGGGATCCCCGTGGTGACCACGCTGATGGCCCGTGGGGCCTTCCCCGACAGCCACAAGCAGAACCTGGGGATGCCGGGCATGCACGGCACCGTGGCCGCTGTCGGCGCGCTGCAGTCCTCGGACCTGCTGATCGCGCTGGGCACTCGCTTCGATGACCGTGTCACCGGGCAGTTGTCGACCTTTGCCCCACACGCCAAGGTGATCCACGCCGACATCGATCCGGCTGAGATCTCCAAGAACCGGCGGGCTGATGTGCCGATCGTGGGTGATGCCAAGGAGGTCATCGCGGAGCTGGTCACCACGCTGCAGGCCGAGCTCGCCGCCGGACGCAGTTTCGACCTCGAGGGCTGGTGGGGGGAGCTGGACCGCTGGCTGGACAAGTACCCCCTTGGCTACGACCTGCCCGAGGACGGGACCTTGGCCCCGCAGTACGTCATCGAACGGCTGGGGAAGATCGCCGGACCCGACGCCCTGTACGTGGCAGGCGTTGGCCAGCACCAGATGTGGGCCGCCCAGTTCGTCGGCTACGAGAAGCCGGGCACCTGGATCAACTCCGGGGGCCTGGGCACGATGGGCTTCGCGGTGCCCGCGGCGATGGGCGCTCAGGTCGGTGCGCCCGACAAGGTCGTGTGGGCCGTCGACGGTGATGGCTGCTTCCAGATGACCAACCAGGAGCTGGCCACCTGCTCGATCAACAGGATCCCGATCAAGGTGGCGCTGATCAACAACGGCGCCCTCGGGATGGTGCGCCAGTGGCAGACCCTGTTCTACAGCGAGCGCTACTCCAACACTGACCTGCACTCCCACGACGTGCCCGACTTCGTCATGCTCGCCGAGGCCTACGGTGCCGTCGGCCTGCGCTGCGACTCCGCGGACGAGGTGGACGCCACGATCGAGAAGGCGATGGCGATCACCGACCGGCCCGTGGTGGTGGACTTCCGGGTGCACAAGGACGCCATGGTCTGGCCGATGGTGGCCGCCGGGACGAGCAACTCCGACATCAAGCATGCGCGCGACATGGCGCCCGCGTGGGACCGGGAGGACTGAGCGATGAGCCGTCACACGTTGAGCGTGCTGGTCCAGGACCAGCCAGGTGTCCTGGCCCGGATCGCAGGGCTGTTCTCGCGGCGGGGCTTCAACATCGAGTCCCTGGCCGTGGGTCCGACCGAGACGCCGGAGGTGTCCCGGATCACCCTGGTCGTGGAGGTCGGTGGGCTGCCGCTCGAGCAGGTCACCAAGCAGTTGAACAAGCTGATCAACGTGCTCAAGATCGTCGAACTCGAGCCGGGCACCTCGGTCCAGAGGGAGTTCATGCTGGTCAAGGTGCGTGCGGATTCGACGACCCGCAGCCACGTCCTGGAGACCGTCGCGCTGTTCCGGGCCGGCGTGGTCGACGTCGCTCCCGATGCGGTCACCATCGAGGCCACGGGCAGCCGCGACAAGCTCGACGCCCTGCTGCGGGTGCTCGAGCCGTTCGGCATCCGCGAGCTGGTGAAATCCGGGGCCGTGGCCCTGGGCCGAGGGTCGAAGTCAATGACCGAGCGTGGACTGCGCCCGGTCGATCGGAGCGCCTGAGCGCCAACGTGCGAAGTGCCGACGGCAACTCAGGGGCGCCGTCGGCACTTGGTGAGCCACTGGCTCGTTGAGCAATGAGCACCTGACACAATCACCCGACGATCCCCGGCGCCCAACGTGCGCCGCAACACCCGAGGAGCCTCACAGTGGCTGAGCTGTACTACGACGACAACGCCGACCTCTCGATCATCCAGGGCCGCACGGTCGCGGTGCTCGGATACGGCAGCCAGGGCCATGCCCATGCGCTGAGCCTGCGCGACTCGGGGGTGGATGTGCGCGTCGGCCTCGCCGAGGGCTCCACGAGCCGGGCCAAGGCCGAGGCCGAGGGTCTGCGGGTCGTGGACCCGTCGACCGCGTGCGCCGAGGCCGACCTGATCATGGTCCTGGTCCCGGACCCCGCCCAGCGTGGGCTCTACGCCGAGGCGATCGCCCCGAACCTGAAGCCCGGCGACGCGCTGTTCTTCGCCCACGGGTTCAACATCCGCTTCGGCTACGTGAAGCCGCCGGCCGATGTCGACGTCTGCATGGTGGCGCCGAAGGGCCCGGGTCACCTGGTCCGACGCGAGTACGTCGCGGGCCGCGGGGTCCCGGCGATCGTCGCCGTGGAGCAGGACGCCACCGGCGGGGCGTGGGACCTGACGCTGTCGTACGCGAAGGCGATCGGTGCGCTGCGCGCTGGCGGGATCAAGACCACGTTCACCGAGGAGACCGAGACCGACCTCTTCGGCGAGCAGGCCGTGCTCTGCGGTGGGGCGTCGATGCTGGTCCAGACCGGATTCGAGGTGCTGACCGAGGCGGGCTACCAGCCAGAGGTTGCCTACTTCGAGTGCCTGCACGAGCTCAAGCTGATCGTCGACCTCATGTATGAGGGCGGGATCGCCAAGCAGCGCTGGAGCATCTCGGACACCGCCGAGTACGGCGACTACGTGTCGGGGCCGCGGGTCATCGATCCGCACGTCAAGGAGAACATGCGCGCCGTCCTCGCTGACATCCGGTCGGGCGCCTTCGCCCAGCGGTTCATCGATGACCAGGACGCCGGAGCTCCGGAGTTCCACGCGCTGCGGGCCGCCGGCGAGGCGCACCCGATCGAGGAGACCGGGCGTCAGCTGCGTCAGCTGATGAGCTGGGTGAAGACCTCGGACAGCGACTACGTGGAGGGCACCGCAGCGCGCTGATCGCGAACTCGCGGGGGCGCACTCGGCGGCGCTGCCTGGCCCAGGTGCCCACGATTGCCATGGAAGACGACTGACCCCCCGGAGCGCCGGCTTCGGGGGGTCAGTCGCCCCTCAGGAGGTCTGGACAAACCGTGATGGATCAGCGAGGGTGATTGATCCTTCATTTACTACTTCTGACTCAGAGGCCTCTTCGGATGCACCTGGCGGCGATCAGTGTCTGGGGGAGCGAGGCCGCCAGCTGCAGGCGGGTCACAGCGAGGGCCCCTGGTCGTCAACGCCGTCGTCGGCTGGCACCGGGTCCGCGGGGATGATGCAGGTCTGGCAGCCCCACGGTCGCACTTCGGTGTGATCGACCCGGGGCGGTTCAGCCGTAACCAGCAGGGGGAACAGGGCGACCACCAACAGCAGCGCAGCGTTGATCGACGCGCTCGTGCGCCCGTTCGCCCCGCCGTGGCTCATGGACAAAAGGATGGACCGGAACTGGCAGACCCGCATCCGGTGAACCTCGCAACCGGGGTTCCGGCCCCAGGCCCCCGAACCGCGAGTCGAGTGCGGGTGGGCCGAGGCTCGGTCGAGGCAGACCAGGCCCCGCACGGGCGCGAATCACGGGTCGTTCGCGGGACGGCTCGGGACCTTCGGGGTGCCGGAGCGGGCGTTCGTCGGGTCGTTAGAATTGGCCCAGCCGTGGGGATCGACCCCGTGGGTCCGTCAAGAGGGTGCCACCGTGAGCAAGCCCATCGTCCTGATCGCCGAGGAACTCAGCCCCGCAACGGTTGAGGCCCTGGGCCCCGACTTCGAGATCCGCCACTGCGACGGAGCCGATCGCGAGCAACTGCTCACCGCGATCGCGGATGTCGATGCCATCCTGATCAGATCGGCCACCAAGGTCAACGCTGAGGCCATCGCTGCCGCCCGTCGACTCAAGGTGGTCGCGCGCGCCGGTGTCGGCCTCGACAACGTCGATGTCCCCGCAGCCACCCAGGCCGGCGTCATGGTCGTCAACGCGCCCACCTCCAACATCGGCTCAGCGGCGGAGCTCGCCATCGCGCTGCTGCTGGCCAGCGCCCGGCACATCGCCCCCGCCAACGATGCGCTCAAGGGTGGCGCCTGGAAGCGCTCCAAGTACACCGGTGTCGAGCTCGCGGACAAGGTGGTCGGGGTGGTCGGGCTGGGTCGGATCGGCCTGCTGGTCGCTCAGCGCCTGAGCGCGTTCGGGGTCAAGCTCATCGCCTACGATCCCTACGTCCAGCCGGCTCGCGCTGCCCAGATGGGGATCCAGATGGTGTCCCTGGACGATCTGCTCGCCGACAGCGACTTCATCACTGTCCACCTGCCCAAGACACCCGAGACGATCGGCCTGATCGGCGACGAGGCCCTGCACAAGGTCAAGCCGACCGTCCGGATCATCAACGCCGCCCGCGGGGGCATCGTCGATGAGGCCGCCCTGCATGAGGCCATCGTGGACGGGCGCGTGGCCGGGGCCGGGATTGACGTGTGGGCCAAGGAACCGTGCACGGATTCACCGCTGTTCGACCTCGAGCAGGTCGTGGTGACCCCGCACCTGGGGGCCTCGACCGACGAGGCGCAGGAGAAGGCCGGGATTGCCGTGGCCAACTCGGTGCGACTGGCCCTTGCCGGTGAGCTCGTCCCCGATGCGGTCAACGTCAAGGGTGGCGCCATCGCCGACGACGTGCGCCCCATGCTGCCCCTGACCGAGGCACTCGGGCAGACCGCGACCAATCTTGCGACCGCGCCCAGTGCCGCCGTCGAGACCGAGGTGCGCGGCGACGTCACCGAGAACGACGTGAAGATCCTCGAGCTCTCCGCCCTCAAGGGGGTCTTCACCCCGCTGTCCGAGGAGCAGGTCTCCTACGTGAACGCACCGGTGATCGCCAAGGACCGTGGCGTGGAGGCCGTGCTCGTGACCGATGCCGACGCCGGGGACCACCGGAACCTCGTCCGGGTCCGCCTCGCCCTGACCGACGGCACGTCGCTGCGCATCGGCGGCACCCTGTCGGGGCCGCGGAACGTGGCCAAGCTCGTGGAGATCGACGACTTCGACATCGAGGTCCCGCTGTCCGAGCACCTGGTCGTGCTGCGCTACGCGGACCGGCCCGGCGTGGTGGGTGCGGTCGGCGGGGCCCTGGGTGATGCCGGGGTCAACATCGGCGGCATGCAGGTGTCGCGAGACGCCGTGGGTGGCCAGGCTGTCATGGTGCTCACTGTGGACGCGTCGCCGGGCGCCGAGGTGCTCGCCACGATCGCTGGCGAGATCGAGGCCAGCCAGGTCGAGAGCGTCGACCTGGTGTAGTCGCAGTTCGCGGCCCGGGGCTCGCGGGCTCGTGCGGCCCGGCGCCCGGGGCCCGGGGCTCGTGCGGCCGGGGGCTCGGGGGCTCGCGGGACCGCGGGACCGATCCGCAGCGCCGCCAGAGCGCGGGGCGAGTTCCGTGCTGACTACCCCTCGACGATGTCGCCGATCACCGGGTCCACCTCAATGCCCAGCGAGGTGAGGTAGGCCTCCGCGGCGTCAAGCTGATCCGGCTCCCCGGTCAGCTCCAGGACCATCCAACCGAAGTGGTCCTCGATCGACGCGCGCCGGATCGAGGTGACCACGCCGTAGTCCACACCGAGGTGGTAGACGACCGGCTCGCGGACCTGGGTCTGCGGGAAGGTGAGACGGACGGGACGATGAACGGCAGCCATGGTGGCCATGCTAGCCACGATCCGGCCGCTGGCGCCGCGCGCAACCGGCCGGATCGGGCCCCGTCAGCCGACCTGGTCGCGCTGGGCCCGGTTCACTGCCGAGATGATCGCCTTCAGCGAGGCTGTCACGATCGACGAGTCGACGCCGACCCCCCACAGCACCCGCCCGCCGATCGCGCACTCCACGAACGCGGCGGCCTTGGCATCGTCGCCGGCCGACATCGCGTGCTCGGAGTAGTCCAGGACGCGGACATCGATGTGGTGGGCGGCCAACGCGTCGCAGAAGGCCGCGATGGGTCCGTTGCCGTGGCCGATGCCCTCGAACTCCCGCGCGTGGTGAGCATTGTCGCGGATGACGGTACGCACCTCGGTGGAGCCCTCGACGTCTGACTCGACGATGACGTGGCGCAGCTTCAACCGACCCCAGGGCATCTCGGTGATGGGAAGGTACTCATCGGCGAACAGCTCCCACATCTGGTCGGGGGCCACCTCGCCGCCCTCGGAGTCGGTCATCCGCTGGATGACCTGGGAGAACTCGATCTGCAGCCGCCTGGGCAGCTCCAACCCGTGCTCGGTGCGCATGATGTAGGCCACCCCGCCCTTGCCGGACTGGCTGTTGACGCGGATGACGGCCTCGTACGTGCGACCGATGTCGTGCGGGTCGATCGGCAGGTAGGGGACCTCCCACCGGAAGTCCTCGACCGGTACCCCGGCCGTCCCGGCGTCGAGCTCCATGGCCCGGAAGCCCTTGTTGATCGCGTCCTGATGGGAACCGGAGAAGGCCGTGAATACCAGGTCACCGCCGTACGGGTGCCGCTCGGGTACCCGCAGCTGGTTGCAGTACTCCACCGTCCGGCGGATCTCGTCGATGTCCCGGAAGTCGATCTGCGGGTCGATGCCCTGGCTGAACAGGTTCATGCCCAGCGTGACCAGGCAGACGTTGCCGGTGCGCTCGCCGTTGCCGAACAGGCAGCCCTCGATCCGGTCCGCTCCGGCCATGAAACCCAGCTCGGCGGCGGCGACCGCGGTGCCGCGATCGTTGTGCGGGTGCAGGCTCAGCACTACCGAGTCGCGGTAGCGCAGGTTGCGATGCATCCACTCGATCGAGTCGGCGTAGACGTTCGGGGTGGCCATCTCGACGGTCGCCGGCAGGTTGATGATGACCTTGCGCTCCGGGGTCGGCTGCCAGACATCGTTGACCGCGTTGCAGACCTCGACGGCGAACTCCAGCTCGGTGCCCGTGTAGGACTCGGGGGAGTACTCGTAGAAGATGTCGGTCTCGGGAGTGACCTGCTCGGCGAACTTCATGCACAGTTGCGCGCCCTGCACGGCGATGTCGCGGATCCCGTCGCGGTCCAGTCCGAACACCACCCTGCGCTGCAGCGTGGAGGTGGAGTTGTACAGGTGCACGATCGCCTGCTTGGCACCGCGGATGGACTCGAACGTGCGCTCGATCAGGTGCTCGCGCGCCTGGGTCAGGACCTGGATCACCACGTCATCGGGGATCAGGTCCTGCTCGATCAGCTCCCGGACGAAGTCGAAGTCCGTCTGGCTCGCCGACGGGAAGCCGACCTCGATCTCCTTGTAGCCCATCCGGACCAGAAGCTCGAACATGCGCCGCATGCGCTCGGGGGTCATCGGGTCGATGAGCGCCTGGTTGCCATCGCGCAGGACGACCGCGCACCAGCGCGGGGCCTTGTCGATGACCGTGCTTGGCCAGGCCCGGTCCGGCAGCCTGATGGGGGTGAAGGGTGCGTAGCGCTGCCACGCCATGGGCGAGGTCTGTTGTGCGGTGCGCTGGGCGTACGGAACATGCGAGGGGGTGTTCATGATCAGTGCTCCTGGGGCTGTGTCTGGGGTTCGACCCGTGGGGTCTCGAACCGGCACACGCCATCACCCGCGGCAGGGGAGCCGGTCTGTCAGGCCCCGCCGCGGCTGCCAAGGAGCAGTCGCACGGTGAACATCACGGAAAGGGTAGCGCATGCTGCGTGTGCACCGCACCTGCGGATGTGGCCGGGACGGCCCATGCGGCGAGGACGGTCAGCCGGATAGCGTGCGTGGCATGGTGTCCACCGGATCACAACGACAGCTCGCAGTCAGCCCCTTGGATCCTGCGCCGTCGCACGCCGTGTCGGCCGAGGGGATCCCACACTTCGGGGGGTACGCCGGCATCGTCGGGCTGACAGCGATGGGTGCACTGGCCGGTCCGCACCGGCTTGGCGGGTCCCACCCGGTCGGGATGGCGCGCCGGAGGCTCCGGGAGAAGTCGTGGGTCTACCTGTTCGCCGCCACCGAGGAGATCGCGGTCACCGCCGCGCTGGTCAACGGGGGGATCACAGGGTCGGGGTTCCTGATGGTCACCGACCTGAAGACCGGCACCGTGATCGCCGACTCCAGCCGCAAGGGTGCCCTGGCGGCCGTCAACGACGCCCCCGGGGATGGCCTGCGCGCCACCTATCGCCTGCCGGGCACCCGCTACACGCTCCGCCGCGACGGGGAGGAGATCCGCTTCCGGGCATCGTTGGGTCGGTCGGTGGCCAGCGTGCCGGGTCGGTCCCACGCGTGGGTCGAGCTCGACCTGACCCTTCGCGAGGGTGGTGTGGGGATCACCGCGGTCTCCGAGGTGGCCCACGGCCCCGAGTCCTCGGTCTCCGTGACCGCCAAGACCGCTGGCCTTGCTGCCGCCGGGTGTGTCGTCGTGCACGGCGAGGAGGGCACCCGAACCTGCACCATCGACGGGGGCCTCGGGGGGTACGACTACACCAAGGGGCTGCTCTGCCGGAGCACCGCGTGGCGCTGGGCCTACGGCACCGGGCGGCTCGAGGACGGCACAGTGCTGGGGTTCAACCTGCTCGAGGGCTTCTCGGGCGTTGGCGAGCGATCGCGGGAGAATGCCGTCTGGATCGACGGTCGGCCGATCCCGCTGGACCCGCGCAGCCGCTTCACGTTCGACCGCACGGACCTGATGGCGCCGTGGCGCGTGGTCACGGCCGACGGGTCGGTGCGACTGCGCTTCGAGCCGTTGGCCCTGCACAACGAGCACCTCGACCTCAAGGTGCTGCGCAGCCACTTCGTCCAACCCGTCGGGCACTTCAGCGGCGAGATCGACGTCGCCGGCCGGACCCACGTCCTGGATCGGATTCCGGGGGTCGCCGAGGACCAGGACATCCTCTGGTAGGCCGCCGGCTCGCGGCGTGCGGCGTGCGGGTTGCGACGTCCGCCGGCTTGCTGCGGCCGCTCGCAGGTTCGTGGCCGCACAGGTCCGCCCAGTGCGGCAGTGCCGGGGGGTGGCACCCGTCTGGTGCTCAGCGCGCCCCGCCTACGATCCGGCCGCGCCGGGCAGGATCAATCGGGCCTCGGTCTCGCCATCCACCACCCGCCCGGTCGGCTCGAACCCGTGGGCCAGGTAGAACGGGCGCGGGGAGCCCTTTCCCTCGCACCAGTTGACCAGAAGCGTGCCGGCTCCCCGGCGAGCGCACTCGACCGTGATGAGCCCGAGCGCGCGCGAGGCGATGCCCCGACGCTGGTGCATACGGTCGATCAGCAGTCGCCAGAGGTACGGCTCGGGATGGTCGGTGGACGTCTGTGCCAGCATCACGAATCCAACGGTGAGCCCGTCAGCCTCGATGGCCCGCAGCCACGGCACGAGCGGCGCGCCGTCCACGATGTCGGGCAGCAGCGCGTCGGCGAACGACCGCAGCACGGGAGCAACGAATGCTTCCTGGCTGTGGTGGGTCCGCAATGCCAGGACGGACTCCTTGTTCGCCTGGGTCACCGCGACCAGTCGGACGTCCGCCGGCGCGGTCCGGGGTCGTCCTGCCCACAGGACCCGTTCCTGCCGGGTCATGCCGTAGATCCAGTCGTCGGAGTTGTCGTCCCCGAGCCAGAACGACGCCCGGGTGTGGCCCTCGAAACGGAAGCCGGTGCGTTCCAGGACCATCGCCGACGCCCGGTTGTCGGGGTGCAGCATCCCGGTGAGCCGGGTGATGGGCAGCGCGCTGAGCAGCCAGTCGACGAGTGCGTCGAGACCTTCGCTGGCATACCCCCGGCCCCAATGCGCACTGGCGATCGAGTAGCCGACCTCAGCCGTGCGCAACTGATTGGTCATGCGCACGACGAGATCGCCCACGATCTGTCCGGACGCGGCCTCGACGACCGTCGCCATCCACCACGTGCCCTCCTGCGGCCCGGCCATCGCTGCGGTCTCGGCGACGATCGACGCAGCCCGACTCCGCGGGTACGGGGTCGCCCAGGCCTGCAGCTTGGCAACAGCTGGGTCGTTGCGGCGCTCGTGCAGGGCATCGACGTCATCGGGCTGCGCGGGCCGGACGATCAGGCGCTCGGTGCGCAGGGGCCGGAACACACCCCGACGATAGCGATGGCAGTGCCCATTAAGGTTCTCCCCGTGGATGAACTGAAGCTTGCTGTCATTGCCGGGGATGGGATCGGCACCGAGGTGGTCGCCGAGGGGCTCAAGGTGCTCGACGCCGTGGCCCGATCGACGGGCGTCACTGTGTCGACCAGTGACTACGACCTGGGTGCCCGCCGCTACAACGCGACGGGCGAGACCCTGCCCCGCTCCGTCCTCGCCGAGCTGCGCGCCCAGGATGCAATCCTGCTCGGCGCCATCGGGGATCCGAGCGTGCCGCCGGGCGTGCTCGAGCGCGGGGTCCTGCTGCCGCTGCGCTTCGAGCTCGACCACCACGTGAACCTGCGGCCCGTGAAGCTGTTCGCCGGCGTGCGGACCCCACTTGCGGACAAGGGGCCGGCCGACATTGACATGGTGGTCTGCCGGGAGGGCACCGAGGGGCCGTACGTGGGCTCCGGGGGCACGCTGCGGCGGGGGACTCCCCACGAGGTCGCGACCGAGGAGAGCCTGAACACGCGGTTCGGCGTTGAGCGCATCGTCCGCGACGCCTTCGCCCGGGCGGCGGCACGGCGCGGCAAGGTCACGCTGGTGCACAAGACGAACGTGCTGGTCCACGCCGGCTCGCTGTGGCAGCGCACGTTCGATGAAGTGGCCGCGGAGTTCCCGGAGATCGATACCGACTACTGCCACGTCGACGCCGCCGCGATGTTCTTCCTGACCCAGCCGGAGCGCTTCGACGTCGTGGTCACCGACAACCTGTTCGGCGACATCCTCACCGACATCGGCGCGGCGATCGCCGGGGGCATCGGCCTTGCGGCCAGCGGGAACATCGACCCGAGCCGAACGAACCCGAGCATGTTCGAGCCCGTGCACGGCTCGGCCCCCGACATCGCGGGGCAGGGCAAGGCAGATCCGACCGCCACGGTGCTGTCAGTGGCCATGCTCCTGGCGCACCTCGGGCTGCAGGAGGCGGCCGACCGGGTCGAGGCCGCGGTCGCCGCGGACCTGTCCATGCGCGGCTCTTCTGTGCGTTCCACAAGCCAGATAGGTGACGCGCTGGCCGTCGGCGCCGTCGGCTGACCCCGGCGCCGCGCACCAAGATCCGGGAGCCCTCGCGGGCGGGCGCCCGGATCAGCGATACTGACCCACCATGAGCACCGACGCAGGCACGCCCGCATACCGAACCGCCGCCGAGATGGTGGCCGCGGGGATCGAGCTGTACCCCGTGGGTGAGCGGGCCGTGGCCAAGGTCGCGGACCGAACGACAGGCGCGACCCGTTCGGCGACCGAGCGGGAGGCAATCCTTGCGGACCCCGGATTCGGCCAGCACGTCACCGACCACATGGTCCGCGCGGACTGGACAGCGGCCGGTGGATGGGGCGAGCCCGAACTCGTCGACTACGGCAACCTCGACCTCGACCCGTCGAGCATGTTCATCCACTACGGCCAGTCCATCTTCGAGGGGCTCAAGGCCTACCGATCCGGTGACGGCTCGCTGATCACCTTCCGCCCCGAGGCGAACGCTGTCCGCTTCCGTCGCAGCGCGGCCCGCCTGGAGATGGCCGAGCTGCCCGAGGAGCTATTCCTGGGGGCCGTCGAGGCGCTGGTTCATGCCGACGGTGACTGGGTCGCCCGGGATCCGGAGAAGTCGCTGTACTTGCGCCCGTTCGAGTTCGCCACCGAGGTGGGCCTCGGCGTCCGCCCGGCCAGTTCGTACACGTTCCTGCTCATGGCCTCACCAGCCGGTGCCTACTTCCCGCGCGGCGTGAAGCCGGTCAGCGTCTGGCTGTCCAAGGAGTTCGTCCGGGCCGCACCGGGGGGCACCGGTGAGGCCAAGTGCTCGGGCAACTACGCGGGCTCGCTGATCGCCCAGGCCCGTGCGGCCGACAAGGGCTGTGACCAGGTCGTCTGGCTCGACGCGATCGAACGCCGGTGGGTCGAGGAGATGGGCGGGATGAACCTGATGTTCGTCTTCGGTTCAGGTGCCTCCGCCCGACTGGTCACGCCAGAGCTGACAGGCACACTGCTGCCCGGCATCACCCGCGACTCGCTGCTGACATTGGCCCGTCATCTCGGGATCCCGGCCGAGGAGGGTCGCATCTCGACCGATGACTGGCAGGCCGGCAACGCCAGCGGGGAGATCTCGGAGGTCTTCGCCTGCGGCACAGCTGCGGTCGTCACGCCCGTCGGCTCGGTGAAGTCCGCGGACGCCGAATGGACGGTCGGCGACGGTCAACCCGGCCCGGTGACGATGAAGCTGCGCGAGGCGCTGCTGGACATCCAGACCG
>JAQBEX010000079.1:0-5935 GCA_032123675.1 Actinomycetes bacterium
CCGTGTTCGACGTGTCCCAGACCGAGGGCGACCCGGTCCCGACCCCGCCCCGCCCGCAGCTGCTGGCCGGGCAAGCCCCGCCCGGGCTGTGGGACGCGCTGACCGAGGCGATCACCGCCCGCGGGTTCACCGTCACCCGCAGCCAGGACACCGCGGCCATCGGGGGGGCGAACGGGGTCACCGACTACACCACCCGCACCGTCACCGTCCGCGCCGATGTCGACGACGCGATGGCCGTCAAGACCCTGGCCCACGATCTGTTGACCGCACCAACTCCTGGGTTTGGCGTGGTTCTGGGCCTGTTGTGCCGATGGGACGCGCCGGTGGTCTGCCGGTTGGCGGTGAGCCCCGGCGGGTTGTGCTCGGCTCCCTCCGACGGTTTGGCCGAGGGAGGGGACGAGCATGGATGAGTACGGGTTGGGGATCGGGGCCGCGACACGGGATGTGTCGGGGCTGGTCCTGCCGATCATCGGCGGGGTCGCTCAGGTCGAGGGTGTTCCTGGGACGGTGCTGTTGGACGCCTCGGGTGCGCCGGTGGCGGAGGTGAGCGACTTCTTCGCCTCGATGCTGGCCTCGGGCGCCAGCGTGAGCTCGCTGCGGTCCTACGGCTTGGCGCTGCTGCGGTGGTGGCGGTTCCTGGCCGCGGTCGAGGTGCCCTGGCAGCGGGCGTCTCGGGTCGAGGCACGCGATTTCGTGCTGTGGATGCGGATGGTCGGCCCGGCGGACCGGGCGGCTGGGTATGCGCCGGCGACGATCAACCACGCGCTCGCGGTGGTGAAGATGTTCTACGCCGACCGCGCGGTGGCGGGGCAGGGTCCGGTGGTCAATCCGATCCCGGACGCGGTGCACCGCTCGGGTCGGCGGGTGCAGGCGCACCACAACCCGATGCAGGCGTTCACGCCGGGCCGGCGGGCGCCGTTACGGCAGAAGCTGCCGGAGCGGTTGCCGCGCAGCCTGCCCGACCGTGTGTTCGACGCGCTGTTCGCCACGCTGGTCTGCGATCGGGACCGGGCGTTGCTGGCGTTCTACGTCTCCACCGGCGCCCGCGCCTCGGAACTGCTGGGCGTCACGGCGGATCGGGTCGATCCGGGCGAGCAGCGGATCGGGGTCCGTCGCAAGGGCTCTGGGCGGCTGCAGTGGCTTCCGGCGGCGGCGGATGCGTTCGTGTGGTTGCGGCTCTACGAGGCGCAGGTGGACCGTCCCGCGGGCGAGCGGGCGTTGTGGTTGACCCGGCGTCGACCGGTCCGGGCGCTGACCTACCCCGCGGCGCGGCGGATGCTGCAGCGCGCGAACGAGGTACTGGGCACGTCGTGGACGTTGCACGACCTGCGGCATACCGCGGCGCAGCGGATGATCGAGGACCCGGGCTTGTCGTTGACCGATGTGCAGTGGGTGCTCGGCCACGCCCACTTGACCACGACGCAGATCTACCTGAGGCCGCGGGCCGATGAAGTCGTCACCCGGGTGCTGGAGCACCACCGGGCTCGCGATCAGCGCCCGGCGCCGCCGCCACTGTCGGGCGGGGCCGGTTACTCCGCGGATGTCCTCGAGGTGCTCTTCGGCGGGGGTGGTCGCCGTGACTGAGGGCGCCGTGACGACGCCCACGGCCGGGGTTGCTGTCGAGGACCTCGACGGTGGGCCCGTCGGGGGTCATGTGGATGTGGTCGCGTTCCTGCGCCGGGGTGCGCGTCCTTCTCGGAACCGGTCCGGGGAGCACGACTTCCTGACCCCGTCGCTGCCGACGCCGGTGATCGCCCGGCCTACCGTGTGGTCAGCCTCGCAGCAGTCGGTCGAGGAGGCCATGGCCGGTGTCGAGGCCTTGGAGTCGGGCGCCTCAGCGAGTGAGATGCGCCGCCGGCTGCGCGATGCCGGGGTGCTGCTGGAGTGGCTGCGCAGGTTCCCTGGCGAGTCGTGGCAGCAGCGCTGGCTTGCGTCGGGCGTGGACACAGCCGGCAGGGCGTGGCCCGACCTGCTGACCGCCGGCCTGGCGGACGGGACGCAGGTCGAGGGGTTGCCGAGCGGTCCGGCGACGGTTCGCTCGCTGGCCACCGGCACGGCGGGTCGGCTGATCCTGCTCGACGTGATCCGCCCGGGCTACGACTGGCTCTACTCCTCCCAGTCATGGACGTTGTTCCCGAGGTTCGAACAGGTGCGTGATCCCGAGGGGTTCGCGGCGATCAGCGCCCGCTGCGCGGCCGACTTGCGGATGGCCTCGACCGACCGGCGGGCGGCCTTGGTGCAGTTGAGCCGGATCTTGATGCACAACGGCGGTCGCCTGGTCGACATCACGCTGGCGGACTGCGTGGAGGCCTACCGGGCACAGAGCGGCTACGGCACGCGGTGCCATTCACGTTGGTACGGGCTGCTGCGCGAGGTGGGCATCGTCGCGGCGGATGCCCCGCCGACGATCTATGCAGCCAGCCGCCGCGGGCAGCTGACGATCCCGGAGATAGTCGACGCGTACAACATCGAATGCCCGGCGATCCGCGACCTGTTCGTGGACTACCTGACCGAGCGGGCCCCGGGGCTGGACTACACCACGATCCGACAGCTCGCCTCGAAGCTGATCCTGCTGTTCTGGCGCGACCTGGAGCTGCACGAGCCGGGCATCGACTCCCTGCACCTGTCGGATGCCAGCGCGCGGGCCTGGAAGCTGCGGCTCGGCGAGATCCGTTACGGCAACCACAGGCTGGGCAAGACGCGCGAGGACCCCTTCGTGATCCTGACTGCGGTCCGCGCGTTCTACGCCGACCTGTCCCACTGGGCGCTGGAGGACCCGGCCCGATGGGCCCAGTGGGCGGCGCCCTCGCCGGTGGATTCCCGTGACCTCGCCGGCATGGCCAAGGCCACCAAGCACCGGCAAGCCCGGATGCACCAGCGCATCCGCGAGCTCGCACCGCTGCTGCCGCGGCTGGTCGACGTGGCGCGCGCACGTCACGTCGCCGCCGACGAACTGCTAGCCGCCGCCAACCGGGCTGCACCAGGTGAGGTGTTCACCGCCGCCGGGCAGACACTGCGGCGGGCGGTGCTGGCCACCGACCCGGCCCTAGGTGGCACCGGCCGGCGCGGGGTCGTCTACGCCGTCGCGGCCGACGCCGGCGACGGAACCACACCTGATGACAAGGGCGTGCGACGCAACCTGACCCTGGAAGCCGAGAAGGCGTTCTGGGCCTGGGCCTGCGTGGAGGTCTTCCGCCACACCGGGGTGCGGATCGAGGAGATGCTCGAGCTCACCCACCGCTCCTTCGTCTCCTACACCCTGCCCTCGACCGGCGAGGTGATCCCGATGCTGCAGATCACCCCATCGAAGACCGACAAGGAACGCCTGCTGGTCATCAGCCCCGAACTCGCGGCTGCCTTCGCCGAGATCATCAGCCGGGTCCGCGACGGCGAGGAACGGCTGCCGCTGGTCAGCCGTTACGACCACGCCGAACGGCTGCACAGCCCCGCATTGCCGTTCCTGTTCCAGCGGCGTTGGGGGCTGCGGGCGCAGGCGCTCACCCACATGCGCGTCAAGGAGCTGCTCGACGAGCTGGTCGTCGCCGCCCGGGTCACCAACCCCGACGGCAGCCCCGCCCGGTTCAGCCCACACGACTTCCGGCGCATCTTCGCCACCGAGGCCGTCAACAGCGGGCTGCCGGTCCACATCACCGCGAGGATCCTCGGACACGCGTCGCTGGCCACGACCCAGACGTACATCGCGGTCTACGACCACGACGTCATCGAGCATCATCGCGCGTTCCTGACCCGCCGCCGGAACACCCGGCCGTCGGAGGAGTACCGCGAGCCCACCGACAGCGAGTGGGACGAGTTCCTCGGCCACTTCGCCAAGCGCACGCTCGAGCTCGGCACCTGCGGGCGTGCCTACGGTTCGAGCTGCCAGCACGAGCACGCCTGCATCCGCTGCCCCATGCTGCGCCCCGACCCCGCCCAGCAGCCCAGGCTGGAGCAGATCATCGCCAGCCTGACCGAGCGGCTCGCCGAAGCGACCGAACACGGCTGGCTCGGCGACGTCGACGGGCTGCAGGTCAGCCTCGACGCCGCGCGGAACAAGCTCGTCCAGATGCGGCGGACCGCGACCAACCTCGGCATGCCCACCATCCACAGGTCCCCGACCCAGCCCGACCCGGCCAGGCGGCAGTTGTGATCACCGCACCCGGACCTGACCCCGGACCCGCCCGGGTGCGCCAACCCAGCGCACCACCCGCCACGCCGGCAGTGAGGAGGACCTGATGCGCCGCGACACCCGCACGCTGGAGGAGCGGATCGCCGAGCGGACTGCGAAGATCGACGCGCTCCAACAGACACTGACAGAGGCCGTCGAATCACTGGTCACCAGCGAGGACTGGATCCGTGCGTTGACTTTCGCCGCCCGGTTCCGCTCCCGGTCGTTCAGCAACACGCTGCTGATCTGGGTGCAGCACAGCATCGCCCACGCCGAGGGGCGGGTGCCCGATCCGATGCCGACTCGCGTGGCCGGTTTCCAGCAGTGGCGCCAACTCGGACGCCACGTGATGAAGGGCCAGTCCGGCTACCAGATCCTCGCCCCTGTCACAGCCCGGGTGGCCTCCCTCCAGCCCGACAACCCCGACAGCTGGCGTCGACTCGCAAGCGGCGAGAAGCCCGCCCGCGGTGAGGTCGTCCGCTCCCGCATGGTCGGGGTCAAACCCGCCTACGTGTGGGACGTGTCGCAAACCGATGGCAAGCCCATCCCAGAGCTACCCGCACCGAGACTGCTCACCGGCCAAGCGCCCGCAGGGCTCTGGGACGGGCTCGCGCAGATCATCGCCGAACACGGCTTCACGCTGCACGACACTCCCGACGCGGCCTCGATCGGCGGCGCCAACGGAGTCACCCACTGGATCAACCGGACCGTCCATGTCCGCCTCGACCTCGATGATGCAGCCCGCTGCCGCACGCTCGCCCACGAGGTCGGGCACATCGTGCTCCACGCGGACGACCACCAAGCCGCGGCCGAGCACCGCGACATCGCCGAGGTCGAGGCGGAGTCCGTCGCGCTGATGATCGCCGCCGCGCACGGCATGGACGCCACCCAGTACACGATTCCCTACGTCTCGGCCTGGGCAGCCTCCCGGCCCGGACAAGACCCCGTCCAGACAGTCCAGAGCACCGCCGGCCGAGTCAGAGCCGCAGCCCTGGGCATCCTCGACCGCCTCGACACCCTCCAGATCGCCGACAGCACCCCATCATCTCCGGACCACCGAATCGCGTCTACCGCTTCCGCGCCCGTCAGCACCGCCGCCGATCAACCCGACACGGACAGCGACCGAATCGCGGTGGACAACTCGGCTTGGTGCAGAAAAGAGGCCGGTCACTGCCTTCTCCACAATCCCCAGGACCGCGGTGCGGGCCCGGTGTGCCGGGACCTGATCGAGGTCGAGGCCGAGAGCGTGGCCTACCTGGTCGCCGCGCACCACGGCCTGGACACCAGTGACTACACGTTCGCCTACATCGCCGGCTGGGCCGGGCGGGACAACGAGGCGATCACCAGCACCGCCCGCCGGGTCCTGGACACCGCCCGGACCCTGATCGCGGCCACCGACCCAGCCAGCACCCCGGACCCGACCCTGGCCGCCGAGCTGGCCGCCACCGCCCAGGCCCAGACCGTCACCGCCCAGGGGACCGCAACAGCGGCGGACGCCACCCGGCACCGGCTCGCCGCCGCCCTCGACCCGGACAGCGACCGGCTACGGGTCGTCCTGCTCGACGCGCACACCTGGTTCCAGGCCCAAGCCGCCCAGGTCGTCTACGCCGAGGCGGTCACCGCCCGCGGCTACACCGTCGCCGAAGCCACGGGGTACGGGGTCGGGTACGCCCCGGCGTCGTGGACCGGGCTGGTCGACCAACTGCGCACCCGGGGGCACACCGACACCGACCTGTTGGCCGCCGGGGTCGCGGTCACCGCGCGGCACGG
>JAQBEX010000080.1:0-49500 GCA_032123675.1 Actinomycetes bacterium
CACCCGAGAGCCGGCGGTACGGCGTTCGGGCCACCCGCTGCAGCCCGAGCCGGTCCAGCAGGTCCGCGGCCGGCAATGGGTTGGCATACAACCGGGAGACGTGGGCGAGCATGTCCGCGGCCCGCAGCGACGGCCACACCCCACCGGACTGGAGCATGACCCCCACACGTGCGGCCAGCAGGTGGCGCTCGGCGCGCGGGTCATGGCCCAGGACCCGGACGGTGCCGCCCTGGGGAGCCCGGAAGCCCTCAGCCGTCTCGATGGTGGTTGTCTTGCCCGCTCCGTTCGGGCCGAGGACCACCGTGATGGCCCCGAGGTCCGCCGTGAGTGAGAGGTCATTGACGACGGCCCGACCGGCGTAGCGCATGGTCAGTCCGGAGATCTCGACGGCGGCCACGTCAGGAGTGTAGGTGGGCTGGCGGGTGCGGACACGAGCGGATGGGCGCCCGGGAGCCCGGACGCGGACCCCGGTGTTTGCACTCCGGGCGAAATACGCAACAATGGGGTTGTGGAAATAGTCAACGGTGCGCCAGCGCGCGTCGCCCAGGCCCTGCTCGACGTGGGCCAGGCGACGGTGGCTGAGCTCGCCGATCGTCTGGAGCTCAGTGGGGCTGCTGTGCGCAAGCACATGGACGAGCTCGTCGAGGCCGGCATGGCCGAGGCCTCCGACCGCCCCTCGTACGGCCCGGACAATCGACGCAAGGGCCGTGGCCGCCCCGCGCGGTACTACCACCTCACGCAGTCGGGCCGCGACAGTTTCGGCAACTCCTACGACGACGTGGCGGTCGGGGCGCTGCGCTTCCTCGCCGAGTCCGGCGGGGAGGACGCGGTCATGGAGTTCGCCCGGCGCCGGGTCGCAGAGTTCGAGCGGCGGTACGCCGACGTCATCGACCTGAACGAGCCGATGGAGCAGCGCGCCGACGTGCTCGCCGACTCGTTGGCCGCCGAGGGCTATGCCGCGGTGGTCGTGCCCGGCACCAACGGGATCCAGGTGTGCCAGCACAACTGCCCGGTCGCCCACGTCGCGGCCGAGTTCCCGCAGTTCTGTGAGGCCGAGACCGAGGCGTTCGGCCGCATGCTCGGCACGCACGTGATGCGGCTGGCGACGCTGTCCCATGGCGACGGCGTCTGCACCACCCACATCCCCACAGCGATCGGACATAGCGCGACGTCATCCGATGATGACCGCGCACCCGCGTACCCCGAAGGAAGGACGACCCCATGACGGTCAACACCGAGCAGCTCGAGGGCCTTGGCACCTACGAGTACGGGTGGGCGGACTCCGACACCGCTGGCGCCACGGCGCAGCGTGGCCTGTCCGAGGCTGTGGTCCGTGACATCTCGGCGAAGAAGTCCGAGCCGCAGTGGATGCTGGACATGCGGCTCAAGGGCCTGCGGCTCTTCGACCGCAAGCCCATGCCGACGTTCGGCGCCGACCTGTCGGGCATCGACTTCGACAACATCAAGTACTTCGTGCGCTCGACGGAGAAGCAGGCCGCCAGCTGGGAGGACCTGCCCGAGGACATCAAGAACACCTATGACCGGTTGGGCATCCCGGAGGCCGAGAAGCAGCGCCTCGTTGCCGGCGTTGCCGCCCAGTACGAGTCCGAGGTCGTCTACCACAAGATCCGTGAGGACCTCGAGGAGCAGGGCGTGATCTTCCTCGACACCGACACGGGGCTCCGGGAGCACGAGGAGCTGTTCCGGGAGTACTTCGGGACCGTCATCCCGGTTGGGGACAACAAGTTCTCCGCGCTGAACACCTCCGTGTGGTCCGGCGGCTCGTTCATCTATGTGCCGCCCGGCGTGAACGTCGAGATCCCGCTGCAGGCCTACTTCCGGATCAACACCGAGAACATGGGCCAGTTCGAGCGGACGCTGATCATCGTCGACGAGGGTGCCTACGTCCACTACGTCGAGGGCTGCACCGCGCCGATCTACTCCAGTGACTCGCTGCACTCCGCGGTCGTGGAGATCATCGTCAAGAAGGATGCCCGCTGCCGCTACACGACCATCCAGAACTGGTCGAACAACGTCTACAACCTGGTGACCAAGCGGGCAGTGGCCCACGAGGGCGCCACCATGGAGTGGATCGATGGCAACATCGGGTCCAAGGTCACGATGAAGTACCCGGCCGTGTGGCTGATGGGTGAGCACGCCAAGGGCGAGACGCTGTCGATCGCCTTCGCCGGCGAGGGCCAGCACCAGGACGCCGGCTCGAAGATGGTGCACGCGGCGCCGCACACCTCCTCGGCGATCGTGTCGAAGTCGGTCGCCCGAGGCGGTGGGCGCACGTCCTACCGGGGCCTGGTCCAGGTCCAGGAGAATGCGCACCACTCGAAGTCGACAGTGCGCTGCGATGCCCTGCTGGTCGATGACATCTCGCGGTCGGACACCTACCCGTACGTCGACGTCCGCGTCGACGACGTGGCAATGGGCCACGAGGCCACGGTCAGCAAGGTCTCCGAGGACCAGCTGTTCTACCTGATGAGCCGCGGCCTGACCGAGGAGGAGGCCATGGCCATGATCGTGCGTGGGTTCATCGAGCCCATCGCGCGTGAGCTGCCCATGGAGTACGCCCTCGAGCTGAACCGATTGATCGAGCTGCAGATGGAAGGGGCCGTCGGCTGATGTCCGCCGTGGAGGAGCGGGAGGTCAGTCTGACCCCCGCACAGGACCTGCTTCCCCGGGTGACATCCCGGGACATCGCGGCGTTCCCGATGCCGAACGGCCGCGAGGAGGTCTGGCGATTCACCCCGCTGGCTGCCTTCGCCCGCGTCCTTTCCGGGGATGTCTCCGACGCGCACCTGGACTGGGACGCCGAGCTGCCCGCGGGCGTGACGCTCACCGAGCTCGCCGTGGGGGACCCGCTGCTGGAGACGCTGCCCATGCCGGTGGACCGCACGTCCGCGCTGGCAGTGGCCAACTCCGGGGGCGTGCAGCGGCTGTCGATCCCGGCCAACGCCGAGCTTGCCGAGCCGGTCATCGTGCGCCTGACCGGCACTGGTGGGCTCGTCCACGGCCAACTGATCGTCGAGCTGGGTGCCAATGCGCGCGCCACGGTCCTGCTCCAGCACGAGGGCAGTGCCGACTACTCCGAGCACGCCTCGGTGCTCGTCGGTGACGGGGCCGCGCTGGACCTGGTCCACATCCAGACCTGGGCCGACGATGCGGTGCACGCAGGTCAGGTGGCCATCCGGCTCGGTCGCGACGCTCGGGTCCGCTCCACGCAGGTCAGCCTCGGCGGGCGTGCGATCCGGATCGTCGAGTCGGTGGAGTACGCCGGCCCCGGAGCGGATGCGGAGCTCATCGGTGTCTACTTCGCCGACGATGGCCAGCACATCGAGCATCGGCTGTTCGTGGACCACAGCGTGCCGGACTGCCGCAGCAACGTGCTCTACAAGGGCGCGCTCCAAGGTGCCGGGGCGCACACCGTCTGGGTCGGCGACGTGCTGATCCGGGCCGCGGCCACCGGCACCGACACCTACGAGCTCAACCGCAACCTGGTCCTGACCGAGGGCGCCCGTGCCGACTCGGTGCCGAACCTGGAGATCGAGACCGGCGAGATCGCCGGCGCCGGACATGCCTCGGCGACCGGCCGCTTCGATGACGAGCAGCTGTTCTACCTGATGAGCCGCGGCGTGCCGGAGTCGGTTGCCCGCAGGCTGGTCGTGCACGGCTTCTTCGCCGACGTGATCAACCGGATCGGCGTGCCGCAGGTGCAGGAACAGCTGCTCGCCGCCGTTGATGCCGAGCTCGGCTCGGTCGACCCGCTGTACGACTTCAGCGACGAGGCCGAGGGGGCAGCCCTGTGAGCGCCCAGCCCGTCTGCACGGTCGCCGAGGTCCCGGAGGGCACGGCCCACCGCGTCGTCCTGGACGGCCGGCCGATCGCGGTCGTGCGCACCGAGGACCAGTGGTTCGCAGTGTCCGACATCTGCTCGCACGCCGATGTGTCGCTGTCCGAGGGTGAGATCGACGGATGCACGCTCGAGTGCTGGCTGCATGGGTCCCGCTTCGACCTGCGCACGGGCCAGCCCAGCGGACCGCCGGCCACCACACCTGTCCCCACCTACCCCATCACCGTCGAAGGCGACACCGTCTTCGTGACCGTCGCCTGACCGGCGAGAACTGGAGAACGTCATGTCCACGCTGGAGATCCGCGACCTGCACGTCACCGTCGACGCAGAGGGGGGCACGAAGGAGATCCTCACGGGGGTGAACCTGACCGTGAACTCGGGTGAGACGCACGCGCTGATGGGACCGAATGGTTCCGGGAAGTCCACGCTGGCCTATGCCGTGGCCGGCCATCCCAAGTACACGATTGCCTCGGGCAGCGTGACCCTCGACGGCCAGGACGTCCTGGCCATGTCCGTCGACGAGCGGGCGCGGGCCGGCCTCTTCCTGGCCATGCAGCACCCGGTCGAGGTGCCCGGAGTATCGGTGTCGAACTTCCTGCGCACGTCTGCGACCGCGATCCGGGGTGAGGCCCCGAAGCTGCGTCCCTGGCTCAAGGAGATGAAGGGCACGATGCAGCGCCTTGCCATCGATCCGTCCTTCGCCCAGCGCAACGTCAACGAGGGCTTCTCCGGCGGCGAGCGCAAGCGTGCCGAGATCCTGCAGCTGGAGCTGCTGAACCCCAAGGTCGCGATCCTCGATGAGACCGACTCGGGGCTCGATGTCGATGCCCTGCGGGTGGTGTCCGAGGGGATCAACCGAGTCCGTGAGTCCGGGGACGCCGGCGTGCTGCTGATCACGCACTTCACCCGGATCCTCAACTACGTCCGCCCGGACTTCGTCCACGTGTTCCTCGACGGCCGGATCGTGGCCGAGGGTGGCCCGGAGCTGGCCGACGCGATCGAGGCCGACGGCTACGCGAGCTACATCACGGCGGCGGCAACGGCGTGACGTCCCTGCTCGACCCGGCTCTGCGGGCCGACTTCCCGATCCTGGCGCGTACCGTGCGCGGCGGGCGTCAGTTGATCTACCTCGACACCGCTGCCACGTCGCAGAAGCCGGTCGCGGTTCTCGATGCCGAGCGGGAGTTCTACGAGCGCGACAACGCCGCCGTGCACCGCGGTGCGCACTTCCTGGCTGAGCAGGCCACGGACGACTTCGAGGCTGCTCGGGCGGTCATCGCCGGCTTCGTCGGTGGCCGGGCCCAGGAGCTCGTGTTCACCCGCAACGCCACGGAGTCGCTGAACCTCGTCGCCCACGCGTTCAGCGCCGCGACCGCGAAGAAGGCGCACGGTGCGGTCCTGCCTGATGGCGCTGAGCGGTTCGTCCTGGAGCCGGGCGACGAGATCGTCGTCACCGAGATGGAGCATCACTCCAACCTGGTGCCCTGGCAGGAGTTGTGCGACAAGACCGGCGCCCACCTCCGGTGGATCGGGCTGACCGATGACGGCCGCTTGGACATGGCCCACCTGGATGACGTGATCACCGAGCGGGCCCGCGTCGTCTCCTTCGTCCACCAGTCGAACATCCTGGGGACGATCAATGACGTGACCCCGATCGTCGCGCGGGCCCGGGAGGTCGGTGCGCTGGTCGTGCTCGATGCCTGCCAGTCCGTGCCGAACATGCCCGTGGACGTGCGTGCGCTGGATGTCGACCTGATGGCCTTCTCCGGGCACAAGATGCTCGGCCCGACCGGCGTGGGATGCCTGTGGGGACGTTCCGAGGTGCTCGATTCCATGCCGCCGTTCAACTCAGGTGGATCCATGATCGCGATGGTGTCGATGGAGGGCTCGACGTTCGCCGATCCGCCGCAGCGCTTCGAGGCTGGCTCACCGAACGTCGCCGGTGCGGTCGGGCTGGCCGCCGCGGTGCAGTACCTGGAGCGGTTCGGCATGCCGGCAGTTGCTGCCCATGAGCATGTGCTCACCGAGTATGCGCTCGGCGCCCTCAAGGACCTGCCCGGTGTGCAGATCGTGGGACCGCCCACCGCTGAGGGACGCGGGGGTGCGGTGTCGTTCACGGTGGCGGGGTTGCACCCCCACGATGTCGGCCAGGTCCTCGACGACGAGGGCATCGCTGTGCGGGTGGGCCACCACTGCGCGTGGCCGACGTGCCGGCGGTTCGGGGTACCGGCGACCACACGAGCCAGCTTCGGGCTCTACAACCAGCCCTTCGAGGTCGATGCGCTCGTGGTCGGGATCCGCCGGGCACAGAAGTTCTTCAGGGTGGCGTGATGGACTCGCTGTACCAGGAGATCATCCTCGACCACTACCGCAACCCGGTCGGCCGGGGACTGCGCGATCCGCATGAGGCCCAGGTGCACCACGTCAATCCGACGTGCGGTGACGAGATCACCTTGCGTGTGCACCTAGAGGGCGAGGGCGAGGCCGCGAAGGTCGTCGACATCTCCTATGACAACCAGGGGTGCTCGATCTCGCAGGCCAGTGCCAGCATGATGTACGAGCTGCTCGTCGGCCAGACGCTGACCGAGGCACGGGCCACCCAGGAGGCCTTCCTCGGGCTCATGCAGTCGGCGACCGCCGACCACGCCGGAGATCCCGACGAGGACCGCCTCGGTGACGCGATCGCGTTCAGCGGAGTGGCGAAGTACCCGGCACGGGTGAAGTGCGCACTGTTGTCCTGGATGGCCTGGAGGGACGCTGTGTCCCAGGCCCTGAGCACCGGAGGTACGCGATGACCATGGCCACTGACGAGGACGTCATGGAGGCCCTGCACGATGTTGTCGACCCCGAGCTGGGCATCAACGTGGTGGACCTCGGGCTGATCTACGGCGTCCACGTCGACGATGGGAACGTCGCCACGCTCGACATGACGCTGACCTCCGCGGCGTGCCCGCTGACCGACGTGATCGAGGACCAGACCCGCGCTGCCCTCGACGGGATCGTCGACGACTTCCGGCTCAACTGGGTGTGGATGCCTCCGTGGGGCCCGGACAAGATCACCGACGAGGGCCGCGAGATGCTGCGCGCCCTGGGCTTCAACGTCTGACGCACCACCGGCGGGGGTGTGTCGGGCGGACTTGTGGGTCGTCTCGGAGTAACGTGGTCGATCCGCAGTTCGCGACCTTCCCCGCGCGAGCCCTCGAGTGGAGGTGCGTCCGTGGATGATCAATCGCGGCCCGTCGTGGTCGATCCCGCCCAACAGGCCCTCTTCGCGATCCCTGAACCCGATCCACGCAGCGGTCGCGGGTACCGCGGACCGGTGGCGGCGGGGGCGGCCCGGATCACCTACCGGCAGCTCGACTACTGGGCACGCACGGGTCTCGTGGAGCCGTCGGTCCAGTCGGCCCACGGCTCCGGGACCAATCGGCTGTACTCCTTCCGCGACATCCTCGTGCTCCAGGTGGTCAAGCGGCTGCTCGAGACGGGCGTCTCCCTGGCCAGCATCCGTGCGGCCATCGGCACGCTGCGCGACCGGGGCGCCGAGGATCTCGCCGCGATCACCCTGATGAGCGACGGCGTGACCGTCTACGAATGCACCAGCGATGACGAGGTGGTCGACCTGGTCCGCGGCGGCCAGGGGGTGTTCGGGATCGCCATCGGCTCGGTCTGGTCAGACGTCCAGGGGTTCCTCGCCGAGATCCCCGACGAGGCAGCCATGGAGTCCGAACCGGCGCCGACCCACAAGAGCCGAAGCCACCTGCGCCCGGTCGGCTGACGCGTCAGCCCAGCGTGGAACCCGTGGCGAAGAGGTCATGGATGGAGATCGGGTAGTCCATCGCGGTGGAGATCCGTTCGGCTGCCATCACGACCCGCGCGGTGCCGACCAGCGGGGCCGCGGCGACCAGGACCGCCTCCACCTCATCGACGGTCAGCGCGGGGCCCGCGGGTGCGGCCAGGTTGTACAGGTACGACGCCTGGGTGGCGTCGGCTGCGATCAGGCAGGCCAACCGGATGAGCATCACCTCACGCTCGGGCAGTGCCGCGTTGTCCCGTGAGGTCTTGGTCATGGTGTAGATCGTGCTGATGAGCGGCGAGCCGCTCTCCTGAACCGACGTCATGTCACTCCCTGGTAGGTGGTTGGCACAGCCCATGTGCCGCAATCCCTGGACAACCGCGCGGCGCACCCCGCGGTCTGCTGGGCCTCAGGTCGTCCCCGGCCCCGCTGCCGGCGCCTGGATGACCACGTCTGGGTACTCGGGGTTCTTGCCGAGCCAGCTGATGAGGAACGGGCACGGGACGAGCGTGAGCACTCCCCGTTCGGTGAGGTCATCGAAGACCCCACGGGCCAGGGCGGAGGCCAGCCCCTGGCCGGCGAACGCCGGGTCCATCTCCGTGTGGACGAGGACGATCGATCCGTCGTCGCGCTCGCGGTAGTTGATGAATCCGGCCACCTGGCCGTCGGTGAGGATCTCGAAGCGCCCGGTATCGGGCCGCTGACGAACCTCGGTCGTTGCAGTCATGGATCCCATGCTGGCGACATCGGGCCGGCTCGGCAACCGCGAGCACCCACCCACGGCCATGCACCGATCATTCACGGCGTGGATGGCACGGCCTCCCGGGCGGCGGGGCGGCGCTCAGTGGGGCAGGGCTGGCGCGAGGATCTGGCCGGCCACGGCGTCCCAGCTCCACAACGACTCGACCGCGGCCCGGCCCCCCGCCGAGAGCGCGCGCCGGTCCTCGGGCCCCAGCGCAAGGATGGCCGAGAGCTTCCGGCGGAGGTCCTGTGCGTCACCCCGGGCGAAGCTCAGGGCTCCCTTCAGGTGCTCGGGCAGGAACCCGTCGATCCCGTCGGCCACCTCGGCCAGGCCGCTGTGCCACGCCACCACCGGGGGGCAGCCAGTGGCAGCCGCCTCAGCCGCGACCATGCCGAACGCCTCCGGGAACACCGAGGGCACGACGCTGGCATCGGCGCCTGCCCACAGGTGGGCCAGGTGCCTGTGCTGAAGCGGACCCGTGAACAGGACGTTGAGGCCAAGTTCACCGGCCATGCGCTCCAGATCCGGGCGCGCCGGTCCGAAGCCCACGATGACCGCTCGGGCACCCATCCCCGCGAGCGCCTCCAGGAGCAGGTGCACACCCTTCTCCTGGCTCAACTTCCCGACGTACACGACGGTCGGGCCCGGCGGCCCGGCCAGGAAGCGCTCGATCCGTTCGGCGTTCCCCGCGTCGGGCAGGCGCTCGTCTCCGCGGTTGGGTGGGTCCAGGCGGGCCTCCTCGATCAGCCGAGCCCACGCCCCCGACCGCTCCTCGGGGACCATCTGCGCGACGTCGACCCCCGGGGTCACCACCCGAGCCGGGACAGGTCCGACGAGTTCGGCGAGGACCCCCGCGACATGTGCAGAGCCGACGACCACGTCCGCGGCCAGCTCCAGGGACTGGCGGGCCCAGATGCACAGGTCATGGTGGCCCCGCATTGCATACTCCAGCTCCGAGCCGTGCACCTTCACGGTGAAGGGAAGCCCGCTGCCCGCCCCCACCGGTCCTCCGAGCAGGACATGGTTGGCGATCAGCAGATCCGCAGGTCCGGCCGCCTGGATGGCCGAGACCTGGGCATCGATGAACTCGTCGAGTTCGCCCCTGTCCATTGTTGGCAGCAGCGCGGGCGTGGCCTGCGCGTAGTGGTCCAGGACGAACACCGGCAACCGGCCGGGGAGCTCGGGACGGATGGCTGTGGCCGTGCCCAGGTCGTGGTCCTGGGGCCGCGGCTCCTGACTGAGCACGACAACCTCGTGGCCCTGCAGGCTCAGGGTGCGCGCCAGCGCTCGTGTGTACTCGTTGGAGCCCGTCCCGCTGAGCAGGTAGCCATGCCAGATCAGGACGCGCATCGCTTCACCCTAGTCGCGGGCCGGGGCAGTTGGCGCGCAGACGTCGGCCAGTTGCTGGTCCCGGCACCCGCCCGGTGCCGGGTACCCTCAGTTGGTGATCGCGACGACCGACCTCGAGGTGCGTGCCGGGGCCCGCCTGCTGATGTCTGGCGTGTCGATCCGGATCGGCAGCACTGACCGAGTCGGTCTCGTCGGGCGCAACGGGGCGGGCAAGACCACGCTGATGCGGATCATGGCGGCCGAGACCGCACCCGAGGCCGGCTCCGTTGTCCGCACCGGCAGCATCGGCTACCTCCCTCAGGACCCGCGCACCGGCAACCTCGACCAGAGCGCCCGCGAGCGCATCCTCGACGCGCGCGGACTGCGCGACGTCATCCGCCGGCTGCGTCGGGCTGAGGAGGCGATGGGGTCGCAGGACCTTGACGCCCGTGACGACGCCATGCGCCGCTATGACCGCGCCGAGGCAGAGTTCGTTGCCCTCGACGGGTACGCGGCCGAGGCCCAGGCCGCATCGGTGGCGGCAGGGTTGGGGATCACCGAGCGCAACCTGGGCCAGCCCCTGCGCACGTTGTCCGGCGGACAGCGCCGCCGCGTCGAGCTGGCCAGGATCCTGTTCAGCGAGGCGGGCACGCTCCTGCTCGACGAGCCGACGAACCACCTGGACGCCGACTCGATCGTCTGGCTGCGCAGCTACCTGGCGTCGCACAAGGGCGGGCTCGTGGTCATCAGCCACGATGTCGGCCTTCTGGACGCGGTCGTCAACAAGGTGTTCCACCTGGACGCCAACAGGTGCGTCATCGATGTCTACAACGTCGGGTGGTCGACGTACCTCAAGCAGCGTGAGACTGACGAGAAGCGTCGGCATCGCGAGCGGTCCAACGCTGAGAAGCAGGCCGCGGCCCTGCAGACTCAGGCCGATCGGATGCGTGCCAAGGCCACGAAGGCCCGGGCCGCGCAGTCCATGCAGAAGCGGGCCGGACGACTGCTTGCCGGGCTGGAGGACCAGCGCGCCGCGGACCGAGTCGCCAAGCTCCGCTTCCCTGAGCCGGCAGCGTGCGGCCGGACGCCGCTGCGTGGTCAGGAGCTGAGCAAGAGCTACGGGTCACTCGAGGTCTTCGTGGACGTCGAGCTGGCCATCGACCGCGGCGCCCGGGTGGTGATCCTCGGGCTCAACGGCGCCGGCAAGACCACCCTCCTGCGGATCCTGGCTGGCGTGGAGCAGCCGGACACAGGAGAGGTGCTGCCCGGGCACGGGCTCCGCCTGGGCTACTACGCGCAGGAGCACGACATGCTGGATCCGCAGGCCTCGGTGCTGGACAACATGCTGCATTCCGCGGGCGACCTCAGCGCCACCGAGTGTCGCAGCGTCCTGGGCCAGTTCCTGTTCAGCGGCGACGATGTCGACAAGCCGGCCCATGTGCTCTCCGGTGGCGAGAAGACCCGCCTCGCCCTGGCCACCCTGGTGGTGTCCGGGGCCAACGTCCTGCTCCTCGACGAGCCGACGAACAACCTGGATCCGGCCAGCCGTGACGAGGTGCTCGCGGCGTTGAGCACCTACCGGGGTGCGGTCATCCTGGTCACCCACGACGAGGGTGCGGTCCAGGCCCTGGCCCCGGAGAAGGTGCTGCTGCTCCCCGACGCGGTCGAGGACCTCTGGCGTGAGGACTACCTCGAACTCGTGGCACTGGCCTGAGGCGGACCCTGAGGCGGACCCCGAGGCGGATCCTGAGGCGGATCCTGACCCGGATGCCGGCGGGGGGCCTGCGCGACGTGCGTGGACGGCGGAATCGACCCGGGATCGAACCTCGAGGGTGGCGACTGGTTGACTGCAGGCATGACTGCAACGAGTGACCTTGCCCTGGACCTGACCGACGGAATCCTCACGGTGCGGCTCAACCGTCCCGAGAGCCGCAATGCCCAGACGCCCGCACTGTGGCGCGAGTTGGCCGCGATCGGTGCGAACCTCGACCCGGGCGTGCGCGCGGTCGTGCTCACCGCGGAGGGTCCGTCGTTCTCTGCGGGGTTGGACCGGCGCATGCTCAGTCCGGAGGGCATCCCCGGCGAGGGGTCGCTGCTCGGGTTCGCGAGCATGACCCCCGAGGGACTCGACGCGAAGATCGCCGAGTACCAGAAGGCCTTCAGCTGGTGGCGAGCCAGCCCGGTCGTGACGGTTGCCGCCGTCGGCGGGCATGCGGTGGGAGCGGGCTTCCAGCTGGCGCTGGCGTGCGACGTGATCGTGGTCGGCGACGATGTCGCGTTCGCGATGAAGGAACCCAGCCTGGGATTGGTCCCGGATCTCGGGGGAACGCTGCACCTGGGCCAGGCGGTGGGGTACTCCCGGGCCCTGGAACTCGTGGCCAGCGGTCGTCGGGTCGGGGCAGATGAGGCGGTCCGGATCGGGCTGGCGCTGAAGTCCGTGCCCCGTGCCGATCTGGACGCCGCAGCCCGTGAGATCGCCACGGGGTGCACGTCGGCGTTGCCCGGCGCCATCTCAGGGACGAAGGCACTGCTCAGCGATGCCATGTTCCCCGAGGGCTTCGTTGCTGCACACGAGGCCCAGATGGCCGCTGAGCGGGCGGCCCAGGCCGTGCGGATCCGGGAGATGGCGGCGATGCTCGCCGGTCGGTGACGCCACCCTGACCTTGTGCGTCGGGGCTGGGTCGCGGGCATCGCGGTGCGGCAGCAGGCCGCCCGAGGGAACATCCTGGGTGCTGGCGGTGTTGGGCACCTCGGAGGGTTGTGAGAGATGTCGATGTCGATGGGGGGCGGCGGTCCCTGGCAGACCTACAGGTCGTTCACGCGGGACCGGTCCGTCGCGGACCGGAGGATCACCAAGGGCACTGTCAGCCGGATCTTCGGGTTCGCGCGGCCGTATCGCCGGGAGATCATCTGGTTCCTCGTGACCCTGGTGTTCACCTCGCTGCTCGTCGTCGCCCAACCGCTGCTGTTCCGCCGGCTGGTTGATGATGGCATCGATGCCGGGAACGCGACGGTCGTCACCGTCTCGGCGGTCCTGGTGCTCGTGCTCGCGATCGTCGAGGCCGGGATCGGCCTGGTGGGGCGCTGGTTCTCCGCGCGGATCGGGGAGGGCCTGATCTTCGACCTGCGGACCGAGGTCTTCAGCCATGTCGAGAGCCAGCCGTTGGCCTTCTTCACCCGCACCCAGACCGGCGCGCTGATCTCCCGGCTCAACTCCGACGTGATCGGGGCCCAGCAGGCCTTCACCTCCACCCTCGGCGGGGTGGTCGGCAACGTGATCACGCTGACGGTCATCCTGGTCGCGATGTTCGCCCTCTCGTGGCCGATCACCGTCATCAGCCTGATCCTGCTGCCGCTGTTCCTGATCCCGGCCCGCTGGATGGGGCGTCGGCTCCAGGCGCAGACCCGGGAGCAGATGCAGCTCAACGCCGACATGAGCTCGATGATGACCGAGCGCTTCAACGTCTCCGGCGCGCTGCTGGTCAAGCTGTTCGGGCGCCCGGACGAGGAGTCGGCGGCCTTCGCGGGCAAGGCCAGCCGGGTGCGCGACATCGGGGTCGAGATCGCCATGTCTAACCGGTACTTCTTCACTGCCCTGACCCTGGTCGCGTCGGTGGCCACGGCCATCGCCTACGGGGTGGGTGGCAACCTGGTCATCCAGGGCACCCTGACGATCGGGACACTGCTGGCCATCACCGCCCTGCTGGCCCGGCTGTACGGTCCGCTGACCGCCCTGAGCAATGTCCGGGTCGACGTGATGACCGCGCTGGTCTCCTTCGAGCGGGTCTTCGAGGTGCTCGACCTCGAGCCGCTCGTCTCCGAGGCTGTTGACGCCGTGGACATACCGGCGGGCCCCACCGCAGTCGAGATGCGCGACGTCCACTTCACCTACCCGGGGGCAGACGAGGTCTCGCTGGCCTCCCTGGAGTCGGTCGCCCGCCCGGACTCCCGGGGGCGCGGTGAGCCGGTGCTGAAGGGACTCGACTTCCGGATCGAGCCGGGCCAGATGTACGCCCTGGTCGGACCGTCCGGTGCCGGGAAGTCCACGATCACCGCACTGGTCACCCGGCTCTACGACGTGTCGTCCGGCGCTGTGCTGGTCGGTGACACAGATGTCCGCGACGCAACCCTGGCGAGCCTCTCGGATGTGATCGGCGTCGTGACCCAGGACTCGCACATGTTCCACGACTCGATCCGCGGGAACCTGACCTATGCACGGCCCGGAGCGACCGACGAGCAACTCGTGGCTGCCTGTCGGGATGCCCAGATCGGGGACCTGCTCAGCTCGCTGCCCGACGGGCTGGACACAGTCGTGGGGGAGCGCGGGTACCGGCTGTCCGGTGGGGAGAAGCAGCGCCTGGCGATCGCCCGGCTGCTCCTGAAGGCGCCGGACGTGGTGGTCCTCGACGAGGCGACGGCGCACCTGGACTCCGAGAGTGAGGCTGCGGTCCAGCGCGCGCTGGCCACAGCCCTGGCCGGACGGACGTCCCTGGTCGTGGCCCATCGTCTGTCCACGATCCGGGCCGCCAACCAGATCCTGGTGATCGACGGTGGACAGGTCGTCCAGCGGGGCACGCACGAGGAGCTGCTGGCCGCCGGCGGGCTGTACGCAGACCTGTCCCGCACCCAGTTCGGGCTTGACCCCGACAGCGATGCCGAGGTCGACCACGCCGACCTGGCGTACTCCTGATCATGGGCCCGGAGATCGCCAGGCGCGCCAGGAGGCTGCCATGCCGGGCCCGCTGATCCTGCCCGAGTCGGTCGTGGTCCCCGAGGCGGAACTGTCCTGGCGCTTCTCGCGTGCCTCGGGGCCCGGCGGTCAGGGTGTGAACACCACCGACTCGCGGGTGGAGCTCAGCTTCGACGTGGCCGGCTCGCCCTCACTCAGCCCGACCCTGCGGGCACGGGCCATGTCCAGGCTGGCCGGTCGCCTGTCCGCGGGGGTCCTGCGGGTCGTTGCCTCCGACCAGCGCTCGCAGCTGCGCAACCGGGAGCAGGCCGAGCGCCGGATGGCCGAGCTGCTGTCCGCGGCGCTGGCACCCCCGGCCCGAGGGCGCCGTCCCACCAGGCCGAGCCGTGGTTCCGTGGAGCGCCGGATCCAGGCCAAGAAGCGCCGATCCGACATCAAGCGACTCAGGCGCCCCGACACCGGCGACTAGACGTATGGGGTGACCGGAGCTGCCCCTGGCCGGACCATCACCCGGGGCCGTCTAGGGCTGGGCCTCCTCAGCGTTGGCCCGCGCGGCCGCGGCTGCCCGTTTGGTGAGCGAGTCGTAGATCGGCTCGGACCTCATTGCATGCGCGACCAGCATCGCTATGGCGCACGCGCCCAGCATCGGGGGGAGCACGGAGGTCTCCCCTGTGAGCTCTGTCGCCAGCACGATCCCGGTGATCGGGGCACGGACGGTGGCCGTGAAGAAGGCCGCCATCCCGATGAGCGCCAACGCGGCTGGCTCAGGCGCATAGCCGGGGGCGAGTTGGACGCCGATCAGACCCACGACCAGTCCGGCCTGACTGCCCAGGACGAGCATCGGGGCGAACAATCCGCCTGGCGTGGCAGCGGCGTACGAGACAACACCGAGCACGAAGCGCACCAGCAGGATCCCGCAGGAACCGAGCAGCGTCCCCAGTCCGAGTAGCGCCTCCTGCGTGAGGAGCTCCCCGCTGCCGACCATTGACGGCGCGAACCACCCCAGCAGACCCACCATCCCCCCGATCAGGGCCGCCCTCGTCTCGACCGGCCAGCGGCTGGACTCCGCCACCCGCAACCCGAACAGGACCGCCCGGTTGTAGGCGACGCCGAGCAGGCCCGTGACCACGCCGACGGCGACCACCAGGGGCGCATGGACGAGGCTCGGGCTGGCGATCGGGACGGTCTGGAACTCGGTCACATCCCCGAGCAGCAACTGGGCGCTGGTGAACCCCGAGCCCGAGGCGATCAACGTGGCGAGGGTGGTGCGCGAGTCGAAGCGGCGCACCAACTCCTCCAACACGAACACCCCGCCGGCAATCGGGGCGTTGAAGGCGGTCGCCAGCCCTGCCGCGGCACCGGCTGCGACCAGGATTCGCAGGTCATGCCGTGTCATTCGCAGGAACCGGCAGACGATGACCGCGATATTGCCACCCATCTGGACTGAGGGGCCTTCACGGCCCAACGCGAGACCTGAACCCATGGAGAGCAGTCCGCCCACGTACTTGATCGGCAGGATGCGTCGGCGTCCGGGCTCGATGCGGCCCTCGACAACAGCCTCCACCCGCGGAATCCCGCTGCCCTCGGCATGAGGCTCGATCCGATGCACCATGGCGGCTGCCAGCGCGACCGCCGCCGAACAGACGGCCACCACGACCAGGACACCAAGGAAGCCGTTTCCTTGGGACCACTCAATGAGCAGCTCACGCAACCGAGTGGCCGCATCCAGGGAGATCCGGAAGGTCGCAGCGATCAGGCCAGTCGCCACGCCGACGACCGCCGCGGCCCCGACGAACACGAGGCCGCTTCCTGGCCCCTCGTCCGGCCGGAGATCCCGGCGGAGCCAGCCTCCGATGCTCACTCCCCGCCTCCCGCGCATTCACCATATGTGGCGCCGCACTGACCACATGCGGCTGGTCCGGGCCAGGCCCGGGCGCACGCCCTCGGCCTGTGGAACGGTCCCCGTGGTCCCGGATGGTTGCTGATGACGTGAGCTCCGGAGTGGACCCACGACCTGATCCTGCCGGTGCTGCTGCTCGGACTCAACCGGGGCGGGCGGCGTGCGGTGGGCTCCTCATGGGGTGGACAACCGTCGCCGGCCCCGCGGGCCGGGGGAGCGCACCCTCAGGCGACCAGCCACCGCGCGCGGGACTCGAGCTGGCGGCCGCACGCGAGCAGGGTGGGATCGGTCCTGCGCACGAGGTCCACCCCGATGGCCGGTGCGCTGGCCGACGCAGACGCGCCGGGCTGGACGCGGGCGTGCACGCTGCCGCCTCCGTCGGGGCCGCTGAGCTCCACCGGCAGGGGCTCGAGCCCGAGGTGCCCGGTCTCGACCCGGGCGTGGGCCTCGGCCACCTGTGCGGGTTCGGTCAGGCTGCTGAACCCGCGCAGGGTGCCGGCGCGCATCGTGCCTCGCGTGGCGCCGGACAGCAGCTCAGCGGCGCTGTCCTGATCCAGCCGACCGTGCAGCGCTCCGGCCGGAAGCAGCAGCGCCGTGGGGGCGAACCGATGCCCACCGAGGTGCGTGCACGTCAGGACCCGTCGGGCGTGCGGGCCACGCCACAGCGCATCCGCCAGCCGGCCACCGAGGTGCCCGCAGCAGCGATCCCGCCGACCATTAGCGCAGACGGCCAACAGCGGATCCGGGTCAGGCGCCCCCCAGGCACGCATGGATCCGGCAGCGATGGCCGCCAGGTCCCACGTGGCGACGTCGGCCGGGTGCGCCACGGTCCCGACGCGCAGCATCGGCTCGCCGGTGACGTGGCCGACCCAGACCCGTGTCCTGGGCAGTTCCCCCCGGCGACGCTCATCAGCGTCCGGGGGGCCAGCGACACGTCTGGGGGCGCGGGCCATGAGCACCCGCACGTCGTGCCCGGAGCGGGCGAGCTCCGCGTCACCCCATCCGGGCTGGTGCTCGACCACGACCCACACGTCGGCGCGCGGGGCGGTGCCGGTCATCGGCTCCGCCCGGGCCTCGGAGACCTCAGCGCAGCGCACCTGCGGCGCACCGCCCCGGGAGTTGAGCTGGGCGTGCGACCCCGCGGTCATACCCGGGCCGCGACCGCGGCCGGAGCGCTCGCGCACGGGGCACCCGAGCCATCGCGCCGGCTGTCGGGCTCGGGCAGGTCGATCGGCTCGCCGCTGGCCGAGGCTGCCGCAGCGGGCCATGAGGTGATCCAGCCCCGGCTGAGCACATCCTCGCCCTTGAGGAACCGATGTGCTCGCACGCCACCGGTCGCGCGGCCCTTGCTCGGGAAGACCTCGGCCAGGGTCACCTTCAACGACCCACCAGCATCCAGGAGGGCTGCGGAGTCCGAGGCCAGCGTGACGACCACTCCGGGCCGTGCGTGGTTCCACGTCCCGAGGGCGATCACCCGCGCGCCGGAGCCCAACTTGATCCCGGTCATGCCGCCCGCGGCTCGCCCCTGGGGCCGTACCGACGCTGCCGAGAACCGCAGGAGCTGGCCGTCGTCGGCGAGGAGCACCAGCTCGTCATCGTCACTGACGGGCAGGGCGCCGACCACGCTGTCGCGGTCTGCGAGCCGGATGACCTCCCAGGAGTCCCGGTTCGGGGCAGGCTCGTCGGAGACGCGCTTGATGACACCACCAGCGGTGGCGAGCGCCAGCGTGGGTGCCCCGGGCAGCAGGCTGGTGAGCCCCACGACGGCCTCGCCGCGCTCCAGGGTCAGCAGCGCGCCCAGCGGGGCACCTCCGGCCACGCTGACGGGTCCGGCGGTGCCCGGCAGGCTGGGCAGGTCCAGAACATGGGTGCGCACGACCCGGCCGGCCGAGGTGACCACCCCGACATGGCCGCGCACGGTGGCCCCGGCGCGGGCGACGACGACGTCGTGCATCCCACGGGGTCCACGTGCGCCGGCCACCGGTTGCGCAGCGTCCGGGTCGGGCACGCCCAGGCGGGCGATCAGTCCGGTGCTCGACAGCAGCACCTCACAGGGATCATCGGCCAGCTCCAGGGGAGTGGCGGCCGCGGCAGAGCTGCGCACGGGGATCGGGCCCTCGAGCAGGACGGTCCGCCGGGGCGTGGCGTGCTCGGCGGCGACCTCGGCCAGCTCCGCGGACACCAGGTCGCGGCGGGCCGCGGCGTCACCGAGCAGCTGGTCGAGGTCCGCGATCGTCCGGTTCAGGTCGTCACGCTCGGCCTCCAGCTCGATCCTGCTGAACTTGGTCAACCGGCGCAGGGGCATCTCGAGGATGTAGTTGGCCTGGACCTCACTGAGGTCGAACACACTCATCAGGCGTGCGCGGGCTGCCGCGGTGTCGTCGCTGGAGCGGATCACCGCGATGACCTCGTCGATGTCCAGGATCGCGATCAGCAGGCCGTCGACCAGGTGCAGGCGGTCAGCGGCGCGGGCCCGGCGGAAGACGCTGCGTCGGCGGACGACCTCAAGGCGGTGCGCCAGGTACACCTCGAGCAGCGCCTTGAGGCCAAGCGTCTGCGGTTGCCCCTCGACCAGGGTGACATTGTTGATCCCGAAGGACTCCTCCAGGGGGGTCAGCCGGTAGAGCTGGTCGAGGACGGCCTCGGGGACGAATCCGCTCTTGAGCTCGATGACCAGGTGCAGCCCCTTCTCGCCGTCGGTGAGGTCCGTGACGTCAGCGATGCCGGTCAGCTTCTTGGCGTTGTACAACTCGCGGATCTTCTCGATCACCTTCTCCGGGCCGACGTTCCACGGCAGCTCGGTGATGATCAGCCCGGAGCGCCGGGCCGTGATCTGCTCGACTCGGGCGGTGGCCCGCATCCGGAACGTGCCGCGGCCGGTCAGGTAGGCGTCGCGGACTCCGTCGAGCCCAACGATCCGTCCACCGCTGGGCAGGTCCGGGCCGGGGATGAAGCGCATGAGGTCGTCGAGGTCGGCATCCGGGTGGGCCAACAGGTGGCGGGCGGCGGCGACCACCTCGCCGAGGTTGTGCGGGGCCATGTTGGTCGCCATGCCCACGGCGATCCCGGAGGCCCCGTTGACCAGCAGGTTCGGGTAGGCAGCGGGCAGGACAGCCGGCTCCAGCTCGCGGCCGTCGTAGTTGGGGCGGAAGTCCACGACGTCCTCGTCGAGGCCAGCCACCATGGGCAGCGCCGCGGGGTCCATCCGGCACTCCGTGTACCGGTAGGCCGCGGGCCCGTCGTCCAGTGAGCCGAAGTTCCCGTGGCCATGCACGAGCGGCATCCGCAGCGAGAACGATTGCGCCATCCGCACCAGGGCGTCGTAGATGGCGGCGTCCCCGTGCGGGTGCAGCTTGCCCATCACCTCGCCGACGACGCGGGCGCTCTTGACGTGCGCGCGGTCCGGGCGCAGGCCCATCTCGTTCATCGTGTAGAGGATCCGCCGCTGGACCGGCTTGAGGCCGTCGCGGGCATCGGGCAGTGCCCGGGAGTAGATGACCGAGTAGGCGTACTCCAGGAAGGAGCCCTGCATCTCGGTCGTGATGTCGATGTCGACGATCTGGTCGGCGACGGGCTCGCTGGGCGGGGGTGGGCGACGGGCCATTGTGCTCCTCGGTGCGCGGCAGGCTCATATTGTCACCGACATCTCCCCGGCGCGGTCGACCGACGTGCCGGGGGCACCTAGTCTGGTCCTGTGCCGCCTGAGTACCCAGCCCACTGGGAGGCAGACGTGGTGCTGCGGGACGGGCGCACGTGCCATCTGCGCCCGATCCACGCCGACGACGACGTCCGGTTGGCCCGGTTCCACTCCCAGTTGTCCGCGGAGACCATCTACTTCCGGTTCTTCGCTCCCTACCCGGAGCTCAGCGAGCGCGACATCAACCGCTTCGTCAACGTCGACTTCCACGACCGCGTCGCCCTCGTGGCCACCGAGGGCGGCGAGTTGATCGCAGTCGCGCGCTTCGACCGGTTGAGCCCTCGCGATGCCGAGGTGGCGTTCGTGGTGCGCGATGACCACCAGAGCCGGGGCCTCGGGGCGGTGCTCCTGGAGCACCTCGCAGCCGCGGCCTGGGAGGTGGGGCTGCGCCGCTTCGTCGCCGAGGTGCTGCCGAACAACCGGCGGATGCTCGCGACGTTCCGTGAGGCTGGCTACGTCATCAGCCAGCGGATGGAGGACGGCGTCTTCCACCTCACCTTCGACCTGGAGCCGACGGAGAAGGTGCTCAGCGTCAGGGCGGCCCGCGAGCACCGCAGCGAGGCGCGTTCCGTCGAACGGCTGCTCAATCCGGTCGGGGTCGCCGTGATCGGTGCGTCCCGCACGCCCGGGCGGGTCGGCCACGAGCTCCTGCGCCACCTCAGGGACTACGGCTCCGAGGGCCCTCTGTACGCGATCCACCCGGAGGCGGAGTCCATCCTCGGGGTGCCCGCCTACCCGCACATCACCAACATCCCGGAGCCGGTGGAACTGGCTGCGGTTGCCGTGCCCGCCGAGTCGGTGCTGCCCGTGGTCGCGGAGTGCGCTGCGGCCGGCGTCAGCGGGCTGGTCGTGGTCTCCTCGGGGTTCGCGGACACGTCCACCGATGAGGGCCGGGCCCGCCAGCGCGAGCTCGTGCGGGCGTCCCGGGAGGCCGGGATGCGGGTGGTCGGGCCCAACTGCCTGGGGATCATCAACACCGATCCGCGGGCCAACCTGAATGCCAGCCTGTCGCCGTTGGTGCCCGGCCGGGGGCGCGTCGGGTTCTTCTGCCAGTCGGGTGCCCTCGGCGTGACCGTGCTCGAGACGGTCGCGCGACGCGGGCTGGGCCTGAGCAGCTTCGTCTCCGCGGGAAATCGCGCGGACGTGTCTGCCAACGACCTGCTCCAGTACTGGGAGGCGGATCCCGCGACGAGCCTGATCCTGCTGTACCTGGAGAGCATCGGCAATCCGCGCAAGTTCACCAGGATCACCCGCCGGCTGAGCCGCAGCAAGCCGGTGGTGGCGGTGCGCAGCGGCCGGTACAGCCAGACGCTGCCCCTGGGCCATCATGTGCGCCGCTCGACACTGCCCCCCGCAGCGGTCGACGCGGTCTTCCAGCAGAGCGGGGTGATCCAGACCTCGTCGTTGGGTGAGCTGTTCGACGTGGCAGCGATCCTGGCCTACCAGCCACTTCCGCGTGGGGACCGGGTCGCCGTGCTCGGGACATCGGCAGCCCTGGAGATCCTGGCCGCCGATGCGCTGGAGTCAGTCCGGATGACGGTGGCCTATGGCCAGCCCACGCTGCCCCAGTCGTCGTCCTCGAAGGAGATCGGTGCCGCCCTGCGCGAGGCGACCGAGCATGCCGCCTGTGACTCGGTGCTGTTCGTGCACATCCCCAGCGTCGGGGCCGACCAGCGGCATGTGCACGCGGCGATCACCGAGGTCAGCGTGGACTCGTCGAAGCCGATCGTGGCTGTCATGCCCGCAGCCGACGGCACCGGGCTGATCCCCGCCGGGATGGGCCTGCTGCCGGTGAGCGGGCCTGATGGGCGCCCGGAGCACGGCTCGGTGCCCACGTTCTCCAGCGTCGAGGACGCCGTCCACGCATTGGCCCTGGTGCGCGGCTACTCCCGCTGGCGCGACGCGGAGCACGTCGATGTCCCCGTCTTCCCCGACGTCGATCCGGAACGGGCCCGCGAGCTGGTGACGGGGTGGCTCACCGAGGCCCAGATGGAGTCCACCGCCGTGCTGATCGACAGCTCTGCGGACCCTGAGGCGACCGACCCGACCGCACCGGGCGTCGACCTGACCGCCGACCAGGTGTCCGACCTGCTGGCGTGCTACGGGATCCGCGTGTGGCCGGCGCGCACTGTGCGCTCCGAGGACGAGGCGGTGGCGGCCGCAGACGAGCTCGGGTACCCCGTGGTCCTGAAGACGACCGCGCCCTGGCTGGCGCACCGGGTGGACCTCGGCAGCGTGCGGCTGAACCTCGAGTCCGAGCGGGCGGTTCGGGGGGCCTACCTGTCGATGGTGGCCCAGCTCGATGAGATGGCCGGGCACCGCCTGGCCGTCCAGCAGATGGCCCCGCCCGGCGTGTCCACGCTCGCCGGGGCAGTTGATGATCCACTCTTCGGCCCGGTGGTCCGGTTCGGGATCGGCGGGGTCGCCTCCGAGCTCCTCGGCGACCACGCCTACCGGATCCCGCCCCTGAGCATGGGTGAGGCCCGTCGACTGGTCGCGACCCCCAAGGCGGCCCCGCTGCTGCGCGGCTACCGGGGGGCCGACCCCGTCGACATCGAGTCGCTGTGCCAGATCATCGCGCGGCTTGGGCTGCTGCTCGACGAGGTCCCGGCGCTGGCGTCGCTGGACCTCAACCCCATCGTCGTGTCCGGGTCGGGTGCAGCCGTGCTGGGGGCGACCGGCCGGATCCGGATGCGTTGGGGGCGATTGGACGTCGGGGTCCGCAGGCTGCTCGATGCCTGAGGGACGTGGCAGGATTCCCCTGTGAACCCCAAGTCGCAGCTGCGCTCCGAGATCTCGGCATCTGGGTACTACCCAGAGCTGGTCGCCGACACCATGGCCACGGCGCTGGCCGGCGAGGAGCCGGTCAGCTACGTCATCCAGCATGAGGCGACCTTCGACCGCGAGGAGCTCCGCCGGCACATCTCACTGCTCCTGCTGACCCCCACGCGCCTGGTCGTGCTGCACATCGATGACTTCCCCCCGGACGAGAGCTGCCCGGTTCCCTACGCCTCAGCCAACTCCGAGGCCGTGCGGATCGCCGACGTGCGTTCCGTGGTCGTCAACCGGATCGTCGGCAACCCGGCGCTGCACAAGCCCGGCGGGACCGTGCGCGAGGTGATGCTCACCATCGGCTGGGGGGCCGTGTCCCGGCTGGACCTCGAGCCGGCAACCTGCGGCGATCCTGAGTGCACCGCCGATCACGGCTTCGCCGGTGCCGCCTCCAACGACGACTTCTCGGTGCGGGTCTCCGAGGCTGGGGACGGGGCCGGCGCCGTCGTGCGCACCCTGGAGTTCGCCGCTGCCCTCTCCGCGGCGATCAGCCAGAACGCGCAGTGACAACCGCGCAGCTGGCAGACCTGCTGCCGGCGGCGGCCGCGCTGCTGGGGATGCCCGGCCCACCAGCGGCCGCCGAGCTCCTCGATCCGATGCTGGGGTCTGCCGGTCGGGCACCTCGCCACGTCGTGGTCCTCCTCGTGGACGGTCTGGGTGCCCTGCAGCTCGCGGAGCACCCGGCCATCGCCCCCCGACTCAGCGCGATGGCCGACCTCGGGCCGCTGAGCTCACCCTTCCCGTCCACCACCTCCGTGTCGCTCACCAGCCTGGGCACGGGCCTGGCCCCCGGGATGCACGGGATCGTGGGCACCTCCTTCCGGCTCGACGACGGATCCGTGCTCAGCCCCCTGTCATGGGGGCATGACCCGAACCCGATCGTCACGCAGCCGGAGCCGACCGTCCTGGAGCGGGCCGCGGCCGCAGGCATCCTGGTGACCACCGCAGCTCCCTCGGCGCATCGCAGCAGTGGGCTGACCCGCGCTGCGCTGCGCGGGGGCGACTACCCGGGCGCCGACAGCCTCACCAAACGGCTCGAGGTGACCGCCCAGGCCCTTGACCGGGCGCGTGCCGAGGGGCGGACCAGCCTCACCTACGTGTACTGGCCCGACCTGGACAAGGCCGGGCATGTGTATGGGGTGGCCTCGGGGGCCTATCGAGCAGAGTTGGCCCGGGTGGACTCGCTGGTGACCGGGCTGGTCGACCTGGCCGGCGATGACGTCCTCGTGCTGGTGACGGCCGACCACGGGCTCATCGACGTCCCCGACGAGCACCGGTTCGACCTGGAGTCCCGGCCCGCGCTGCGCCGCGGCGTGGCCACGATCCTGGGCGAGCCGCGGGTGCGCCACGTCTACACCGACCCCGGTCAGGCCGATCAGGTGCTCAGGACCTGGGCGGACGAGCTCGGGGATCGCGCCGAGGTCCGCACCCGCGCCGACACCGAGGAACTGCTGGGACCGGTCGATGAGTGGTACGCCGATCGGGTGGGTGACGTCGTGGCGATCGCGCGGGCTGACTGGGGCCTGGTCTCGCAGCGCATCGATCGGGTGGTGTCCGGTCTTCGCGGTCAGCACGGGAGCACGACCGATGCCGAGATGCACATCCCGCTGCGGGGTGCCGGGGGGTCGTTGGGGGCGCCCGGGCGCTGAGCGCCGGCTAGGAGGTAGGACCGGGACCGAACAGGATGTCGTCGAAGCTGGGCACGCTGGGCTTCGTGGCCGACTTCGGCGCTGGCGGCTCGTGGGTCTCGAAGAGCGGGACGTCCTGGGCATCGGCCGTCGCGCCCGCCCCGTCGTCGGCCTCGTCGACGGCCCCGTCGTCAGCCTCGTCGACGGGGTCCTCGGCGATGGCCTCGGCGTCGCTGGGTGATGTGCCATCCTCGGTCGGACCCGTGGCCTCGTCCGGCCCGCCGTCCTCGTCGTCGCCGGCCACCGGGGAGTCGAACTCGTCGTCGGGGGCCTGCGCGAGAACAGAACGGGGCGGCAGGGAGGTGACGACTGCCGGCTCATCGTCCTGGTCGTCGTCGAGCGGTTCGACGGTGGCCAGCATCGGCCGCGCTGCCGCGAGGTGCAGGGGGGCTCCCGGGTCGATCACCGACAGGGAGGCTGCGTTGTCGTCCACCACGGTCATGGTCCGGCTGCCACTGTCATAGGTCCAGGTGGCGACATGCGTGTTCGGCGATATCGGGAACGTGGCGATGACGACCCACTTCCCGTCGTCGCTGCGCCACGCGTCCCACGCGATGTCGGCTGGCTCCACGCCCTCGTCGTGGAGCCGCTCCGCGACGAGTTCGCCCAGTTCGATGTCCCCGCCCGGACGTCGGACCTCAGTGGCCTGCGCCTGCTCGGCCACCCACGCGCGCTCGGTCAGGACCGGGCCCTCGAAGCGCCTGATGTGCTCGATCGGCAGTCCGCTGGATGCCGCGACGTCCTCGGCCGTGGCTCCGGAGCGGATGCGGGCCTGGATCTCCCGGGGCCGCAGCATGCCGGCCTGCTCGATCTCGACCTGGCCGATCCGCGCGCGGTCCCGGCGCACTGCCGCCTCGATCCGCTCGTCGATGACAACCGACCACTTCTGGCCATCCTTGCCAGCCAGGACCAGCCGGGTGCCATCCGGGGACAGCCCGTCGAACTTCAACTCGCGCATCGCACTCCTCCAGCTGCCGAACCGGCAATCGGGCACATTGTGCCCCACGTGTGGCCCCGCTGTGGCTGGAACCACTCATGTCGGGGAGGATCATCGCCGTGGACGTGCTTCTCATCGTGTCGTTCGGCGGCCCGGAGGGCCCAGATGACGTCGTTCCCTTCCTCGAGAACGTCACCAGGGGTCGCGGGATCCCTCGGGAGCGGCTCGTGGAGGTGGGGGCGCACTACACGCACTTCGGAGGTGTGTCGCCGATCAACGAGATCAACAGGTCGCTGGTCGCGCGCGTGCGCACCGCCCTGGCCGAACGCGACGAGCAGACGCCGGTCCTCTGGGGCAACCGCAACTGGGATCCGTACCTCGCTGACGCCATGCGTCAGGCCCGCGACCTCGGGGCGACGCGCGTATTCGTCCTGCTGACCGCGGCCTACTCGTCCTACTCGGGGTGCCGCCAGTACCGGGAGAACCTGCACGATGCCCTCCGTGTGGTGCAGGGCGAGGGCGGTGACTGGTTCCCGGAGGTCCACAAGCTGCGCACCTACTTCAACCACCGGGACTTCATCGACGCCATGGTCGACTCGACCCGGGCGAGTCTGGCCGACCTCCCGCCCGGCAGCCGGCTGGTCTTCACGACCCACTCGATCCCGACCGCGGACGCCGAGCGGTGCGACTACGTCGACCAGCACCGCGATGTCGCTGCGACCATCGCTGCTGCCCTCGAGCGGGGCGACGACTGGGATCTGGTCTACCAGTCGCGCTCCGGTGCGCCGCATGTGCCGTGGCTGGAGCCTGACATCAGCGACCGTCTCGAGGAACTGGCCGAGGCCGGGACGCCGGGGGTCGCCGTGGTCCCGATCGGCTTCGTCAGCGACCACATGGAGGTGATCTGGGACCTCGACACCGTGGCGGCGCAGACCGCACGCGAGATCGGCCTGCCGTTCGCGCGAGCGGCGACAGCCGGCGAGGACGCACGGTTCGTCTCGATGGTCGCCGACCTGCTCGAGGAGTCCCGGGCAGCTGCTGACGGCCGCGTGCGGATCCAGAGCCCCACCGCGGGAACGCTGGGCGCCCGCGCCGTTCCCTGCGCACCGGGGTGCTGTCCGAACCCCCGCGGGCCCCGTCCAGCCCTGTGTGGGTCCGACTGATGGCCCCGGACCGGCCGGTGGCCGAGCGCATGCCCGCGGCGCCGGGCATGGAGCACCACCTGCTCGACACTGCGTGGCAGGCGGCTCGGGCCGCTGGCGCCCTGCTGCTGGCCGGCCGGGAGCAGGCCCTGACGGTCACGACCAAGTCCACGCGCACCGATGTCGTGACCCAGATGGACACCGCCGCCGAGGCATTGGTGGTCGCCACGATCGTGGCCGGACGTCCCGACGACGCGATCCTGGGGGAGGAGGGTGCCGACCGGCGCGGGCGCACAGGCGTGCGCTGGATCGTGGACCCGCTCGACGGGACCGTGAACTACCTCTACGGGCTGCCGAGCTGGGCGGTGAGCATCGCCGCCGAGATCGACGGGGTGGTCGAGGTGGCCGTGGTGGATGTGCCCCGCTTCGGCGAGACCTTCGTCGCAGTGCGCGGTCAGGGCGCGATTCGCATCGCTGCCGGCGGGGTCGAGCCGCTCGCCCCGTCGGCTCCCGAGGACCTCGGCCAGGCCCTCGTGGCCACCGGGTTCGGGTACGCGCCGGCGCGCCGAGCGGCCCAGGCCCGCACCCTGGCCGAGGTCCTGCCCGTGGTGCGCGACATCCGCCGCGCTGGGGCTGCGGCGGTTGACCTGTGCTGGGCGGCAGCCGGCCGCGTGGACTGCTACTACGAGCGCGGACTCAACCCGTGGGACTACGCCGCGGGGGTGCTGGTGGCCACCGAGGCAGGCCTGGCAGCCGGTGGACCAGCGCACCGGCCACCGTCCTCGGAGCTGACCTGGCTCGCCCCACCCAACCTCGCGGGGGCGTTCGCCGAGTTGCTTGCCCGGGCCGGCGCCGACCGGGACTGAGTGCGGGACCGGGGCCGCCCGGTCAGCCGATCCGGCGCAGGTGCGCGTTGTACCAGTGCGCGTTGTCCACGTAGGTGCGCACCGAGGCTTCGATCATGCCCTCGGGCACGGCGTCGGGTGTGATCCGGGCCGGGACCCCCCTGGCGACGGCGCCGCTGGGGACCTCGGTACCGGGGGATACCAGCGCCTGGGCAGCAACCAGCCCGCCGGAGCGCACCACGGCGCGGTGCAGGACCACCGACCCCGATCCCACCAGGCTGTCGTCCTCGACCGTGCAGCCCTCCAGGTGGGCCCTGTGACCAACCACACAACGCTGCCCGATGACCGTGTCGAGCTCCGAGGTGCAATGCACGACCGTGCCGTCCTGGATGGAGGTCCGGGCACCCACGACAACTCGCCCGGAGTCGCCGCGGAGCACGGCGGTCGGCCAGATCGAGGCCTCGGCGCCGATGGTGACGTCGCCGATGATCACCGCCTCGGGGTGCACGAACGCCGTGGGATCGATCGTCGGGGTGCGATCCCCGATGGCGTACAGGGCCATCTGTGTCCTCCTCCTGGGCCCACTGGGCCGCGTGATGCTGCTCCGGGACCAATCATGCGGCACAATGCGCGAACGATGTGGGCATAAACCAGCGACGCGTCGATGTTGTACCGTTCCGATCCGATCCCATCATGGGGGGAGTACCAGCATGGCCACCGACTACGACGCGCCGCGCAAGACCGAGGACGACAGCCTCGCTGAGGACAGCATCGAGGAGTTGAAGGCCCGTCGCGTGGACAAGGCGGCATCCACGGTCGATGTCGACGAGACGGAACTCGCGGAGAACCTCGAGCTCCCGGGTGCCGACCTGTCCGACGAGAGCCTGAGCGTGCGGGTGCTGCCCCGCCAGGCTGATGAGTTCACCTGCGCACGGTGCTTCCTGGTGCACCACCGCAGCCAGCTCGGCGGGGAGTTGAACGGCCTGCCCGTGTGCAAGGAGTGCGCCTGACCTGACCGCGCCGCCCCTCGGTGCGATCAGGCGTCGTCCTCGGCGAGGACCTTCCACACGATGATCTCGATCGAGGCGATCGTGGCTGCCATGGTTGCTGCCCACAGGATCTTCGCCACGGTCGAGGAGTCCCTGCTGTAGACCACGGGGGCCGGATGGCCCGTGGCGGACTCATAGGTCTTCATCATCACCTTGCGTACGGCCCACGTGGCTCCCAGGGTGATCAGCGGGGCCGCGGTCCGGGCCATCATGCGCGGGGATGCGGTGGGCGCTGGGGCGGAGGCAGTCGTCATGGCGACAGCCTGCCACGGGCGCCTTCGATCGCGCGCGCCAATCGCTGCGGGTGTCGCGAGGCCAGCAACCAGGTTGCGTGCGGGTCCTCGTGATCGACCACCTCCACCACCACGGCACCCGGGCCGACGCCGGGCCGCAGCAGGAGGAAGGCAGTCGGGTCGCCCTGCGGTCCGCGCGCCATTCGGGACTGGTCGCCATCAAGGGCCAGCACCCGGCCGGTGTGCTCCCAGTCGATCGTGGCGCGACCGGCGCGCAACTGGTCGGGGGTCACCCTGATTCGCGCTGCCGACCAGGCGATCAGGGCCACCGCCAGGGCACCGAGGGTCGCAGCCACCGCCCAACCGATGCCCGCGCCCATCGACGTGCCGTAGGCCACCGCCAGCGCGCCGATGCTGGCCGCGGCCAGGATCCACACGACCGGCCCCGGCCAGAGCCGCTCGGTGTAGTCGGTCTCGGGGCTGTCCTGCTCCTCGGGCATGCGGACAACTGTGGCATCCGGTGGGCGGGCGGTGTGCAACCAGGGTCGCGGACCGCCCCGCAGGGCGGGAGGGGGGCGGTCGGTAGGGTCAGCACCGTGATGCAGCCCCGACCGATCGGCCCCGGGACCACGCCGGGACCGGACGCGACACTTCCCGGGCGCAGCCCGGACGCGGTCGCACCCGGGACGCAGATCGGATCGCACTACCGGCACTGCTTCGGCTGCGGGGAGGATCACCCCGGCGGGTTGCACATGCAGGTCACGGCCGGCGACGGCCTGGACCTGGTCGCCTCCTTCGAGGTGGGCCCCGCCCATCAGGGGGCCCCGGGGTTGGCGCACGGCGGCCTGCTCAGTGCCGCGGTCGACGAGGTGCTGGGTGCCCTGAACTGGCTGGTGATGCATCCGGCGGTGACTGCCCGGCTGGAGACCAACTTCGTCCAACCGGTTCCGGTGGGCTCCATCCTGGAGTTCGAGGCGCGCATCACGGGGGTCTCCGGGCGCAAGGTCTACACAGCCGCGATCGGCCGGCTCGGCGCCGACGGGCCGATCGCAGTGACGGCGTCCGCGCTGTTCATCCAGGTGCAGATCGGCCACTTCCGCACCCATGGGCGTCAGGAGGAGGTCGCGCTGGCCATCGCCGACGGTGACCCCGGACCCCCAGCGGAGATGAACCCATGACCGACGTTCTGATCACGCGCCTGGACCCGGACGTGCCCATCCCGGCATACGAGCACCCCGGGGACGCGGGCGCGGACCTGGTGACCACCCAGGACGCCACGCTGCCGCCCGGTGGCCGGGCGCTGCTGGGCACCGGCATCGCCATTGCCCTACCGGATGGGTATGCCGCGTTCGTGCACCCGCGAAGTGGCCTGGCGGCCCGGTTCGGGGTGTCACTGGTCAACGCCCCCGGCACCGTCGACGCGGGCTACCGCGGCGAGATCCTCGTCAGCGTGATCAACCTCGACCGGAGCGCCTCCGTGCACTTCAACCGCGGCGACCGGATCGCCCAGCTCGTCATCCAACCGGTCGTCCGGGCCCGGTTCCACGAGGTCGACCGGTTGCCCGGTTCGGCGCGTGGTGCCGCGGGCTTCGGTTCCACCGGCGGTCATGCGGCGGGGTAGCCTGTTCAGCCTGTGCATCACCCGATGGGAGGCTCATCATGGCCCTGTTCCGACGACGTTCCACGCCCGAGGGCACCGGGACCGCTGAGGACCTGCAGGTCGACGGGATGGTCGAGGACCTCGACGGCGTCGATGCGACGGACCCGGAGGCCGACGGCAACGCATCGGCCGCGGCTGGCCCGGCCTACGACCGTGTCCACGGTCCCTTCGACGAGTCCGAGGCCGACGATGCCGATCAGGACATCCCCAGGCTCGATCTCGGCTCGCTGCAGATTCCCGGCCTGGCCGGGATCGGTGTCCAGGTGGAGGCCGATCCGGCCACCCAGGAGGTCCGAGCGGTGACCGGAGTGGGCGACCAGGCAGCCGTCCAGCTCCAGGCGTTCGCCGCTCCGCGGTCCGACGGGCTCTGGGACGAGATTCGGGCCGAGATGCTCGCCGAGCTCGGCGCGACGGCAGGCGCGCAGGTTGCCGAAGCTGTCGGCTCCTTCGGGCCCGAGCTGCGCGGGATGCTGCCCGCGCGCACCGCCGAGGGCAAGCAGGTCTCCCAACCGGTGCGATTCGTCGGGATCGATGGGCCGCGATGGTTCCTGCGCGTTGTCTTCCTCGGCCGTGCGGCAGTTGAGCCCGATCCCGCGGACGATCTGCATCGTCTCGTGCGCCAGACGATCGTCGCCCGTGGTGCCGACGCCATGGCGCCACGTGATCCGCTGCCACTGACCCTCCCCGAGCAGCCAGCGGGCTTCGAGCCCCCCATCGAGGAGGGGGCCGCGGACGCCGACGAGGTCGCCGATGAGGTGGGCGAGCAGGCGGCCGAGTCCCAGGAGGCCAATGATCGGTTCGCGGACCTGAACCCCTTCGAGCGTGGCCCGGAGATCACCGAGACGCGCTGATCAGGGGTGCACAGCATCGGTGGCACGGTCGAGGTTCCCCCGATCCGGCCACGGCCGGTACCCTGATCAGATGTCCACGACGAAGCCGAACCTCCTGAAACGGGTCGGCGCCAGCATGGGCAAGAGCAAGTCCGCGCAGGAGGCTGAGGAGCTGCAGGGCTCCGTGACCGTCGTCGGGGCGACGCCCATCGGCCAATGCGTGGGCGGCGAGCAGTCGACCGTCTCGGGGGTTCTGCGGTCGGTGACCCTTCGGTCCCGGGACACCGTCCCAGCCGTGGAGGCCGACCTGTACGACGGGTCCGGGCAGGTCCGACTGGTCTGGCTGGGCCGACGCCAGATCCGGGGCATCACCCCGGGGCGCGCCCTCATCGCCACGGGCCGCATCACGTGCAACGACACCAACCCCACGATCTTCAACCCCCGGTATGAGCTGCGCGACTCCTCGGGGTTGTCATGACCGGCGAACCCGGACCGTCCTCGGAGGAGCCGGCGGTGGCACCGGGCGCCCATCATGGTGGGCCCGAGCCCGAGGATCTCGGGCTGGACCGTGCCATGCTCGACGACGCCATCGGCGGCTGGCGGGGGATGATCGACTCCGGTACCCCCGCGGCGGTCTTCGTCGTGGCCTACATGGCCACCTCCCAGCAGCTGCGCCCGGCGTTGATCGCCGCACTTGTGGCTGGCGGCGTGATCGCCCTGGTCCGGATCGTGCGTCGGGAGCCGATGCAGCAGGTGGCAGCCGGGTTCTTCGGCGTCGCGATCTCGGCCCTGGTGGCCACGCGCACCGGACGCGCCGAGAACTTCTTCCTGATCGGGATCCTGATCAACGTCGGCTACATGCTTGCCTACGCGATCTCGTGCCTGGTGCGGTGGCCGCTGCTCGGCCTGGTCATCGGATACCTGCGCGGCGATGCCACCGGGTGGCGCGATGATCCCCGGCTGTACCGCGCCTACGCCACCGCGTCCTGGATCTGGGTCGCCATGTTCGGCGTGCGCCTGGCCATCCAGCTCCCGCTGTACTTCGCCGGGGCGGTGGGCATGCTCGGGGCGGCCAAGCTGGCCCTGGGCTGGCCGCTGTTCCTGCTGGCGGCCTACCTGAGCTACCAGATCATCCATCCCGCCCTTCGGCAGGTTCAGGCGCAGGGTGAAGCGCTGACGGCGGCCCCCGGAGTGGAGCCCGAGTCAGCCTGACCGGGCCCGGCCTCAGGGCGAGAGCAGCCCCTGGATTGCCTCCTCCTGATCCGGGGCAGCCACGAACAGCAGCTCATCGCCGATCTCCAGCGGATCATCAGCGCTGGGGGCGATCACCTGTCGACCGCGCAGGATGGCCACCAGCGCCGAGTCCGGCGGCCAGGCCACATCGCCCACCCGCACTCCCACGACCTGCGAGTCGGGGGCCAGGGTCAGCTCGACGAGGTTGGCGTTGCTCTGCCGGAACGTGAAGAGCCGGACCAGGTCGCCAACCGTCACAGCCTCCTCGACCAGGGCTGAGAGCATCTGCGGCGTCGAGACCGCGACATCAACTCCCCAGGCCTCGTTGAACAGCCACTCGTTCTTCGGGTGGTTCACCCGGGCCACCACGCGCGGGACGCCGAACTCCGTCTTGGCCAGCAGCGACACCACCAGGTTCACCTTGTCGTCACCGGTCGCGGCGACCACCACCTGGCACGTCTGCAGCTGGGCCTCCTCGAGCGCCGAGACCTCGCAGGCGTCCGCGCACAGCACGTAGGCGCCCTCGACGACACCCACGTGGGCGATCTCGTTCTCCTTGTCGACAAGGAGGACCTCGTGGCCGTTGCTCAGCAGCTCACGAGCGATGGCCCGCCCGACCTTGCCGGCCCCGGCGATGCAGACCCTCATCGGTTCTCCTCGGGAGCGGCTTGGAAGATCTCCTCGACCCGTTCCTCGTCGTCGCGCATGAGCAGCACGTGGATGACATCACCGTCCTGCAGGACGGTCACCCGTGTCGGCAGCAGGGCGATCCCGAACCGGGTCAGGAAGGCGATCCGGGCACCGGTCGTGTCCTGCAGGTCGTGCACCAGTCGACCCACCCAGTCGGGGTGGACCGGCATCTCAGCCAGCGCGATGGTGCCGCTGGGATCGGTCCACTCCTCCTGCGCGCCCCTGGGCATGAGGCGCCGCAGCATCTGGTCGGTCGACCACGCCACCGACGCCACCGTGGGGATGCCCAGGCGTTGGTAGACCTCCGCGCGCCGGGGGTCGTAGATGCGTGCCACGACGTTCTCCACGCCGAACGTCTCGCGCGCCACCCGCGCGGCGATGATGTTCGTGTTGTCGCCACTGCTGCAGGCGGCGAAGGCCTGGGCGTGCGCGATCCCGGACTCCATGAGCGTGTCGCGGTCGAACCCGACGCCCACGATGGTGGTGCCACCGAATTCCGGGCCCAGCTTGCGGAAGGACTCGGGGTTCAGGTCGATGATCGCCACGGAGTGGCCCTGGCCATCCAGGGTCTGGGCGAGCGCCGAACCGACCCGGCCGCAACCGAGGATCACGATGTGCACGGGGCAAACGCTACACGCGGCCCATGGGGCAGCGCCCTGTGCGTAGCATTCACTCACGTGGGAACCATGTCGGACGCGACCAAACGGCTGCTGTTCGGTCGGGCGCTGCACACCAACCAGCTCGGTGAGACGCTGCTGCCCAAGCGGATCGCGCTGCCGGTCTTCGCCTCCGACGCGCTGTCGTCGAACGGCTATGCGACGCAGGAGATCCTGCTCGTTCTGTCCCTGGGTGGCTACACGATGTTCCAGTACGCCCCCTGGGTGGCGGCCGGGGTCATCCTGGTCTTCCTCGTCGTCGTGGCCTCCTACCGGCAGAACGTGCACGCCTATCCGTCCGGCGGCGGCGACTACGAGGTGGTGTCGACCAACCTGGGCCCACGCTGGGGTGTCTTCGTCGCGAGCGCGCTGATGGTCGACTACGTGCTGACCGTGGCGGTGTCGATCTCCGCGTCGGTGGCCAACGCCGCCTCGGCATTCCCCGCGATCGGCGAGCACACCGTCCTGATCGCGATCGGCCTGACCTTCCTGCTGGCCCTCATGAACCTGCGCGGGGTCCGCGAGTCGGGCACGACGTTCGCGTTCCCCACCTATGCGTTCATCATCGCGATCTTCACGATGCTGATCTGGGCAGTGGTCCGACTGGCCCGCGGTGACGTGCTGCTGGCCGAGTCCGCTGACTGGGAGATCGAGCCGGTCGCCAACGTCACCGGGGCCGCAGTGGTGTTCCTCGTGGCCCGGGCCTTCTCGTCGGGCACGACGGCCCTGACCGGGATCGAGGCGATCAGCAACGGCGTGCCCGCATTCCAGAAGCCGAAGAGCCGCAACGCCGCGACCACCCTTGCGCTGCTGGGCGCCATCGCCATGACGATGTTCGCGGGCATCACATGGCTGGCGCTGCTCACGAAGGTCAAGGTCGCGCCCACCACGGAGGAGCTGATCGGGATCCCGGAGGGCGTGGAGCAGAAGACGGTCATCACACAGGTCGCCGAAGCGGTGTTCACCGGCGCCCCATTCATGTCGGTCCTGGTGGCCCTCGCGACGGTGCTGATCCTCATCCTCGCAGCGAACACCGCGTTCAACGGCTTCCCGCTCCTGGGGTCGGTCCTGGCCCGGGACGGATACCTGCCCCGGCAGCTGCACACCCGTGGCGACCGGCTCGCCTTCAGCAACGGGATCATCACGCTGGCGGCCCTCGCCGCCGGCCTGATCTTCGTCTACCGGGCCAATGTGTCCGCGCTCATCCAGCTGTACATCGTCGGGGTCTTCGTGTCGTTCACCTTGAGCCAACTGGGCATGATCCGGCACTGGAACCGACACCTGGCCCTCGAGCGGGACCCCGGCGAGCGGGCCCGCATGCGGCGCAAGCGCGTCGTGAACGGCATCGGATTCGCCATGACCGCGACGGTCCTGGTGATCGTGGTGACCACCAAGTTCTCCCACGGCGCATGGATCGTGGTCGTGGCGATGCCAGTGATGTACCTGATCATGGAGTCGATCCACAAGCACTACGAGCGGATCTCCATCGAACTGGTTGCCGGTGACGATGAGTCGGTCAGCCTGCCGAGCCGGGTGCACGCGATCGTGCTCGTCTCGCGGATCCACAAGCCGACGCTGCGAGCCCTGGCCTATGCCCGGGCGACCCGCCCGACGGTGCTCGAGGCGGTGACCGTGCATGTGGATGAGGATTCGGTGGAGAACCTGATCGCGGAGTGGGAGCGACGCCGGATCCCTGTGTCGCTCAAGGTGCTCGACTCGCCCTACCGTGAGATCACCCGCCCCGTCGTGGAGTACGTCCGCGGGTTGAACCGCGCCTCGCCGCGAGACCTGGTGTGTGTGTATGTCCCGGAGTACGTGGTCGGCCACTGGTGGGAGCAGCTGCTGCACAACCAGAGCGCGCTGCGGCTCAAGAGCCGGTTGCTGTTCACGCCCGGTGTGATGGTGGTCAGCGTGCCGTGGCAGCTGCTGTCCAGCGAGCGGATCGCTGACGAGCCCGAGGGGCAGGCACCCGGTGCCCTGCGCCGCGGGGTGCCCGACGCCGAGACGGCCGAGGCGTTCGTTGCCGGCGAGATGGGAGCCGGGCCATCGGAGCAGCGGTGAGTGGTCAGGTGGCCGTCGGGGACCTGCTGGACCTGCAGGTGGGTCCGGTGGCCCACGGGGGGCACTGCGTCGCGCGCCATGAGGGGCAGGTGGTGTTCGTCCGGCATGCCCTGCCCGGTGAGACGGTCCGTGCGCGGGTGACCCAGATCGGTCGCAAGGGCCGGTTCGTCCGCGCGGACGCCGTCGAGGTGCTCACCGCCAGCCCCGCCCGCCGGGTGCCACCCTGCCCGGTGGCCGCGCTGTGCGGTGGGTGCGACTGGCAGCACACGACCCCCGACGCCGCCCGCGGACTCAAGGCGGACGTCGTCCGCGAGGCCATGTCCCGATTCGCAGGGGTGCAGCTCGGCTCGTCCTTCGAGGTTCGGCCCGTTGCCGGCCCACGGGATCGGCCGGGCACGGCCGCCGAGGACCCCGAGGGTCTGGGATGGCGGACCCGGGGCACCCTGTCGGTGGATCCCTCCGGCCGGGTCGGCTTCCTCGGGCACCGATCGCACCGGGTGGTGGCCGCGGGCCAGTGCCTCCAGCTGGATCCCCGGCTCGAGCGCGCTGATCTCTTCGGCCGCACGTGGCCGGCAGCCCGGGTTGGCTTCGTGGCGCCCTCGGTGGGTGAGCCGCTGGCCTTCGTGGAGGGGGGCGCCCCGCTGGCACCGATCATCGAGCGAGCAGCGGGACGGGAGTGGTCGGTGGCCGCTGATGGCTTCTGGCAGGTGCATCCCGGCGCTGCGGACGCCCTGGTCGAGCAGGTTCGCAGCATGCTCGAGCCGCGACCCGGCGAACGACTGGTGGATCTCTACGCGGGCGTTGGCCTGTTCGGGCTGAGCCTGGCCGGTGGCGTGGCCGGAGGGCTCGACGTGACCCTCGTGGAGGGCGACCGACGAGCCTGCGACCTGGCCCGGCAGAACGCAGGGGAGCAGGCCGCGACGATCGTCCGGGCCGGCGTCGACCGCTGGGTCGAACACCCCGGCGCCCTGGCCGGCGCTGACCTGGTCGTCCTCGATCCGCCCCGGACCGGGGCGAGGGCGGCGGTCGTGGCTGCGATCGCGCAGGCCAGTCCGCGGGCGGTGGCATACGTGGCGTGTGACCCGGTGGCACTGGCCAGGGATGTGGCCACGTTCGCCGCGCACGGCATGGACCTGGTCCGGCTCGCAGGCCTGGACCTGTTCCCGACGACCCAGCACGTGGAATGTGTGGCCATGCTTGCCCCGCGGTGATATCTTGACATCAAGATAAATGCGGTCGGACGCGGGCTCGGGCGCCGCGGTAGCCTTCTGACCGGTCATCGAGGAGGAGTCACACATGGGCAGCAGGGACAGTCTGGGAGCGCGCGGCACGTTCGAGGTCGGCGGGACCGAGCACGAGATCTTCCGCATCGGGGCGGTTCCCGGTGCCCAGTCGCTGCCCTTCACGCACAAGGTACTGCTGGAGAACCTCCTGCGCACCGAGGACGGCACGAACGTCACGCAGGCCCAGATCCGCGCCCTGGGGGAGTGGGATCCGACGGTCGAGCCGACCCAGGAGATCCAGTTCACCCCCTCGCGGGTGATCATGCAGGACTTCACGGGCGTGCCCTGTGTCGTCGACCTGGCCACGATGCGCGAGGCGATGAAGGATCTCGGTGGCGACCCGGGGAAGATCAACCCGCTCGCTCCTGCGGAGCTGGTCATCGACCACTCCGTCATCGCTGACTTCTTCGGCACGCATGACGCCGCGACCCGCAACGTGGAGCTCGAGTACGAGCGCAACCGTGAGCGCTACCAGTTCCTGCGCTGGGGCCAGTCGGCCTTCGACGAGTTCAAGGTCGTCCCGCCGAGCACCGGCATCGTCCACCAGGTGAACATCGAGGCGCTCGCGCGCGTCGTCATGGTCCGCAACGGACAGGCCTACCCGGACACGTGCGTCGGGACCGACTCGCACACCACGATGGTCAACGGGCTGGGCGTGCTCGGCTGGGGCGTCGGCGGCATCGAGGCCGAGGCGGCGATGCTCGGGCAGCCGGTGAGCATGCTCATCCCACAGGTCGTCGGCTTCAAGCTCACCGGCGAGCTCCCGCAGGGAACGACCGCCACCGACATGGTCCTGACCATCACCGAGATCCTGCGCGAGCACGGCGTCGTGGGCAAGTTCGTGGAGTTCTTCGGCGAGGCCGTGGCCGGGGTCCCATTGGCCAACCGCGCCACCATCGGCAACATGAGCCCCGAGTACGGCTCCACCGCTGCCATCTTCCCCGTCGACGAGGAGACGCTGCGGTACCTGCGCCTGACCGGTCGCACGCAGGAGCAGGTGGCACTCGTGGAGGCCTACTCCAAGGAGCAGGGCCTGTGGCACGACCCATCCGTCGAGGCGCGCTACACCAGCGTCATCGAGTTGGACCTCTCGACGGTCGTGCCGTCCCTCGCGGGCCCGAAGCGCCCGCAGGACCGGGTCTCGCTCGCAGATGCCCACACGTCATTCCGGACTGCCCTGAACGACTACGCGGCGCCCGCCGCGGTCGAGTCGGACACCCCGGTCGGGCGTCCCACGGCTCCGACGACCGTCGTTCTCGAGGACGGCACCGAGTGCGAGATCGACCACGGCGCTGTGGTCATCGCGGCGATCACCTCCTGCACGAACACGTCGAACCCCTCGGTCATGATCGGCGCCGCACTCCTGGCGAAGAAGGCCGTGGAGCGTGGGCTGAGCGTCAAGCCGTGGGTCAAGACCACGCTGGCCCCTGGCTCCAAGGTCGTCACGGACTACTACGACAAGGCCGGGCTCACCCCGTACTTGGAGAAGATGGGCTTCGACCTTGTGGGCTACGGGTGCACGACGTGCATCGGCAACTCCGGCCCGCTGCCCGAGGCGGTGAGCGCCGCCGTGAACGAGTCCGACCTCGCCGTCGTCTCGGTCCTGTCCGGCAACCGCAACTTCGAGGGCCGGATCAACCCGGACGTCAAGATGAACTACCTCGCCTCCCCGCCGCTGGTCGTCGCCTACGCGATCGCCGGCTCGATGGACGTCGACATCACCACCGAGTCCCTGGGCACCGACCCTGATGGCGCACCGGTCTACCTCAGTGACATCTGGCCCTCTGCTGCTGAGGTGCAGTCCACCGTGGATGCGTGCATCGACGCGGACATGTTCGCCTCCCGGTACGCCGACGTCTTCGCCGGGGATGCGGCGTGGCAGTCGCTGCCGACCCCGGACGGTGACACCTTCGCGTGGGCCACGGACTCCACCTACGTGCGCAAGCCACCGTACTTCGACGGCATGGGTGCACAGCCGGAGCCGGTGACCGACGTCGTCGGTGCCCGGGTGCTGGCCAAGCTCGGCGACTCCGTGACCACCGACCACATCAGCCCGGCCGGGTCCATCAAGGCCGACAGCCCCGCAGGGCGCTATCTGGCGGACAACGGCGTGGCGCGCAAGGACTTCAACTCCTACGGCTCTAGACGCGGGAACCACGAGGTCATGATCCGCGGCACGTTCGCCAATATCCGGCTGCGCAACCAGTTGCTCGACGGCGTGGAGGGCGGCTTCACCCGCGACTTCACGGTGCCGGATGCGCCCCAGGTGGCGATCTACGACGCAGCCCAGTCGTATGCGGCGGCCGGGCTCCCCCTGGTCGTGCTGGCAGGCAAGGAGTACGGCTCGGGTTCGTCGCGGGACTGGGCGGCCAAGGGCACGGCGCTGCTGGGTGTGCGTGCAGTCATTGCCGAGTCGTACGAGCGGATCCATCGCTCCAACCTGATCGGGATGGGTGTGCTGCCGCTGCAGTACCCCGAGGGCCAGGACGCCGCCTCGCTCGGCCTGGAGGGCACCGAGGCGTACTCGATCAGCGGGGTCACGGCGCTCAACGCAGGTACGACACCACGCACGGTCCTGGTCCGTGCCGAAGCAGCAGACGGGTCCGCCGTGCAGTTCGACGCCGTCCTGCGCATCGACACCCCCGGGGAGGCCGACTACTACCGCAACGGCGGGATCCTGCAGTACGTGCTGCGCTCACTGGTCTGACCACCGACCGCGCCACGGTCGCTCAATGGGTGCAGACTCAATGGTGGGAGGTGCACCATGAGTGATACCAGTGGCGCTGCAGCCGGTGGGGGAGCCATCTACGGGCTGGGCATGTTCGGCGCATGGGTCTTCTTCTGGCAGCAGGCGGACGGCTTCTGGGAGTACGTCCTTGCCGTGCTGCAGGGGTTCGTCTGGCCGGCGTTCATGGTCTACGAGGTGTTCGTGGCCCTGGGCTGATCCGGCCGGGGCCGCTCGACCACGTCGACCACGACCTCGTTGTGCCGCAGGAAGGGCGGGACGAACGGTGCGTTGAAGCGGGCCAGCCGGACGGGTCCGACCGGCTGCCATGGGGAGTTGGCGAGCGCGTCGAGCAGTTGCTTGCCCCGGCTCTTGAGGTCCGCGGCGTTGCCCCTCCCGGAGAACCTCAGCGCCGCCGAGGTCCGCTCGACGACCTCCCGGAGGTGCACCTGTGGGTCGGCCGGCTCGGGCAGCGTGTCGCGGGTGCGTCCCTCGGGCATGACGAAGGACACCGCGGTGCCCTCGGAACTGGGCGTCTGCACGACCGGGGCGGTCATCGAGATCTGGCCCTGGATGTAGCCGAAGAGGGGCCGGAAGCCGCGGTTCCCGGCGTCGTCGAACTCCCCGTCGACGAGCACCTCGGCGATCGTGTGCTCCGGATACCGACGGATCTCGACGCTTCCCCAGCGCCCGATCACCTCGTGGGGCTGCTGCTCAGTCATGGTCCCAGTGTCGCGCGGTGCGCGGCGATCCGCATGGCCGCACCGCACCCGGTCCGGCTGGAGCGCGGGCTGCCCCGGTCCGGCTAGAGCGTGGGCCGCCAGCGCCGTCCCTGCAGGGCCTCCTCCACAAGCCCGACCTCACGCACCTGGGACGCCAGGCGTGCCCCCTCCTTGCTCAGGGCCACCAGCGTGGCCTCGATGGCCTCGGGCGGTACCCGGCCCGCGAGATCGCGACGCGCCCCGGCATAGGCCGCCCGGGCTGCCGTCAGGGAGGCGTCGGCGTGCAGGTGCGCCAGGCGGGCGAGGACCACCGGGTACCGTCGCAGGACGGGGTGGCCGCGGTAGTCCGGGGGACAGAGGTCGAGCATCCAGCCGACCACGCGGTCGGGGAACTCAGGCGATTCCGGATCGGGCACGGACCGCGGCCAACCGGGTGGAGTGGTCACGTGGCAAGACTAGGTGGCGCCGCGGAGTGTGCCGGGCCCAGAACCCTCCTAGACTGGGCCGACGACCGCTCGAGTGAGGAGGCGCATGCCGTGGGCGTGCTGGAGGGCATTGACTCACCCGCGGATCTGCGCGCCCTGAGTCCGTCGGAGCTCGACGAACTGGCCGGCGAGATCCGCGACTTCCTGGTGGAGCAGGTCAGCCGCACCGGCGGCCACCTCGGACCGAACCTCGGGGTGGTGGAGCTCACGATGGCCCTGCACCGGGTGTTCCACTCCCCGGATGACGTCCTGCTCTGGGACACCGGCCACCAGGCGTACGTGCACAAGATCCTGACCGGGCGACGTGACGACTCCGACCAGCTCCGGCAGGAGGGCGGGCTCTCCGGGTACCCATCGCGGTCCGAGAGCGTGCACGACATCATCGAGAACTCGCACGCGTCCACCGCGCTGTCCTACGCCGACGGCATCGCCAAGGCGTTCGAGCAGGCCGGGACGCTGGGGCAGCGGCACGTGGTCGCGGTGGTCGGCGACGGCTCCCTGACCGGCGGGATGTCGTGGGAGGCGTTGAACAACATCGCCGGATCCGACCGCCAGGTCATCATCGTCGTGAACGACAACGAGCGCTCCTACGCGCCCACCATCGGTGGGCTGGCGCGGCACCTCGACACGCTGCGCACCACACGTGGCTACGAGCGGTTCCTCGACTTCGGCAAGGACGTGCTCGGCCGGACCCCGGTTCTGGGACCACCGCTGTTCGAGGCGCTGCACGGGATGAAGCGCGGCATCAAGGAGATCGTCGCCCCGCAGGGGATGTTCGAGGATCTCGGACTGAAGTACCTCGGCCCCGTGGACGGCCACGACGTCGAGTCTGTGGAGTCCCTCCTGCGAGCGGCGCGCGGCTACGACGGACCGGTCATCGTGCATGTGATCACCCAGAAGGGCCGCGGGTATGCCCCCGCGGAGAACGACGAGGCCGACCGCTTCCACGGCGTTGGCGTGATCGACCCCGAGACCGGCATCCCCGTGGGCAACGCCGGCCCCACCTGGACAGCAGCGTTCGCCGACGAGCTGGTGACGATCGGTCATGAGCGTCCTGATGTCGTGGCCATCACGGCCGCGATGCTCTGCCCCACGGGACTGGACCGGTTCGCCGAGGAGTTTCCCGATCGCACCTACGATGTCGGGATCGCCGAGCAGCATGCGTTGACCTCCGCGGCAGGCATGGCCTTCGCCGGGCTGCACCCCGTCGTGGCGGTGTACGCGACCTTCCTGAACCGGGCCTTCGACCAGATGCTGATGGACGTCGCCCTGCACCGGGCCGGCGTGACTGTCGTCCTGGACCGCGCCGGGGTCACCGGTGATGACGGCGCGTCGCACAACGGCATGTGGGACCTCTCCATGCTCAACCTCGTGCCCGGCATCCAGGTCGCGGTGCCCAGGGATGAGGCAACGCTGCGCCAGGCACTGCGCGAGGCGGTGGATGTCCCCGACGGCCCCACAGCCGTCAGGTTCCCGAAGGGACGTCTCGCCGAGCCGCTGCCGGCAGTTGCCCGCAGCAACGGCGTGGACCTGCTGCACGCAGACCCCGATCCCCAGATCCTGCTGGTGGGGCTCGGCAGCATGGCCGGCGTCGCCAAGGAGGCGGCGGCCAAGCTGGCTGCCGACGGGATCGGCGTGGCGGTGGCCGCGCCGTTGTGGATCACCCCGGTTCCCGCCGGCCTGGTCGAGCTCGCGACCGAGATCGGGCGGGTGGTGACCATCGAGGACAACGGACTGGCTGGTGGGTTCGGATCCAGCCTCATGGCGGCCGTGCCCGGCGTTGGCTCCACGGTGCGCATCGAACGGCTGGGCATCCCCCAGGAGTTCCTCGACCACGCGAGCCGACCGGCGATCCTGGATCGGATCGGCCTGACCGTGCAGGGAGTCGTGAGCGCTGCCCGGCAACTGCTCGACGCGCCGGACTGACCTCGACGGAGGATGGCACGCCTGCCCCGACGGGGATCGATCGGGCGCGGGGCTCCCCGACGGTCCGGACCTAGGCGTTCGCACCAGCGGACGGGCCCTGGACCTCGGCTGTGGGGCGCTCCACGAGCGCGTCGGCGAGCAGCTCGGTCGTGAGCTCGACCTGCCAGGGGCGCGCCCCGCTGACCGTGAGGAACTCGGCGACGGCCGCGGTCGAGCCGTCCCCGTCGGTCGATGGAGGCTCCCACATGAGCCGTCTGACCAGGTCCGGGGTGAGCAGGTTCTCCAGAGGCAGACCCAGCTTCTCGGCCAGCTCGCCCAGCCCCGACCGGGCACGGTCAAGCCGCGCGGCCGCTTCCGGATTGCGCTGCTGCCACGACCTGGGCGGCGGCGGGCCGTCGCTGCGGTTGGCCACCGGGGGCAGGTCCGCCTCGTTGACGGCCCAGGCGGCCTGAAGTGCGCGGCCCCAGGCCCGCTGGTAGCGCGAGACACCACGGCCGTGGAAGTCCTTGAGCGCACGCATGGCGGCGAAGTCCCGGGGCTGGGCGCGCCCCGCCGCGGCGATCGACGAATCGGGCAGCAGCCGACCGGGGGCCGTATCTGCCTCCCTGGCGACCAGATCGCGAGCCAGCCACAGCTGCTCCACGATCGCCAGCCCACGACGTGAGCGGATCTTGTGGATCCCCGAGGTACGCCGCCAGGGATCGATCCGGGGCGGGGGCGGGGGCGCATCCCGGACGGCCGCGAACTCCTGCTCGGCCCATCCGAGCTTGTCGGCCTCGACCAGCCGGGCGTGGAGCTCCTCACGAAGCTCGATGAGCACCTCGACGTCGAGGGCCGCGTACTCCAGCCAGTCCTGGGGCAGGGGCCGGCGCGACCAGTCCGCGGCGCCGTGGCCCTTGGCCAGGCTCAAGCCCAGGACGTCGGCCACCATCGGGCCCAGGCCGACGCGCGGCATGCCCAGCAGCCGGCCAGCGAGTTCGGTGTCGAACAGGGACACCGGAGCCAGGTCGAGCTCGGCGAGGCAGGGGAGGTCCTGGCTGGCGGCATGCAGGATCCACTCCGGGCCTGATAGGGCCGTGGCCAGGCCGGGGAGCCCAGGGATCGCCTGTGGGTCGATCAGGGCGGTGCCTGCGCCCTCTCGACGGATCTGGATCAGGTAGGCGCTCTGCCCGTAGCGGTATCCGGACGCCCGCTCGGTGTCGATGGCGATCGGCCCGGAACCGGCCTCGAGCGCACGCACGTACGCCTCCAGCGCCTCGGCGGTCTCGATGACGTCTGGAAGCCCGTCACGCAGTTCGAGGGACGGCAGGACCGGGGCAGGTGCGGCATCGTCGGCGGCTGCCTCGGCGGGCTCAGGGGTCTGGGGCACCGTGCCACCGTACCCGTGCGGCAGCGCCCTGCCCGGTGCTGGCGCGCCGCGCCGTCACCACGCCATCAGATGGCCACCTACCCGCGCGATCCCCGGCGCACACTCGCGCAGCCTTGAGCACGTCGCTCGATCGGGTGTGTCTGACCCGGCCCCCCGGGTCGGCAGGTCAGCGTCGGGGGCGGGGCAGTTGAGCAACACCCGCCGGCAACGGCATGAGGCCCGCGGCCTGCCCGAGCACCTCGGCCCACGCATGTGCGTGCGGGGCCAGCTCAGCATCACGGGGGGTCCAGGAGGCGCGGACCTCGATCTGGCCCTCGAGCGGTCGCTCCGACAGCCCGCCGAAGGACTCCGAGGTCACCCGGGTCACGGTTCCGGAGATCTCGGAGTAGCCGGCTGCGTGGGAGTCCAGGGCTTCAATGAGCCAGGACCAGCCCACCTCGGCCAGGAGTTGGTCGGCGGCCATCTCCGTCTCCAGGGTGGCCTTGATGAATGCGACGACCCGGAACGTCCCACCCCACGACTCCTGACCCTCAGGGTCGTGCAGCACGACCAGCCGCCCATTGGCAAGGTCCTCGTCGTCGATCACGACCTCGGCGGTCAGGGCGATCGCGAACGGAGCGAGGCGCTGCGGGGCAGGAGCCTCCTCCAGCAGGATCTCGGGGCGGAGCCGGAGCTCGCGCAACGACGTCAGTGCGGTCCGGAAGTCCGCAGCCTCATCGCCCACGATCGCGTTCATGCACCGCAGGTTACGCCCTGTGCCGGGGATCCGGAGGGAGATCGGCCCGCGATTCGGCACGTGTACTCCCAGCGCTCACGGCTGCTGGCCAGAGGCTTCAGCCGACCAGTGCAGCCTGGATCTCGCGGACGGACGGGTTGGTCAGCGCCGACCCGTCGGGCAGGACCACCGTGGGTACCGTCTCGTTGCCGCCGTTCAGGCTCGCCACGAGCCGCGCAGCATCGGGGTGTTCGTCGATATCCACCTCTGTGAAGGCGATCCCGGCCCGGCCGAGCGACCGCTTGAGCACGAGGCAGTACGGACACCACGTGGTGGTGTAGACGGTGATCTCCCCGGTCACGCAGGATCCCCGATCACGCGATCCCCGGGGGATCGATGACCGCCGCCCGGGAGCCAGCCGGGGCCTCGGCCGGGGCGCGCCCAGACAGCCAGCCGTTGGCGGCAAGAGCCTGGCGCAACGCAGCAGCGAAGACCTCGACCGACCCACGAGCCGCGTCCAGGGCGGCAGCGTCAAGGGCCAGGTGCAGGCTCCCGTCGCGCAGCCGGGCCAGCACAGCGGGCGAACCGTGTGTCGCGGTCGCGGCCGCCACATCCGCAGGCATCTCGTTGAGGTGCAGGAGGTCGAACTGGACGCCCACGTGAGCGACCATCCGGTCCCACGCAGGCTTGCGCCGAACTGGGGAGTGGGTGATGTCGCACAGGCCACAGTGCGCCGTGCCCAGGATCCTTCCCAGCACATACCGGGCCTCGCCGATCGGTCCGCCATCGGCGTGATAGACGCCCACAAGCCCGCGCAACTCGTCCTGGTCCATGGTCGTCTCCCTGTCCGCGGGTGGCCTGCACACCATGATCAGGCCAAACCCGGGCACGTGCGAGCGCACCATCGGGTCGGCGACCGTTCGGAGGTCGTGCCGGCGCTACGTCCGGGCGGCGCCGGACATCTCGGCGCGTCGCTCCAGCGCCAGCTCGCGGATGCGGGCCAGGTCCTCGTCGGAGTAGACGCCGTTCACGCCGGAGATCGCTGCGAGCTTCATCCCGTGCTTGAGGCCGATCTGGTAGATCTCCTTGACCTTCTCCCACTCGATGTTGCGCCCGATCGTGAAGGTCTCGTACCGGCCCTCGAGAGCAAGGGCGATCGTCTCGGCGAGGCAGGCGTAGGCCACGCCATGAGGCAGTCCGATGTCGCGCATGCGCACGTCTCCGGGCAGCTCGATCTCACCGGATTCAATGACCAGCACGTCTGGGCGCTTGGCCACGTCCTCGGCCGAGAGGTCCAGTGGGCGGGCGACATCCGTGATCACGCAGCCGGGCTTGACGTCCATGATGTCCAGGACTCGCTTGCCGGCTCCCGACGTCGCCGTCACGATCATGTCCATGTCCGACAGCGCCTCGTCCGGGGTCGCGGCCACGTGGATCACCGCGCGCGGGTTCTCCCGCTCGATATCGGCCTTGAGGGCCAGCAGCTTCGCGGTCTCCGGCGAGATCAGGTACAGATCGTCGCTGGCCAGCGCCAGCAGACGGGAACAGACCGAGCCGATCGCCCCGGTGGCCCCGACCACCATCGCCTTGCCAGTGATCCGGCCGTCGTCATCGAACTCTGCCAGGCCCAGGCGCTCGAGTGCCTCATGAGCGGCCCACAGGGCACCTGACGCGCTGTAGCTGTTGCCGGTCGTGATCGGCAGGGACGCCTGCTTGGCCACGGTGACACCGGCGTCGCCGACGACCTTCGTGAACGCCCCGAGACCCATGATCTGCGCGCCGAGCTTCTTGGCCTCATCGGCCGCGGCCAAGAGCCGCGAGTAGGTGAACTCGGGGCTGTGGGCAAGGAGCTCCTTCGGGGTGCCGCCCACGGTGATCAACCAGCCCTCGGCCTCGTCACCTGTGGGGGAGGTCACACCCGTGATCCGGCCGTACTTCATCGGCGGGGCGTAGGCCATGGCCTTCTCGACGCCATCCATGACAATCGAGGGTGACACCTTCTCGATGGTGCGTAGGGGCTCGACGTTGGTCAGGAAGCTCTGGGACAGCGGGTGGATCACGAACGCGAACCGGCTCCGCCGGCGGAACCCGTTCGGGTACAGCAGACGTGGCTCCAGACCCGCCGAGACGATCATGTCAAGCAGATCGTCGTTCGTCAGGCGTCCCATCGAGCTCGATGACGCGGCGAGCATCATCGCCTCGAGCACCGCCGCGGTGATCGTGAAGTCGAACGGCTGGGGCGTGGAGTCCAGCACCATGTCCACGTCGTGGCTGGCGATCTCCGCGAGGCGCTCGTCGGAGATCGAGGAGGTGACCACGGACTTGCCGCGCAGGTCCCCGACGCCGAATGCCTCGAGCTCCTCGTAGGTGCCCACGACGACGTGCGCATCGGCCAGGGCCCGGCGGGCCAAGGAGTTGCTCACGCGGTGCCCGGGTGCCTTGATCTGCGACCGGACCGGCCCCGGCAGCCGCCGGACCGGCCACATGCCGACATTCGCTGCCAGGTCGAGCAGCGGGTTGGCGTCCAGCCGGTTGAGCATGTCCATTCGAAGCAGCGGGTCCGCGAACTCGAAGTTCTGCGTGTACTCCTGCAGGATGCGGATCGTGCGCGCATGGTTCATCCCACCGAGGACGACGACCCGGGCGTTCGTGTAGTAACCGGGCATCTCGCTCTGCACGTGCCGGATGGCCCACTCCTGGAGAACGTCACGCAGGCCGTGGCCATCAGTGACCGGAACCAGCCGGGTGGCCTGCTTGACCCGGTGCACGGCCTCGAGGTCGCCGTCGTAGAGCCCGGCTACTCGGGCCTCCCTGATCCCCGTCACCGCGATGACGTCGGCCTCGTCAGCCCACTCGCGGACGAGCTCCTCGGCTGCGGCCACGTCGCCGTTCGTGCCGATCCGGCGCAGGTGGAAGTCGGTGTCGAGAAGGGTGACGTGCTTGTCGTAGTCCCGGTCGGATCCGGCCAGGCTGACATTGATGATCAGGGCGGGCTTGTTGGTGCTCACGGTGTGCTCCAAGGGGTGGCGTGGGGTGGATGGTCAGATGACGGCTCAGGTCATGGCCTGCGACGAGTGCTCCGGGTGCGTGGCCCAGTAGTCCAACAGGCGGTCCGCGTAGCTGGCGAACGGTGGGCACTGCACCCCTGTGCCCTCCAGGTCGGCAACTGCGTTCGTCGTGGAGTAGGTCGTCTGGGATGCCAGGTAGTCCAGGGCCTCGGCGGGTAGCCCGAGCAACTTCTCCATGCCCGGAACGTGGCCGACGACCGCGCGGGTCAGGCCCAACGGCAGCGGGATCTTGACCGGCCGCCGGCCGAGGTACGCGGAGAGGATCTCGACAACCTCTCCAGTGGTCGGCGGGTTCGGGTCGGTCAGCGCGTATGTGCGCCCGCGTGAGCGGTCCATCACCGAGAGCTCATCCATGGCCGAGATCACGTAGTCACGGGGCACCAGTCCGGCCCGGACGACGTCGAAGTCGCCGACCCCCGGGATCAGCGCAACGCCGGGCAGCCGCTGGATGTAGGTGGCGTAGAAGTACGGGCCGTCGTACTTCTGCGTCTCGCCCGTGACCGAATCGCCGACGACGATGCCGGGCCGATAGATCGTTGCCTGCAGGCCCGCCCGGATCGCGCGGCGGACCAGGATCTCAGCTTCGAACTTCGTGGACTCGTAGTGGTTGAGGAATCCCTGGCCGAGGTCGATCTCGTCCTCGGGGAACTCCCCGTCGTAGTCGCCGCTCACGTAGCACGTGCTCACGTACTGCAGGCGCGTGAACTCCTTGCGGCTCCGGGCGAACTCGATGACGTTCGCGGTGCCCTGCACGTTGACCCGCCGGGCGATCTCCTCGGGCACGGCCAGGTCGTAGACAGCAGCGAGGTGCCAGACCTCCTGCACGTCCTCCAGGCGCGCGCGCTGCGATGCGTCCACCCCGAGCCCGGGGGCTGTGATGTCGCCAGTGACCAGCGAGATCCGACCCGCGGTGTCCGGGTGCGCCGCCTCGATCTCGGTGACCCGCTGCACCGCCAGCGGCATGTGGTGGGACTGGACCAGGCAGATGGCGTCGACGCCTTCGCGGCGGGCCAGGATCCTCGGCACCAGGGCCGACGCGAGGAACCCGGGGAAGCCCGTCATCAGCAGGGAACTCACAGGAAACGCCTCCAGAAGGACAAGGGTGGTGTGGCTTCGAGCGCGCTCGCTGCCTCGTGCCGCAATGCTACGCGCGGGTAACTTCGAAGGCGCGGCCCGAAGGTCCCTTCTGGGGTCCCGGGGGCCCTTCAGCGGTCTGCGTTGCGGCGCGAATGGGGCACACCCGCGGTGGACGTGCGACGATTCGGCCCGTGATCTCGCCGGTGCCCGACGCAGCTGCTGACCGTCCGCCGGCAGGTGGGCCGCTGGATCCCCAGCACCCCC
>JAQBEX010000081.1:0-4533 GCA_032123675.1 Actinomycetes bacterium
CGTGCGGGTTGTCGACGCTAGTGGGTCGTCAACCTGCACGGGTGACGCTGAGGCGACGCCGACGACCCGTTCCGGCTGCACTCGGATGAGGCCGCCCGCGGGGATCGGCCCGCGCGTCTAGACTCGCAAGCCGAGCCCACCCGGAGGTGCCATGAGCACGGCAACCGCGACCGCCGACGCGCCACAGTCCACGCCCGACAACCCGTTCGGCGGTTCGGACGAGGCCCGCCGCTCGGGACTGCGCCGGATGAAGGCCGTGGCCACCGGACTGTTCCTGTTGGCCGCGGCCGTCTTCGGCGTGACGCTCATGGCCTACGGATCGAACCCCGACGGCTGGATCGGATACGTGCAGGCCGGATCAGAAGCGGCCATGGTCGGCGCACTGGCCGACTGGTTCGCCGTGACGGCGCTGTTCCGCCACCCGCTCGGGCTGCCGATCCCGCACACGGCGATCATCCCCACGCGCAAGGACCAGATGGGGGCCACGCTCGGTGAGTTCGTAGGGACGCACTTCCTCACCGACGACGTCGTGCGTGAGAAGGTCACGGGAGCGCAGGTGACGCGGCGCGGCGGCGAGTGGCTGGCCGATCCCGATCACGCGGCTCGGGTGTCCGGCGAGATGGGGCGGGCCGTCCGCGGCCTGATCGCCGTCCTCGACGACGAGCAGATGCGCACGATGATCGAACGGGTCATCTCCGAGCGCGTCGAGCGCACCGAGGTCTCCCCGGCCCTCGGCCACCTGCTCGGCCAGGTCGTCGCCGACGGCGCGCACACGGGCATCGTCGACGTCCTGGCCGACCGGATGTACGCGTGGGTCGTGACAAACCGCGGCCCGATCATCGCCCTGGTCACGAACCAGGCCCCGACCTGGACGCCGCGGTTCGTCGACGGTGTCGTCGGGGACAAGATCCATCTCGAGCTCGTCCGGTTCCTGGCGGCTGTGCGCGACGACCCCGATCACGAGGTGCGGCTGGCGATCGACCGGATGCTCGTGCAGTTCGCCGACGACCTGCGCACGAACCCCGGCACCCGTGAGCGGGTCGAGCGCGCCAAGGTCGACATGTACAACCACCCCGACGTGCAGAACTCGGTCAACAGGATCTGGGAGACCGCCCAGCGCGTGCTGCTCGAGGCCGCTGACGACCCCGAAAGCGAGCTGCGCACGCGGGCTACGGGGGCGCTCGTGCAGCTGGGCCAGAGCCTGGCCACCGACTCCGAGCTCCAGACGCGCATTGATGGCTGGATCACCGACACGGTGGCCGGACTCGTCGCTGACTACAAGGTCGAGCTCACCAGCGTGATCACGGACACGGTCGCGCGGTGGGACGGCCCGCAGACGGCGACCCGGATCGAGCTGGCCGTGGGTCGCGACCTGCAGTTCATCCGGATCAACGGGACGGTCGTGGGTGCGCTGGCGGGCCTGGTCATCCACGCGGTCGCCAAGCTCGCGTGAGGGCCGGACCAATATCAGGGAATCTTCAGGTGAACGCAGGATGAACAGCCTGCCGGCGCCGAGGCGGTGGGCCACCTCCGGGTGAATCCGCGGCGAACACGGGTCCTAGCCTGTGCGCAGCAGGCTCGCGCCTGAATCTCGTAGCTGAGGGGTCCGTCATGGACATGGTCCTGTTCGCGGTGGTCGGCGTCGTCCTGCTGGCCCTGCTGTTCGACTTCACGAACGGATTCCACGACGCGGCCAACGCCACGTCGACGGTCGTCGCCACCCGGGCGATGACGCCCAAGCACGCGGTCTACATGTCCGCATTCTTCAACTTCTCGGCCCTGTTCATCGTGGGGACAGCCGTGGCCAACACGGTGGCCAAGGCGGTCCAGGTCGAGGAGCTCGGCACCCAATCAGGAGGTGTACCGGTTGGCCTGGGAGTCGCCTTCGGAGCGTTGCTCGGTGCGATCTTCTGGAACTACTTCACGTGGTCGATCGGCATGCCCTCCTCCTCGAGCCACGCCCTGATCGGTGGCCTCATCGGGGCCGGTCTGTCCGCCGGCGGAAGCGACGTTATCAAGTGGAGCACGGTCGAGAAGACCGCCCTGGCGATCCTGCTCTCGCCGATGGTGGCCTTCACAGTGGCGTTCCTGGCCATGTTCGTGGTGGGCCTGCTGCAGCGGGTCACCAGTTGGCCTGACGACGCGAAGCCGTTCAAGTGGCTGCAGATCGGCTCGGCGGCCGCCGTCTCGTTCGGCCACGGAGCCAACGACGCCCAGAAGACCATGGGCATCATCGCGTTCGCGCTCGTTGCTGGTGGGTACCTGGGTGTGGACGACTCGATCCCGCTCTGGGTGGAGATCGCGGCCTATTCGATGATCGCGCTGGGAACGGTGTGGGGCGGCTGGCGGATCATCGAGACGATGGGCCTGCGGATCACTCGGCTGAACGCCAACTCGGGCGTCGCGGCGAACATCGGCTCCATGACGGCGATCTTCGGGGCCACCGCCGCGGGGATCCCGATCTCGACCACCCAGGCCGCCGCTGCCTCCGTCATGGGTGGAGGTGCGGCCTCAGGCGCTGGCCTCAACTTCCGCAAGATCGGTGAGATGCTGGTCGCGTGGGTCTTCACGCTCCCGGCGGCGGCGGTCGTGGGATTCGTCGCCTTCAAGTTCACGACGTTCCCCGACCCGTGGGGCTGGGTGGCCAGCCTGTCGGCGATCGCCGTGCTGGGCCTGTGGGCCGGACGCCTCATGCTGCACGCGACGGATGCTGATGATGTCGCCGAGATGCTGCCGTCCGAGGCGGAGCTGCACGAGTACCACACGGTCCCGCATCCCGACGTGCACCCGTTCGAGGGCCCAGAGCACATCAACCACCACGAACTCGAGGGCGAGCATCACCTGTGGCCCCATCGGCACGAGGACGCCGCGGCGAAGGCCACCGAGGATCCCGAGCGCCCGCGCAGCTGAGCCCGGGGTCCCCGACCTCGCTGACCAGGCCGACCCCGTGGCCCTCCACCGCAAGGACCAACGGCGGAGGATCACGCGGCCCAACAGGTGACCTGCCCGTCACCGCGACCGAATCAGGCGGTGAACGTCAGGAAGCTGCTGTGCACGCCGAGGGCGCCCCGGATCGCGCTGTCCGAGGTCAGCGTGTAGCTGCGGTTCGCGCCCACGATCTCCAGCTTCGAGACGCGCCCGCCCCAGGATCCAGCCCCCTCGCGCTCGAGGACGCGGATCGCCCGAATGGCCCCAGCGCTGGGATACCTCGACCGCAGCGCGGCGGCCGACACCGAGTCGGTCCATGTCCTTCGCAAGTTCGGCGTCGCCCGCGTGTCCCATTCGTCGACCGTGGCAACCATGTACGGCAACGGTGACAGGGCCGTGGCACCGCCGTTCGAGGAGCTGAACTGCGTGAGCGCCGGCTTCCCGTCAGCGGTCACGTGGATCCCCGCAGTGTCCGCGATCGCCTGATTGGTCCGCGCATGCTCACGATCGCGGACAACCTTCCAGCGGCGGTCGTACCAGACCGCTCCCGGGTAGACCTGCGAACGCACCGAGTCGTACACGTCGAAGGACTGGCCGGCCCGCCCAAGGGCCTCGTGTGCGGCGTAGCTGCGGGCGGCGACGGCCTGAGCCCGCAGTGACTCGACCGGCCATGACGGGGCCACCTCGGCAGCAACGACCGGCCTGAGGTAGGTGTCCATGGGCAGCGTGTTGATCGCCCGCAGCGTGCGCGCCCCCAGGCGATCAGCGGTCACCGCACCGCGGTAGCCACGGCGCACCTGCCGGCTCTGGGTCCCGACGATCCCTCCGGGCACCTCGAACGTGATTCGACCGCTCTCGATCCGCTTGCCCGGGACAACCGTCACCCAGCGCTTGCAGTAGGCCATCAGCCGGACGCCCTTGCGGACCGCCCGGGCACGCCAGCGCGTCGGCGCCGTCGTGCAGCGGGTCGGCTCCGTGGCCAGGTCGACGACACGATCCACGGACGATGCCGTGAAGCTGGCGGTCAGGCCAGGCGCAGCGCGCACGACGACATTGCGACCAGTGTCGGTGGCCAGGAGCACCCGTACCGTCGACCCGGGCAGCTCGGTCCGCGCCGTGCCCGGGTAGTAGAAGTCCAGGATCTCGGCGAAGGAGCGCCCCTCGAGTGCTGCCTGATAGGCGCCCCACTGGCTCATCCCGCGACCATGGCCCCAGCCGCCCCCCTGGATCCGGATGACCCCGTCGCCGGGCATGGCGTACTCCTCGATCGCGGCACCGGATGCCGGGGAGGCGATGCCGGCTGTCGTGCCAGCGATCAGCGCGGCCGAGGTGAGGGCGCCGACGAACGGGTGCAGGGAAGTGACACGCATGGTCCTATCATCGGCCGCCGATGCAGGCCAATCGAGCCAGCGGGCCTAACCATGACCATAGCGGTGGGCTAAGAGTTACCAAACGACGACCGTACGTGGCCAAGCGGAGGCCCGGAGGCACCGGGGGCCGTCAGGGCCGTCAGGGCCGTCAGGGTCAGTGGCCGGCGTGAGCTGCACTGGCCGCCATCTCGGCAGGATCCCCGCCCAACTCCAGGTAGCCGTCGGTGATTTCGAA
>JAQBEX010000082.1:0-5335 GCA_032123675.1 Actinomycetes bacterium
GCGCACGTGGCACCCGGCCGAACGTGTCGTCGGCGTGCCCTACAACCTGCTCGTGCCCGGCTACGAGAACAGCGTCGTGAACACGCTGCGCCTGTGGAAGGCACGTGGGTCCTCGCAGTTCAACCTCGACGTGTTCAACGCCGGCGACTACATCGAGGCGGTCCGCCAGCAGTCGCTGAGCGAGAACATCTCCCGGGTCCTGTACCCCGAGGACTCCACGCCGGGCGGCAAGGAGCTGCGCCTGCGCCAGCAGTACTTCTTCACGGCCTGTGCCCTGGCTGACCTGGTCCGGGTCGCCGACATCGAGGGGTTCCCGCTGACCGAGATCCCCGATCGCGTCGCCATCCAGCTCAACGACACCCACCCGGTGATCGCGATCCCCGAGCTGATGCGGATCCTCATCGACGAACGCGGGATGGACTACGACACCGCGTGGGACATCACCACGCGCACCTTCAACTACACCTGCCACACGCTGCTGCCCGAGGCGCTCGAGCGCTGGTCGGTTGGCCTGCTGCAGTACCTGCTGCCCCGGCACATGGAGTTGATCTACAGCATCAACAAGCGCTTCCTCGAGCAGGTGCGGCAGGCGTTCCCGATGGACGAGTCCCGGGTGATCCGGATGTCCATCATCGAGGAGGGCCCGGAGCGGATGGTGCGGATGGCGCACCTGGCCACTGTGGCCAGCGCGCACGTCAACGGCGTTGCCGCGCTGCACAGCCAGCTCCTGCGCGACACCGTCCTGCACGACTTCTACGAGATGTGGCCCGAGCGGTTCACCAACGTCACCAACGGCGTGACCCCCCGGCGCTTCATGAAGCTGGCCAACCCCCGGCTCACCGACCTGATCACCGACACGATCGGCGAGGGCTGGCTGACCGACCTCGAGCGGCTGTCCGGTCTGGACGAGTACGCCGAGGACCCCGTGTTCCAGGAGCGCTGGCGCGCGGTCAAGCGGGCGAACAAGGCGCAACTCGCCGGGATCCTGGAGTCACGGACCGGCCTGGTCTACCCGACTGACCCCATGTACGACGTCATGATCAAACGCCTGCACGAGTACAAGCGGCAGATGCTCAAGTTGCTGCACGTGGCGACGATGTACCGGCGCATGCGCCTGGACCCGAACACCCCGGTCCCCCCGAGGGTGGTCCTGTTCGGCGCGAAGGCAGCCCCCGGCTACCAGATGGCCAAGCTGATCATTCGACTGATCAACCAGGTGGGCGCCACCATCGCCGCCGACCCCGCGATGGCCGGCCGGCTCGCCGTGGTCTTCCCCGCCAACTACAACGTGACCCTCGCCGAGCGGATCATCCCCGCCGCCGACCTGTCCGAGCAGATCTCGATGGCCGGCAAGGAGGCCTCCGGCACCGGCAACATGAAGCTGGCGCTCAACGGCGCACTGACGATCGGCACGCTCGACGGTGCCAACGTCGAGATCCGCGAGCTGGTCGGTGACGACAACTTCTTCCTGTTCGGCCTGACCGAGGATGAGGTCGTCGCGCGCAAGGCCGCGGGCTACGACCCGGGCCTGATCTACCGCCAGGACGAGGAGCTGCGTGCGGTGATCGACGAGATCGCCAGCGGCTACTACTCACCTCCGGGCGAGCCCGACCTGTTCCGTCCGATCGTGGAATCCCTGCTCGTGCGCGACGAGTACCTGGTGCTGGCCGACTACCGGGCCTACATCGAGGCCCAGGCGCGCGTGGACCAGTTGTGGACCGACCCGGCTGCGTGGACGGCCATGTCGATCCGCAACACCGCCCGCAGCGGCTTCTTCTCCTCCGACCGCTCGATGGTGGACTACTTCGACCGCATCTGGAAGTAGGGGCCAGGGCCGCGGGCGCTGGGGCTGGGCCGACGCCCGAGCGCCGGGGGTCGGAAGCCGCGGGCCGCGGGTCGGAGCCGGGGCCGGGCGCTGCGGACGTGGCCGGCCGCCGGGGGTCGGGAGCCGCCGCGTGGGATCCGACATAGGGTTCTCCCATGCCCACACGTGAACAGGTTGATGCTGCCCTTGCCGAGGTCGAGGACCCGGAGATCCACCGCCCCATCACCGAGCTCGGGATGGTCAAGGACGTCCGGATCGACGGCGGCGCGGTGCACGTCGACGTCTACCTGACGGTCGCCGGTTGCCCGATGCGCGACGAGATCACCGGCCGCGTGACCCGTGCGGTGGAGGCGATCGACGGGGTCAACGCCGTGACCGTGGCCCTGGACGTCATGAGTGACGAGCAGCGCAAGGAGATGCGCGCCAAGCTCGGCGGGCCGGAGAAGGAGATCCAGTTCACCAAGCCGGGGAACCTGACCCGGATCTACCTGATCTCCTCCGGCAAGGGCGGCGTGGGCAAGTCGTCGGTGACCGCCAACCTGGCCGCAGCGATGGCCGCCGACGGCCTGTCGGTCGGGGTCGTGGACGCCGATGTGTACGGCCACAGCATCCCGCGGATGCTCAACGTCACCGCGAACCCGACGATGGTCGAGGGCCTGATCATGCCGCCGACTGCCAACGGCGTCCGGGTCATCTCGATGCTGCCGTTCAAGCCCGGAGGGGTCACCCAGCCGGTCACCTGGCGCGGGCCTATGCTGCACCGCGCGCTCCAGCAGTTTCTGGCCGATGTGTGGTGGGGCGACCTGGACGTACTGCTGCTCGACCTGCCCCCGGGCACCGGTGACGTGGCCATCTCAGCCGCCCAGCTGCTCCCGCACGCGGAGGTGGTCGTGGTCACGACCCCGCAGGAGGCCGCGGCAGAGGTCGCGGTGCGCGCCGGGATGGTCGCCAAGGAGACCAACCAGAAGATCGCCGGGGTCATCGAGAACATGAGCGGGTTCCCCTGCCCGCACTGCGGCGAGGTGGTCGACATCTTCGGATCCGGAGGGGGCCAGAAGGTCGCCAACGTGCTGACCAGCGCGCTGGGCGCCGAGGTCCCGCTGCTGGGACGGATCCCGTTCGATGTCCGGCTACGCGAGGGCGGCGACTCCGGAGCGCCCCTGGCCCTGGCCGAGCCGACGGCACCCGCCTCCGAGGTCCTGCGTGGGATCGCTCAGCGGCTCGGCAAGCGCCCGCTCGGGCTGTCGGGCATGTCGCTGGGGCTCACGCCGGCCAGCCGGTTCTGACCGGCGGGGTCAGGTCCAGTCCGGGTCGACCTCGACCGGCGCGACGACCGGCGGGGCGACCGGAGCGGCAGCGTCCCCAGCCCTTGACGCCGGCTGCGAGCCAGCCCCCGCAGCCCCCGCAGCACCCACCGCACCTGCGGCCGGAGTGGCCCCAGCCGCGGGCTCCTGCCCGGGCGCCGGCGCGGGCGCCGGCCCAGACGCCTGCGCAGCGGTCTGCCCTGAGGCCGATGGCGAGGTCGTTCCCGCGGCCGAACGCCGCTTCCTGCCGGCCCGGCCCGTCGACCCAGTTGCTGCGGCTCCGGATGCCGCCGATGCGGCCCCGCCTGCGGCCGGATCATCGGTCAGGACCCCGTTCATGGCCCGACGTGGATCCAGGTCACGCAGGTCCTTCATCGTCTGGGCCATCTCCCCGTCGCCCTCGAGCCCCGCGGCATCCACCAGGTCCTTGCGCGCCGAGGCCGCCAACTGGCGCACCTGGCGCAGCGTGCGCGCAGCGTCCGCGGCCATCTTCGGCAGCCGGTCTGGCCCGAACACCAGCAGCGCGATGACGATGATCACGACGACCTCGCCGAATCCGATGTCGGGCACGGTCCCAGCGTACGCAGGAGGTCAGCCGGACGAGGAATCCGAGCCGAGCGTAAGCGTGAACTCCTCGGTGGATCCGCCTCGCTGCACCGTGATCGAGACCTCGTCACCGGGCTGCATCGAGCGGATATCGACGATCAACCCAGTCGGGTCAGTGACCGGCGTGCCGTCGAACTCGACGATGATGTCGCCGCTCTCCAGCCCGGCCCCGTCCGCCGGACCTCCGGAGGACACCTCCTGGACGCGGGCACCCTCGCCCTGGAAGCGCTGGTCGAGGGTGACGCCGATGATCGGCTTGGTGGACGAGCCGGTGTTGATGAGCTCCTCACCGATGCGCTGGACCTGGTTGATCGGGATGGCGAAGCCGAGGCCGATCGACCCAGCCTGACCTCCCGGCCCACCGACACCGAGCGTGGCGATCGCGGAGTTCACGCCGATCACCTCACCGGCACCGTTGACCAGGGCACCACCGGAGTTGCCGGGATTGATCGCGGCATCGGTCTGGATGGCGTTGATGAACGACGTCTCACCCTGGCCGCCGGCCGTGACCGGCCGGTTCAGCGAACTGACGATGCCCGCGGTCACGGTGCCTTCAAGGCCAAGCGGTGAGCCGATCGCGATCGCGAGGTCGCCGACCGTCACGCCGTCGGAGTCACCGAGGACGACCGTCGGCAGTCCGCTGCCGTCCACCTTGATCACCGCGATGTCATAGCTGGCGTCCCGCCCGACGATCGTTGCGTCGAACGTGCGCCCGTCGGCGAACTGGACGGTGATGCTGCCACCACCGGCCGCACTCTCGACCACGTGGTTGTTGGTCACGATGTATCCGTTGTCGCGGATCACGAAGCCGGAGCCGCTGCCGCCGCCCTGATTGCCCTCGACCTCGATGGACACCACGGCCGGACTCACGGCCGCGGCGATGGCTGCAACGGTTCCATCGGGACGCGCGGACCGGTCAGCCTCGGCCTGGGGCAGCGACACGGTGGTCGTGGTTGAGTCCGACGAGGCAGCCTGCGACCCGACGTACCCACCGACACCTCCGGCGAGCAGCGCGACGAGGCCTGCGGTCACGAGGATGAGGCCGGTGCGTGGCTTGGAGCCGCCCGATCCGGCTGATGCCGCAGCGGAGGGACCTGCGGGGGCGCCCGAGCCACTCGCGGGCAGCGCGGTCGTGTCGTACTGCCACGCACCGGAACCCTGCGCGGCTCCGGCGCCGTAGCCGTATCCGGCCTGGTTCGGGTACGCGGAGGTCTGGCTCTCCCACGCGGGGCCAGCAGCGTACGGATCACCGGCGGGCGCACTGGCACCGTAGGGATCTGCACCGTAGGGGTCGGCCGCGGGCGCACTGGCACCGTAGGGCTGCTGCGGGCCGGCCTGCGGGTACCCACCACCCTGCGGCGCGCCCTGCCAGCCTGCGGGGGTCGGCCACGCGCTCGGGGCCTGACCGGCAGGAGTCTGTCCGGGGGCCTGCTGGCCAACCGGATCGCTCGCCGCCGCCGCACCGGACGCCTCGGGCGCGGCTGCCGGACCCTGGTCTGCGGGTGCACCCTGTGTCTGAGCAGCCGGCTCGTCCCCGTGCTCTGGCCAGGTGCCGTCAGGCTGCGCGGGCCCCGGGTACTGATCGGTCATGGGTACATCA
>JAQBEX010000083.1:0-13647 GCA_032123675.1 Actinomycetes bacterium
CACAGCCAACACAACTCCCCCGATGGTGAACGGTTCAATGGAGACCGGAAGCCCGGTGGACAGCCCTTGCAGGGCCCCCCAGGCGAGCACGACGGCGACCGCCGATGCGAGCAGGATGACCACGGCGATCTGCCCGGTGACTGTTCCCGCCAGGGACCGGGTGGAGGCGCCGGTTGCCCTCAGGAGGGTGAAGGTACGCAGCTTCTGGACGGTCAGGATCAGGAAGAAGAACCCCACGACGACAACTCCGATGACGAAGGTGATCCCCACGAGCAACCCGAAGGTCTGGCTGACCGACTCGACGCCTGGGATGGAGGCCAGCGCCTCATCGCGCTCCAGCGCCTGGGTTCCCTCCACCGCCTGCTGGACCTGGACGGCGACCGCGGCTGTGTCGGCGTCGCCATCGACGGTGAACGCCACCGCGTTGATGGGCACGGCCGCAAGGTCCGGGTTCAGCTCGGTGAGCAGGGCCTCGTACCCCTCCGTGGTGATCCACGCGGTGTCGGTGCCGAACTGCGTACCCACAAGTGTTCCCGTGACCATCAGATCGGTCTGCGATCCGTTCACACGGATGGTGTCGCCGATGCCGACCTCAGCCTGGCTCGCGTCCACCGCAACCTCGGTCGGCGACTGGGGGAAGGCTCCGGCGCGCAGTCCCTCGGGCTGGCTGGGGCTTCCGGGGGTCACGCCGATCAACTGCAGCTCATCTGGTTCGCCGGCAACGATGGCATTGGCCGACAGCACGGCCAGCGGGCCGACGGCCGACACGCCGTCGACAGCAGCGACCTGCTGGGTGACGACCGGGTCCAGGCGGCTGGCCTGGACATTGGCCCGGGAAGCCTCGGAGTAGACCAACCCATCGGCCGGCAGCGACTCAAGGGCGCCGGTGAAGGCCCGCAGCAGCGCCCCGGAGAGGCTCGACAGGAATACGATGAGGAAGACCAAGAGGGCCACAGCGGCCGTCAGCAGGCCGAAACGCAGTTTCGCCCGCTTCATCTCGGTAAGTGCGATGTTCACGTGTGCAAGTGTGCGGGAGCCCATCCACGATGTCAACAGAACTTATCCACAACTTGTGCAACACCTGTGCACACGTGAGATCTCTGGAGTCATCCGGTCACCTTGGGTGACGAATCTGGGCGCACAACGCGTGCCCCGTGGACACTCATGGCCGGTTTGGGCGTAAATTGGCGCCGTGGTTCCCTTGTGGCTCGACGGCCTGACGTGGTGGCACGTGTATCCCTTGGGCTTCTCCGGCGCTGAGCGCGAGACGACCCAGGCCTCGGGGGTCATCCACCGGCTACGGCACCTGGCGAACTGGCTGGACTATGCGCACGACCTGGGCTGCCGCGGGATCCAGCTCGGACCCATCTTCGCGTCCCAGACCCACGGCTACGACACCACCGATCACCTGCACATCGACCACCGGCTCGGCGACGACCGGGACTTCGACGCGCTGGTCCGTGGCTGCCACGACCGGGGGATGCGGCTGATCCTCGACGGCGTGTTCAACCACGTCGGGTCCGGACACCCGATGTTCCGCGTGGCCACCTCCGCGGGACCGGAGCCCACGGGGGCCGGCGGCCAGGCAGCGCAGTGGTTCAACCTGCGGTGGCCATCCGATGGCGGCGAGCCCGACTACGACGTGTTCGAGGGCCATGGCGAGCTCGTGGTCCTGAACCATCAGGATCCCGCAGTCATCGACTACGTGGTGCACGTGATGGATCACTGGCTCACGCGAGGTGCTGACGGCTGGCGGCTCGATGCCGCCTACTCGGTGCCCCCCGACTTCTGGCGCGAGGTGCTCTCCCGCGTGCGGGCCAAGCACCCGGATGCCTGGTTCGTGGGTGAGTACATCCACGGCGAGGTCCCGCCCATCCTGGCGGACACGACCCTTGACGCGGTCACGGCCTACGGGCTCTGGCGACCCCTCTGGCGGTCGCTGAACGACAGCAACTACTTCGACCTCACCTGGCAGATCGAGCGGCTGGCTGACTACGCGACCGAGCACCCGCCGCTGACCTTCGTCGGCAACCACGACACCACCCGGATCGCCAGCAACCTGCAGGACCAGCGACACTTCGGGCACTCGATCGCCGCGCTGTTCACCCTGCCGGGCAGCCCGTCGGTCTACTACGGCGACGAGCAGGCCTTCCGCGGCGTGAAGGAGGACCGATACGGCGGTGACGACGCGGTCCGCCCGATGTTCCCGGATCGGCAGGACGGTCTGGCCCCCTGGGGGTGGCCGATCCACCACCTGCACCGGCAACTCATCGAGATGCGCCTGCGGCACCCCTGGATGACCCGCTCACATCCCAGCATCGAGCACGTCACGAACACGGCTCTGGCCATACAGGCCCAGCCCGTCAGCGGCCAGGGCCGACGGATCACGGCGCTGCTGAACATCGCCGACGACCCAGTGGTGTTCCCACTCGAGCTGCCCGACCCCACCATCGAGGTGCAGTCCGACGACGCAGCCCACGAGCCCGACCTCCTGGTCGTGCCGGGCCATGCATGGCGGGTGCTGTCACACGGTGCCCCACACTGGTCCTGAGCCGCACTCCCCAGGCAGCCCAGCGCCGGGCCCTATCCCTCGACGACCAGCGCACAGCCGCCGCGCCGCCCGTCGGCGACAGCCAGCACCGAGCCGTCCGACATCCGCTGCACGGCGTTGACCCCGCCGAAGAACAGGTTCGGGGCCGGCCACACGTTGACCGGTCCGAGCGGGGACTCAGCGAGCCCCTCGATGACCTCGGCAGGCAGGAACGGCTCGACCTGCAGACCACGATCGTCGGGGTGGACCCGGGCCGCCGAGACCGCCTCGGCCAGCGACTGGCCGCCGTCGATCACCCGCATCAGGACCTCGATCAACGACGATCGGATCCGCTCAGAACCGCCGGTCCCGAGGCCGACGACCCCACCATCGGCTGAGACCAGGATCGACGGGCTCATCATCGACCCCATGCGCCGGCCAGGTGGGGTGGCATGGAAGCCGTCCGGGTTGAGGTCGGCCTCGCCGAGCATGTTGTTCAACTGGATCCCGGTCCCGGGGATGACGAACCCGGAGGTGACCCCGTTGGAGATGGTCATGGACGCGACCATCCCGTCGGCGTCGACAGCACTGCTGTGCGTGGTGCCAGTCGCGGTGAGCGGGGCGGTGGCACCCGCACGCCGATGGTTCGTGGCCAGCACGAGCGTCTCCAGCAGGCCAGCCCACCCGCGGGCGTCATCGGGGTCGAAGGCGGGGGCGGCGGCCAGGGTGTCCGCGACAATCGAGCCGCCGAACGAGGGCGGCGGGTTGGTGAAGAACGTGTGCCCGGCACGCTCGGCGACGACCGGCTCACGGGAGATCACCTGGTAGGCATCGAGGTCGGCCACCGTCACGAGGCCACCGTGGCCCATGGCCTCGAGCAGCGGGGTCGCGAACGGCGCACTCTCCAGGGATGTCACCGAGCCGTCCGCGACGAGGCCGAGGAATCCTGCGAGGCCAGGATTGAGCACCAGATCACCGGCTTCGAGCCAGCGACCGTCGCGCTCCACCAGCGCCCGGCTCTCCGGGGACAACCCGACCAGTTCACGCACCAGGCCGGTGAGCACCCCTTGGGCCGGCTCGATCACGACCCCATCGGCCGCGTAGCGCCGGGCCGGGGCCACGATCGCCTCCAGCGGGAGCCGGGCAAACTCGTCATGGGCCTCAAGGATGCCGGCCAACAGGCCGGGCACGGCCACCGAGCCCAGCCCCACGTGGAACGTCTGGGCGGTGCTCGGGTACTCGACGTCCATGGGCAGGAAGTGCAGGTCCAGCTCCTGGACAGGCAGGCCCCGGCCCGGGGTGTCGACGAAGGCATCGCGTACGTGAACGGCACCATCTGGCTGGCGGACCATCAGGAACCCGCCACCGCCGAGGGAGGACACGGACTGCTCAGCAACGGTGGCGGCGATCGAGGCGGCCAGAACCGCATCAACCGCGTTGCCACCTGCTGCGAGCACCTCCGCACCGGCACGGGCGGTGGCCACGCTGCCCGCCGCCACCGCGGCACAGCCCGGACCTCCGCGCGCGACGGCGCTGCCGACAGGATCAGGGACCACACGCCGAAGGGTAGTGCCCTAGCCTGAGCCCATTCACACGCTCACGGACCGAGCACGGGCGGAGGGAGCACTGATGGGGATCCCGTTCACCACTTCCCCGGCGCACACCCTCGGTGTCGAGATCGAGCTGGGGCTGGTCCACGACGAGACCGACGAGTTGGAGTGCGCCGCTCCCCAGGTGCTCGACGAGATCAGCGCCGGCTATCCCGAGGGGGAGCACCCGAAGATCCATCGGGAGCTCTTCCAGTCGACGCTGGAACTGATCACCGGCGTCTGCGCGACCCCTGCCGAGGCGCACGCCGACCTGGCCGCCACCGTCGCCGAGCTCAACCCAATCCTGCGCCGCCACCACCTGGCCCTGATCGGCACCGGGGTGCATCCGTTCTCCGAGTGGAGCCGGCTGCGCCTGACCGAGGACGAGCGCTACGCGCGGCTCGTCGAGAAGATCCAGTGGCCGGCCCGTCGCATGATGATCCACGGGGTGCACTTCCACGTGGGCGTCCCGACCGGCGACCACGCGATCGCGGTCACCAATGCCCTGACCTCGCTGCTGCCGCACTTCGTCGCGCTCTCGGCATCGAGCCCGTACTGGTTCGGCGATGACACCGGCCTGGCCTCGATGCGCACCAAGGTGTTCGAGTCGATGCCCTCGGCCAGCCTGCCCCCGGAGCTGGCCGACTGGGCCCAGTTCGAGGGACTGGTCGACATCCTGGTCCGAGCCGGGACCATCGAGTCGGTCAAGGAGCTCTGGTGGGACATCCGCCCGAGTCCAGGCTGGGGCACAGTTGAGTTGCGCATGTGCGACGGGATGGCCACCCTGACTGAGCTGTGCGCCCTAGCCGCACTCGCTCAAGCGGCGGTTGCGCACATCTGCGCTCGGATCGACGCCGGGGAACACTTCCCCCGGGAGCCAGCCTGGGTGCTCCAGGAGAACAAGTGGCGAGCCGCGCGGTACGGGATCGACGCGGCCCTGGTGCACGGCGACGGCAGTGTGACGAGCCTGGCGCAGGAGGTCCGCGACTGGGTCGAGCTCGTCCGCCCCGAGGCCCTCGCGCTGGGCTCAGATGCTGATCTGGATCGAGTCCTCGATATCCTTGACCACCAGCCCAGCTACGTCCGCCAGCGGGCGGTCGTGGCCGACGGGGGAACGCTGCCTGACGTGGTGGAGTTGCTGCGCCGGGAGTTCGCCAATGATCGCGTCGGAGGATGAGTGTGAGCGTCACAGTGCCGGGACCACCGATCGAGGAGCTGCACCTCGAGGGGCTCGGCGTGGGCATCGACCCCGATCTCCTGCACGTCGTGAACGCCATGATCGACCACCGGGCCGGTGAGCTGGCCTACATGCGGCGCTGGCTGCACGCACGCCCCGAGGTGAGCCGGGCGGAGTTCGAGACGACCGCTGCACTCAAGGAGCGGCTCCAGGTCGAAGGCCTGGCTGGGCGCGTGCTGAGCACCGGCACCGGGCTGATCTGCGACATCGGGACCGAGGGCCCCTTGGTGGCGCTGCGTGCCGACATCGACGCCCTGGTCATGCAGGATGCCAAGGACGTGCCCTATCGCTCGGTGAACGCCGGGGCGTGCCACGCCTGCGGGCATGACGTGCACACCGCGATTGTTCTTGGCGCCGGCCTCGTGCTGGGCGAGCTCATCAAGTCGGGCCGGGTGCACGGGCGCATCCGGCTCATCTTCGAACCCTCCGAGGAGCGCCTGCCCGGCGGGGCCCTGGACGTCATCGCCGATGGCGGCCTGGACGGGGTTCAGGCGTTGTTCGGGGTGCACTGCGACCCCAAGTTGGATGCCGGTCAGTTGGGCTGCCGGATCGGGCCGATCACCTCGGCCTCCCACCACCTCGCCATCCAGGTATCCGGTCCCGGAGGACACACCGCGCGGCCATCGCTGACGGTCAACCTCACCGACGAGGTGGCGCGGTTGGTGCGCGAACTCCCGGAGACCGTCCAGGCCGCCGCCGACGGCATCGCGACTGATCCGGAGCGCGGTGAGGTACGCCTCGTGTTCGGCACGATCCACACCGGCTCAGCCTCGAACGTGATCCCCTCGGAGGCTGAGCTGACCGGCTCGGTCCGGACGCCGGATCCGGTGGTCGCCGATGAGTTGCTGCGGATCGTCCCCGGGGCGATAGCCGCGGTGCTCGGCACCGACCTGCAGACCGACGACGCGGGTGACTGCACAGGAACTCGTGCCGACGGCCTGCGCTGGCACCTGGCGCACCGACCCGGCGTGACACCCGTCGTCAACGACCCGGCGGCAACCACGATGATGGCTCGAGCTGCGGTGACTGCCGGCGGTCCGCAGGCGGTGCACGACACCGAGCACTCCTGGGGCGGCGACACCTTCGGCTGGTACCTGGACCACGTGCCGGGATGCTACGCGCGGCTCGGCACGCACTGGCCCGGACGAGCCGATCGCCTCGACCTGCACCGGCCCACGTTCGACGTGGACGAGGCCGCGATCCCGTTCGGCACCAAGACACTCGTGCTGTCCGCGATCGGCTGGATGGCCGCGCAGGGCTGAACCGGCCGGGCTGCAACCCACGGGTGCGCCGCTGGACCGGGGATGCCACCATGTGAACCATGACCGAACTCACCGTCTACGGCGCCGACTGGTGCCCGGACTGCCGACGCTCGACACGACTTCTCAACCGGCTCTCGGTGCCGTTCACCTACGTGGATGTCGATGAGGACGAGGCCGGGCTCGAGACGATGATGAGTATGAACGGGGGTCGGCAGTCCATCCCCGTCGTGGTCTTCCCCGATGGGCACTTCCTCACCGAGCCCTCGGATCCAGCGCTGCGGGCAGACGTCGAGGCTGCCGGGCTGCTCCCGCGCTGATGGACCGGGCCGGTGTCCAGTCGCTGGTAGCATCCGGCCGATCCCCCAACACGTCCCCACGCACAGCGTGCCCGGGGACGTCCACGCGCGAGAGGCCCGCTTCATGAGCCGCAAGCTTGCAGCCGAGTTCGTCGGCACCTTCCTCCTGGTCTTCCTGGCCGTGGGCGCGGCTGTGTTCGGCATCGCTGGTGGCGTCGGGCAGGACGGAGCGGGGCCGGCCTCCGGAACCGTGGGCGTGGCCTTCGCCTTCGGCCTGGTAGTGCTGATGCTGGCCTACGCGTTCGGCCCGGTGTCGGGCACGCACGTCAACCCCGCCGTCACTCTCGGCGTGCTCCTCGCCAAGCGGATCCCGGGCCGGGAGGCAGGGCTCTACATGCTGGCGCAGGTCGCCGGAGCGATCGTCGGAGCGGCGCTCCTGAAGCTGTTCGTCAGCTCGTTCGGCGTGACCGACCAGACCGGTGCGCTCGGCACGAACTCCTACGACAACGGCGCCATCGACATGGCCGGTGCGTTCGTCCTCGAGACCGTGCTGACCGCGGCGTTCGTCCTCGTGATCCTGCTGGTCACCGAGCGGGTCGCGACCCCGGCGGCCGCAGGCCTGGCGATCGGCCTGGCGCTGACCACGGTCCACCTAGTCGGCATCCCACTGACGGGCACGTCGGTGAACCCTGCGCGCTCCCTGGGCCCCGCCCTGTTCGAGGGCGGCACCGCAATGTCCCAGCTCTGGCTCTTCATCCTCGCTCCCCTGGTCGGGGCCTTGCTCGGCGCCCTGGTCTGGAAGGTCACCCGGATCGACTCGGTCGACGCAGACGTTCCGGAACTGGCCGACGCCGCCCGAGCCGAAGAGCTCGGCTCGTAGTGGACCGGGCGTTGTCCACCCGCGTCATGGACCACACGCGACCCACGTGGGACGAGTACTTCCTGGGCATCGCCGGGGCCGTGGCGGCCCGTGCCGACTGCAGGCGCCGCAAGGTGGGCGCGGTACTCGTGGCCAACCATCGCATCGTCGCCACCGGCTACAACGGTGCCCCGTCGGGAGGGCCGTCCTGCCTCGCCGGGGAGTGCCCGCGTGGCCTGCTGGACTCAGCCACGGTCGCTCCGGGCAGCTCCTACGACACGGGCGCGGGCTCCTGCGTGGCACTGCATGCCGAGCAGAACTGCCTGCTCTACGCCGACCGGAGCCGTGCGGAGTCAGCCACCATCTACGTGACCCACGAGCCGTGCGAGGGCTGCCGCCGGATGATCGCCGGCTCGGGCGTGACCCGGGCAGTCTGGCCCGGCGACCAGTGGCAGGTACGTCCCGCCTGACGGTATGCGCAGGCCGGGGGCGGTCGGAGGCCCGAGGGGCCAGGTGCAGTGCGCACGTGCCACTAGGGCAGGTGCACCCGTTGGCGTCCCTCCCACGCGCCGCCGCCGGGCAGCACGACCGGCCGGACGTCAACCGGCTCGATGCAGACGAATCCCGACTCGTCGCCGGCGGCCACATCCGCCAGCTCGTGTTCGGGTCCCGGGTTCCACACCACCCTGTTGCTGAAGCCCCTGGCGGCGATCCGCAGGTCAGACAGGACCGCGTCGTGCAGGACCAGCGGAGCGATGGCTCCGCGAACCACCAGGTCCTGCTCCACCAGCGCGGGCAGATGCTTGCCGACCCTGAGGGAGAACACCGGGTCCACGGTGGAGGCGCCGTCCCAGGCGAAGCAGCCGGCCAGTCCCTCGATCCAGGCCTCCGGATCGGCCACGGCGAAGTAGTTGTGCAAACCCGCGGTGAACTGGATGGGGTCTCGAGCCAGGTTGTCGATCATCAGGGCCATCGTGAGTTCGGTCGCGGACGCCGAGATGAACAGCCGGGCGCGGAACTCGTGTGGCCAGACGTCGCGGGTCTGCTGCGAATCGGTCAGCTGGAAGGCCAGCGTGGCACGGTCGGGCTCATCGGGTGTCGCGATCTGCTCCCAGTCGGAGGTTCGGGCGAAGCCGTGCTTGGGCAGGTCACCGAACCCACCGAACTGGGGGAACAGGACAGGGACTCCCCCGCGCAGCGCCTCCGGCTGGTCGATGCGGGACAGCGGGCTCATCCAGAGCCGTTCGACACCGTTGGTCGTCCAACTCATGAGGTGGGCACCACGCGCCCGTGCGGTGATCCGGACCCCGGGTGCTTCGGCGACAATGGCCTGATCGGTGTTGGTCACGCGTACGACCCTACGCCGGGACGCGGATCCGTACCTGTCCAGCAGCGCACGTGGAGCCCCGGTCAGCTGCCCTCGAACCGAGCCGCTCGGTGAACGAGTGCAGCCCCTCGGGCGCGTCCTTGCTCGTGAGCACCCCCGGCAGGAGCTCGGCCAGATGTGCGACCGCTGGCACCGGACCGTCCGCTCGGGCCACCCGTGCGTTCGCCAGGGTTCCCTGCACACCCAGGGGCGCCGGTCAACGCAGCCGGCTCCACAGCGCCGCCACCAGCCCGACGACGGCCACCAGCCCTGCGACCGGGTCCCACCAGGACCAACGCAACGGGCGCGCGACCGTGCGTGCAGCCCCGGGCCGCAGCCCCCGGGCATCCAGCGCCATGGCCAGCTGCCCACCTCGGCGCAGGGCGGCCACGAGCAGGCGGAAGGTCATGGACCAGAACTGGCTGACGCGGGCCCGGACTCCGGATCCCCCGAGCCCCCGGGCGCGGCTGGCCCGCCCGAGCACCTCCCACTCGTCAGAGAGCAGCGGCAGCAGCCGCAGCCCAGCCAGCACCGAGTACGCCGGGCGGGCGGGAACGCGCAGCCGGACCACGAGGGCATCGGCCAGCTGGGTCGGGTCGACAGCGATGGCCGCGACGAGTCCGGGCAGCGCAACAGCAAGCACCCTGCTTGCCGGCAGTGCGGCTGATGCCCATGACGACGCTGCGGTCAACCCATCCCCGCTGAGCAGTGCGTTCGAGAAGGCCACGCTCACGGCGGCGAGGATCACCGGGGCGCTGAGCAGGGCCACCCGTCGGGGGGCCAGGCCGCCGACCAGGGCGCAGATGATGGCCCACAGCGCCAGGGCGAGGTTGAGCGCGACCGACCCGGAGACCAGCGCTGCCGCACTGAGCCCCATGGCCGAGCCCAGAAGGGCCAACGGGTCGAGGCGTCGCAGACCTGTTGCCTGCGGTGGGACGGCCGGCAGCTCAGCGGCGTCTGCAGCTGGGGCCCGGTCCAACCGGATCTCACGGGCGGCCAGCGCGCGGACGAGGTCCGGGTCGTGGCTGGCCATCACGACACTGCCACCGGCGTCTCGGTGGTCGGCGATGATGGCCACCAGCTCTGCCCACGTCACCGGGTCCTGGCCGAACGTCGGCTCGTCCAGGATCAGGATCCCCGGATCGAGTGCCAGGGCGGTGCCGACGCTCAGGCGTCGCTGCTCCCCGCCGGACAGCGTGAACGGGTCCGCGGAGGACAGGTGGGACAGGTGCAGTCGTTCGAGCATCTGGGCCGAGCGATCAGATGCCTCCGGCTCGGCAACCCCGGCACCCGCGAGTCCGTGATGGACCTCCTCGAACGCCCGACCGGTGACGAACTGGTGCTCCGGGTTCTGGAACACCACGCCGAAGCTGCGAGCCACATCAGCCGAGGACCATCTCCACGGATCGACCCGCTCGGCTTCCGTGGACCCCTCCCCTGGGCGCGCCCCCCGAGCGAGCCCGGACGATCGGACCCGGACAGCTCCCGCGGTGGGCGTCAGCAGCCCGGCGAGGCACGCCAGCAGGGTCGACTTGCCGGAGCCCGGTGGTCCGGTCACGGCGACCACCTCCCGGGCCCGCAGGTCGAGGTCGGTCGCGGACAGCCGTCCGTCCACCGCGAGCCCCGTCGCCACCAGGACGGTGCTCCCCGGCGGGCCAGCGGGTGCGCCGTGGGGTAGATGGTCATGGTCGATCCAGAGGCGGCTGGCGGCCTCGGGGCGCTGGGCCAAGTGGGCGCCGAGCCCGGCGCGGCTCAGGCCGACCACCACCCCGGCATCGGCCAGGAGGATCGCGTCGGCGCGCTCGAGCCACGCCTCGACGCGGTGCTCGACGATGATCACGGTGCACCCACGCACCGCGCGGACCCGCTCGACGGCCGCCAGCACGTCAGCCGCAGCAGCCGGATCCAGGTTCGCCGTCGGCTCGTCGAGCAGGAGGAGGTCGGGGTCAGCAACGGCAGCGGCGGCAACGGCGAGGAGCTGCTGCTGCCCACCGCTGAGCCGGGAGGTCACCCGGTCCAGCGGGACCCGGAGGCCCACGGAATCCAGCGCATCCCAGACCCGCGGCCAGATCCGATCCGCAGGCACCGCGGCGTTCTCCAGGGGGAAGGCGATGTCGTCACCGAGCCGCTCCATGACGATGTTGCCCTCGGGCTCCTGCCGGACCACTCCGATTCGGACCGGCCTCCCATCGGGACCCTGCACCCGCAGCTCGCCGAATGCTCCGCCCTCCGGCAGCGTCCCGGCGAGGGCGGCAAGCAGGGTTGACTTCCCCGACCCGGAGGCACCCATCAGCACCACCAGCGCCCCCGGCTCGATGGTGAACGAGGCATCGCTCAGCGCTGGCGCCGAGCGCCCCGGGTACTCGAAGCTCCACCCCTGCGCCGTGACCCGCGCACCCGTCGCGGTGCTCATGGTGCGCGTCCCCTAGGCGCCCACGCGCTCCCGACCGAGCGGGAAGGCATCCAGCACTCCGGTGTGGGCCAGCCGGCGCGACAGCGCCCACGAGCCCAGTCCGGCGATCAGCGCAGATGAGGCCACGCACATGAGCAGGTAGGCCAGCTTCCAGCCGCTGGTCCACTCCGGGTACCAGAAGTACGGGTCCAGCAGTCCGGGGACCACGCCGGCCGCCGCGCCGGCTGCGATCGACACCGGCCGGCCGAAGGTGCGGTACCGCCCTGCGGCGAAGATCGCCTCCGGGGCCAGCCCCTGCAGGACTCCGTACCAGAGAACCGAGAGCCCCCACCATGCACCGAGCAGCCACGACACCGCTGCCGCCAGGAAGGCGGTGGCCAGCGAGGCGCCCGGCCGGCGGACGATCAGCATGCCGAGCACGCCGGGCACGAGCCAGACCCCGTAGAGCAGGGCCTGGGCGGGCGGGAACGCCGCGAAGGCCGGACCGGTGGCCGTCCAGAACAGGTTCCACGCCCAGAAGACAACTCCCGAGACGACCGCGAGCACGGCGACGGTGACGATGTCGATGGTGCGCCATCCGCGCGACGACGGCGTTGGACTGTCCACGGGAACCTCCTGGTGGGCCGGTGCCACGCCAGGTGGGCGACGACTTCCTTCGCCGGCATGACCCGGATCAGGTTCAAGGGTCTGCGGACTGCTCCGCACTCTCAGCGCTCGTGGCGCTCCCCTGTCGTGGTGGGGCAACGGTAGCATCGTTGCCGACGGGGCACTGGACGCGCCGATGCCCGTGGGTCCATGGTGGTATCCCACCGAAGGGGGTTCGCGATGGTACGGCGAGCGATCGTTCTGTCATTCGGACTGGTCCTGCTCGGGGGCTGCGGCTCGGCCGCCGAGTCAACCGACGAGCCGACGGGGACCAGCGCCTCAGCATCCGCCTCGCGCTCCGGGCCGGTCGGCGGCAACGGGACGCTCTACACATCGTCCTGGGGATCGGTGCTCACGATCACCGGCCATCCGATCAACGGTGATGGATCGGTGGGGCCAGGTACCGAGCTGCTCTCGCAGGAGGCCTCAGACGTGGACTTCGCCGCAGTGATCGACGGGGTCGGTGCCAACGCACTGTCCGCGAACCTGACCAACTACTGGTCGACCGAACTGCTCCTGCACACTGACGGCCAGGTGGTCTCCGAAGTCGCGGCCCCCGACTGGTGCGGCGGCGAGGGCCTCACCTACGCCATCTGCACCCTGCTGGACGACACCCGCGTCGCCCGCACGACCCCGCTGGGTCGTGACCCGGTCCTCGGCGACGGACCCGAGGAGGGGTCGATCCTGGTGTCCTCACTCAAGGACGGGTCGACGCTGGCGGAGTTCGGGCCCTTCGATGACCTGTCGATGGTGCTCGGAACCGCATCCCCAGACGAGCTCATCCTGGTGACGACACCCCCGGGGACCCTGGACGGGCCGAGCGGCCCCGGCTCGGTCCTACACCTGGACCTGACTGACGCCAGCACGACCGAGCTCGGGGAGTCGCCCACCGGCTGGGTCCCGCTCTGCCCGACCGGATCAGACTCGGTCCTGGGTTACACCATCTCCGACGGGTCCACCGGCGACGGCGCCAGCGTCTCAACCCCCGTCGTCGTCGGCGAGGGATCCGGGACCGTGGCCGAGCTCAGCTGGTCCGACGAGCAGCCCGTGGGGTGCTCGGCCGACGGTCGCTTCCTCTACCTGGAGCAGCTCCCGCTGCCCCCGGACGGAACGGTTGAGGACCGGGAGCCGGCGAACACATCGGGGGTGCTGGAGCGGGTCACCCTCGCTGACGGCAGCCGCGACCAGGCCCTCGTGCTGGACCAGGGGACCCTCTCCGGCCCGGTCACCCGGTAGCGGGCGCAGCCGCGACGGGGATGTCCCCTCACGCGAGCGCGCGGCCGATCGCCACGCCGAGCACGACTGCCACGAGCGTGAGCCCGATCGTGAGGGCCACGTAGCTCAGCATCGAGCGGGTCCGGCCCTCGCGCACAAGCGTGAACGACTCCCAGGAGAACGTGGAGAAGGTCGTGAGCCCACCTGCGAACCCGACGCCGATCACGAGTTCCAG
>JAQBEX010000084.1:0-2566 GCA_032123675.1 Actinomycetes bacterium
CGTGGCCACTTCGGCCGGCGGCCCGTACTGACACCAGCCCACGCACGCGCCGTCGAGGTAGACGAGTACCTGATGGACGGTCCCGCTATGGACGTGAGCACGCTTGGCGTCGCGATTGCCCGCCACCGTGCTGTCCTTGCCAATGCCCTCGTGGTGGAATCCAATGCACCAGCAACCACCCCAGACACCGTTGTCGCCTCAACCAGCGCACCGTCTGGCCACGTCTCGCGCGTGAGCGGCTTGGTCACGTAACGGCCCGGTGGCGTCGTCGTCACAGGTCCACCCTGCCTCAACCCGCACCTGCGCTCAACTGCCGCAGGGGGCTCCTGGTGGCTACGATCGGGGTTGCCAGGCTGACCCAGCTCAGGGCGCGAGGGCGTCGCACCAGGGCCGGGCTGCGATGAGCTGGTGAAGGCCAGGGGGGCTTCTGGCGGCAGCTCTGCCGAGCGGTTGCGGGCGTCGTATGGCTTGGAAGGGGGGTGTGGGGCTCCGAAAGGGACGGCGTGCTCGGATCGGGCCTCGGCCTCAGCGATCGCGCCCAGTGACGTGTTTCTGACTTTGCGATAGAGATCCGCGTGGAATCACACAGCATCGGCGGGTCCTTGGGTGGTGGCATCTTCTCGCACGGCTCGGTGCCTGGCAAGGCGGTGGAGGCGGGCCTGTTCGAGGCCGGCTTCGCGGGCCTTGCGGATGGCTTCGCCGCGGCCTTGGTGTTCGTCGTCGGGTGTGACGTAGCCGATGCCGGCGTGCAGCCGGACGGTGTTGTAGTGCCTGCGGGTGGCGGCCAGTTCGGCTCGCAGGGTCTGCGGGTCGCAGATGGCGAGCAGGTGGGGGTACTCGGCCTTGATGTGGCCGTTGAGGGACTCGATCCAGGCCTGGTCGGTCGGGGTGCCGGGCCGGCCGAAGTGCTGGGCGATCGCGCACAGGGCGAGGAATTCGCGAGTCGAGCCTGAGGTCATCTGGGGTCCGTTGTCGGAGACCGCGAGCAGGATGGGTCGGGTGTCGTCGTCTTCGTTCAGGTCGACGCGGCCGTCCTGGTGGCGGGCGTCGACGGCCTGGAGCAGGCCCTCGGCTTCGAGGGCTGCGGTGAACGCGAGCTCCACCTGGGTGTGGGTCTCCTCGCTCGAGACGATCTCGGTCAGCCACTTGCGGGAGACCAGGTCCTCGATGATGAGCACCGCCATCCCAGCCCGGGTGAAGTGGGTCGCGTCGTAGATCCAGATCGAGTTCGGGGTGTACTCGACCCAGTCCGGGAACGGCCGCCGTTTGCTCTTCCCGGGCCGTGGCAGCGGCCGAAAGTGCCGGTCAGCAAGGAAAAGCACGCGTCGCACCGTCGACGGTGAGACCCACACCCGGCCCAGGTAGGAGCCCCGGTGCGCGAGCTTGCGGTGGGACCGATCGACCTCGCCCCACTCGTCGAACAGGGCCAGTATCTCCGCTGCTTCCTCGGGCAGGATGGCGTGCATCGGCGATCCGCCGGGCTGGGCGTCGGCGAGCTTTCCGCGGGCCCGGCGGGCGTACCAGCGGTGCGCCCGAACCTCCCCGAGGTCAAGCACCCGGCACGCTCGCCGGGTCGTCCAGCCGGCGTCGACCGCCTCGTCGATCAGGTCCAGCAGCCCGGCCTTGGTGGCCGCATCGACCCGGCGCGGGACCCGGCCACTTAGCCCCAACCGCCTTTTCCCTCGACCAGCGTCAGCTTCACCGCCAGCTCCTTGCACGCCTCCGACAGCCGGGCGACCTCCGCCTTCGCGGCCTCCAGCTCGAAGTCGCGTTCGCCGGCCCTGACGCCGGGCTTGGACGCCGCCAACGCCGCCAACGCACCCTCCTTGGCGACCTGCTTGATCCGCACGATCGTCGACCGATCCACCTGCTGAGCAGCTGCGGCCTCCGCGATCGTGGTCTCCTGACGAACCAGCTGCAACCAGATCTCGTACTTCTGCGACGGGCTCAACAACCGCTTCGAACGACGCCTCCCAGCAGCCGTTCCCATGTCCTTCTCGCGCATCTCCTGATCCTCCTGGTGGGGTTGGAGGACCCATCGGATGCTGTGTGATCGACACGCCGATCCCTATCGCTAAGTCAGACGCAAACCAAAACCGACCAGTGGGTAGGCAATCTGCGTGATCAACTGCTGTTCGCCCTGCTGGCCGAGACCGGGATGCGCTTGGGTGAGGCTCTGGGCATGCGGGTCCGTGATTTCGTGATGGGACGCGGGGGCACCCCCTATGTCGACATCGTGCCGCGGGCGGACAACCCGAACGGGTCCCGGGTCAAGATGATGCGACCGCGGCGGGTCTACGTCGGCAGCGACCTGGAGGTGCTGTTCGCCGACTACTTGACCCATCTGGCAGGCACCGCGGGTCGGCTTGGGGTTGGGCTGACCTCGGACTCAGCGCTGCTGGTCAACCTTGCGCGGGAGCCGCTTCTGGCCGCGCTGCGGGAGGGAACGGTCCGGGACAAGACCCTGTCGCTGCGGCGCAGAGGGATCGGGCCAGCCAGGTGGACCCCGCACGAGGTTGTCCCGGGAGTCGTGGAAGTTGAGGTGGTGGTCCCCCGCCTGATGCCT
>JAQBEX010000085.1:0-2624 GCA_032123675.1 Actinomycetes bacterium
GCGCAAGCTCTACCCGAACGTCGACTTCTACACCGGCCTGATCTACAAGGCCATGGGCTTCCCGCCGCAGATGTTCACCGTCCTGTTCGCGATGGGTCGGCTGCCCGGGTGGATCGCCCAATGGCGCGAGATGATCGAGGACCCGGCGACCCGCATCGGCCGGCCCCGCCAGGTCTACGTCGGTCGTACCGAGCGGAACCTGCCCCGGGCCATGCCGCTGCCCCGGCACTGAGCCCACGGGCACGAAGCTGAGCACGCGCAGGTACACCAGCGGGGCTGCCGAGCGGTCGTGAACACGCACCGCGGGTGGTCGGCCCACAGGGTGCGTCCCGACCACCGGTGACCCTACGATCAGGCCATGGACTCCATCGGATTCGGCGTGGACATCGGCGGCAGCGGGACCAAGGGCGCCAAGGTCGACCTCACGACCGGCGAGCTCGCCAGCAGCAGGATCAAGTACCCGACTCCCAGTTCCTATGAGATCGACAAGGTCATCGGCGCAGTGCTCAAGGTCGTCGACGACGCCGGCTGGGAAGGTCCGTTCGGCTGTACCTTCCCGGGCATCGTCAAGCGCGGTGTGCTGCACTCGGCGGCCAACCTCGGGCCACACTGGATCGGCGTCGACCTGGCCAGCTTGCTCAGCGAACGGGCCGGGCGTCCGGTGACAGTGCTCAACGACGCGGACGCAGCAGGCCTGGCCGAGGTGGACTTCGGGGTGGCCAAGGACGTGGACGGCGTGGTCATCGTGACCACACTGGGCACCGGGATCGGCAGCGCGTTGTTCCTCGACGGCAAGCTCGTGCCCAACACCGAGTTCGGGCACCTCGAGATCGACGGCGCCATCGCCGAGAAGCGGGCCTCCTCGGCCGCCAAGGAGCGTGAGGGCCTGAGCTACAAGCAGTGGGCGGCGCGGTTGCAGTCGTTCTACTCGCACCTGGACTTCCTGTTCTCCCCCGACCTGATCGTCGTCGGCGGCGGCATCAGCAGGAAGTCGGCCAAGTACCTGCACCTGATCGACATCAACGCCAGGATCGTGCCGGCCCAGTTGGAGAACCAGGCCGGCATCGCCGGGGCTGCCATGGCGGCCGCCGAGGGGTCCTGACACCGGGTGGCGACGACCGCACGGGGGTTGCGCTGGCGGGTCCGAGCCCTCGCAGGTGGCGCGGTCGCCGCCCTGCTGCTGTGCACCGGCGCCACCGCGGCCTCAGCTGAGCCACCCACGCGCCTCGGGACCACGATCACGCTGGCCGATGCCCTCGACGAGTCTGGCGGGTCCGGCTCCAGATGGTGGGTGTGGCTCCTGGTCGGTGCGCTGATCGTGGGCGGCGGCGCATTCCTGATCGCCCGCTCGCGGCGCACCAAGGGCCAGGGCGACGCACCGGTTGCCGCTCCGGTTGCCGAGGGGGATCCGGCAGCGGAGGGGGATCCGACCGCGGAGGGGGATCCTGCGCCTGCGCCGATCGAGCAGGTGCGCTCGGAAGCTGTTGCCGCGCTGATCGAGGCCGATGACTCGATCAGGGCCTCTGAGCAGGAGCTCGGCGTCGCCCGTGCCCAGTTCGATGACGCGGCCACAGCGCCGTTCGTCGCCGTCCTCGAGCAGGCCAGGGCGGACCTGGCCCGCGCCTTCGCACTGGCGCGCAGCGTCGACGAGGCCGAGGGGCAGGACGCCGAGCGAAAGGTGCTCGAGCAGATCATCAGCCTGTGCCTGGCCGCCGATGCCCGCCTCGACGACCAGGTCGAGAACTTCGACGAACTGCGGGACATGGAGCGTCGGATCGACGAGCTCCTGCCGAGCCTTGCCGAGCGGACTGCGTCCCTGCAGGTCCGGCTCCAGGGGTCGACGACCATCGCCGACGACGTGCGCGTGCGCTTCCCCGGCGCCGCACTGCAGACCGTCGGCAGCAACCTCGACGAGGCCGCTGATCGAATCCGGTTCGCGGTCGAGTCGGTGCAGGTCGGCCATGACCTGCTGGCCGAGTCCGACCGCCGGGGGGCGGTGGCCCGAGCACGAGCAGCCGAGGAGGCCCTTGGACAGGCCCACACCCTGCTGGACGCGGTGGATCAGGCACCCGAGGAGTTGGCGCAGGCGCAGGTAGCAGTCGCCGCGCTGCTCGAGGAGACCGCCAAGGACATCGCCGAGGCGGAGAGCCTGGGGGCAACCGCCAACCTGTCGGAGTCGCTGCGCTACGCGAGGGAGACCCTGGACATGGTCCGCTCAGCGGTGGCCTCAGGTGCGTACGACCCGCCAGCCACCCGACGGGCGCTCGAGGACTCCGATGGGGCCCTGGAGGCCAGCCTGGCCCCGCTGCGGGCCGAGGAGGACGCGCGTCGGCGGGCCAACGCGCTGCTGGCCTGCACGGTGGACGGCGCGCGTGCGTCGATCCGGGCCGCCGGGGACTTCATCACGACCCGACGCGGGGCGGTCGGAGCCGAGGCGCGCACCCGATTGGCCGAGGCCGAGCGGCAGTTCGCAGCGGGATTCGCGATCGCCGAGTCGGACCCGGCCGCGGCCCTGCCACATCTGCAGGTCGCCGACAAGGTGGCCGACCAGGCCCTGGTCCTGGCCCAGCAGGACGAGGCCCACTACCTGAACTCCCGGCGGATGCGGGGCGGTACGAGCAGCC
>JAQBEX010000086.1:0-82225 GCA_032123675.1 Actinomycetes bacterium
CCCGGTCGCAGTGGCGGGGGCTGGAAGCTGGCTCAACCCTGCTGGCGCGTGGCAATCTCCGTGAGCACCGCGGCGGTCCGTGCGCTGCTGGAGCCGAGGTACTCAGGGGCCAGGTAGTCATCGATGAAGGCCCGCACATCCGCGGTGATGACCGGCCCCGCGCGCACGATGTCGATCATCTCGTCGAAGGACTCGGGGTGGTAGCCGATCCGCTCGGCGAAGATCAGCGCCTCGGCGCTGTAGGGCATGAAGGAGTTGATCCGGTCCCCCAGCAGCCAGCGCGGGAAGATCACCGGCTTGCCCAATGCCCAGGCCTCGTAGACCGTCGTGCCGAAGTCGGCGACGACGATGTCGGCAGCCGGCAGCGACGCCCCGGTCGGGGTGCGGTCGGTCCGGTTTCGCGGATGCACCGACACGTCCACGTGGGTGAACCGCTGGAGCGTCGGCAGGTACTTCTCGAAGTCGGGGAAGCTGGACGTGGACCGTCGGGTGTCCCCGCGCTTGCGCTGGTTGTGTGTCAGCGCCCACAGCACCCGCGGCATCCCGTCGCCCTCGGATCTGCTGGCGCCGGCCGGCATCTGATCGACCAGCAGGTCCAGACGGGGCCAGCCCACCACGTGGACGTGGTCGGCATCCAGGTCCAGGTACTTGGACCTGAGCACCCGCCGGCGCAGCCACTCGCCGGGCAGCAGGACGTGCTTGCGCCCGGTGAGGTACCGCCGACCCTGGGGGTCCTGGGTCCACAGGTAGTTCTTGTCGGCCAGGCCATGGCTCATGACCACGTCCGACTCGGGCCTGATGAACAAGCAGAAGTTCGTTGCTGCGGGCAGGTACTCCCCGCGCCCGGGCTTGGGGTCCGACAGGTGCGCCTCGATCAGGCTCAACAGCTGGCTCTCCACGCCTGCGTAGGCCTCGTCATCCTGCAGCACGAAGCGGATCTGTCGGGGCATGGCCCAAGGGTACTGATGCGACCCGGCGCGCCGCCCGCTCCGATCCGCCTGGTTGGGTCACGATGGTCCCGATGGCACTGACCCTCCTGGCCCATGGCTCCCCGGACCCGCGGCACGCGCGCAGCGTGGCGGCACTTGCCGGGCGCCTCGATGCAGCCGGGATCAGCACGAGTGCCGCCTACCTGGACCATCACGATCCGTCCCCGCGACGGGCCGCTCGGGCACTGCTCGATGCCGGCGCGGGCGCCACGACCGTCGTCCCGCTCCTGGCGAGCCCCGCCCACCACGCTCGCGTCGACGTCCCGGCAGCCATCTCGGCCATGCGGTCCGAGGCGCCCGGGCTCGAGATAGCCGCGGCGGAGCCCGTGGGGCTGCATCCGCTGCTGCTTGACGCTGCCGCCGAGCTCGTTGCGGGGTCGCGGCTCCCCCTCGACGACCGGACCGGGATCATCCTGGCGGCATCCGGCTCCCGTGATCTGCGCGCGGTCGGGGCAATGGAGTCGCTGTTCCGCGTCCATGGGTTGGCGCTGGCCAGCACGCTCGGCGTGCGCGCAGTGCGCGCGGCCTACCTCGACGGTGGTCGACCGCTGGGCCGCATCCGCGCCCTGATGCGCTGCGTCGACGGGTGCGCGTCCTTCGTCGTGGTGCCGATGGTGATCGCCGACGGGATCCTGCGCGACCGGATCGGCACTGCCGCTGGCCGCCATGACGTACCCGTCACGCCGGGTGTCCTCGCCGACACCGACGCGATCATCGACCTGATCACCCTGCGGGCCGGGTCAGCGCCGGCACCCACCGGGCATGCCTCGCCGGCACGCAGCCGGACCTGAGACGACTCCCACGGGCCTGCCCGCGCGGGCCACGGCACCCGAGCGCTGCGCCCTACGCGTGGATCCCCATCACCGCCAGGATGATCGCCTGAGTCTGGGATTCCTCGTCCAGGGCGGCGTAGCGACCCGCAGCACCACCGTGCGACCCCTCCTCCAGCGCCACCCGGAACAGCACTCCCCCGCGCTGGCCGGGCTCCTCGACGGCCCCGTGATGTGGATCGGTGGCCCGCAGGCGCGCGACCCACTTCGCCGGCTCGTGGACCAGCACCCGGGGGTCGTGAACGGCGCCGGTCGCGAGGATGAAGGGCCGCCGGCCGGCGGCCGGGACGTTCTCGTAGGGCGAGTAGGCGTTCAGCCACGGGAACTGCTCGGCGATCGCGGGGTTGCCCCACTCCTCCCACTCCCCAACGGTCAGCGGCAGTTCGGCGTCCAGCATCGAGTTCAGCACGTCGACGAACGGGACCTCAGCGACAACGCCCGCGAAGGCCTCGGGGTCGAGGTCCATGCTCGCGGCGACCAGCAGCCCGCCCGCCGAACCACCGCGGGAGACGATCCGCGACCCATCGACGAGGGCATCCGGACCGCTGCCCAGGGCCCGGGCGACATCGACGAAGTCCCGGAAGGAGTTGGCCTTGGCGGCCATATGGCCCTCGTCCCACCAGCGGCGGCCAAGCTCCCCACCGCCACGAACGTGGGCGTGCGCCCAGATGACGCCGCGATCCAGGAGGCTGGGCAACGCCCGGCTGAAGGTGGGCTCGTACACGTGCTCGTAGGCGCCATAGCCGAACAGGAGGCACGGGGCGGTCCCGTCCAGGGGCGTCACACGATGCGATACGAGCGTGACCGGGATGCGCTCACCGTCGCGAGCAGTCACCCACCGTGTGGTCACGGAGTAGGAGCCCGGGTCATGGTTGGGCGCCTGCGCCCGATGCCGCACCGTAGGCTCACCGACCTCGTCGACGGGGACGTCGCTCCACACCGCCGGCTCGATGCGGCTCTGCGTGACGACCGTGACCACCCGGGCATCGAACAGCTCGTTGCTGCCCAGCTCGACCGTCCCACCCTCCGGTGGGCGCACGGCATGGGCTCGGCCCCAGTCCAGACCCGTGCCGGTCACCGGCACGACGTAGAGCACGGCGCGACCGTTCTCGCGCAGGGACACCACCACGTGCCCGGCGAACGCCTCGACACCGGTCAGGCGCCGGATCGGGCGACCGGGCCCATCGCCCGAACCGGGATCGAGGTCCCCCGGCAGCGGTGCGTCGATGGCGGGCAGCCACCGGGAAGGATCGGTCGACCTCGCCGCGAGCCAACTCAGGGTGAACTCGCGGGCCCCGGCATGGTTGGTGACCGCCAGGAAGGGCAGCGGGCCGTCGGGCACCGACTCCACGGAGTACTCGTGACCCGCGCGACGGCCCCCGATGGTTGCCGGCACGGCGCCGGGCTGGTCCGCGGGGATCGCCCAGGACTCAGAGCTGTCCGTGCTCACGGCGTGGATCACGACGTACCTGCCGCACCGCGTTCGCCGAACGCTCACATCGAAGCGCCGGTCATCCTCCTGGAGCATGAGCACGTCCGCCGACGCATCAGTTCCCACGTCGTGGCGCCACACCTGGAACGGGCGGTGGACGTGATCAAGGACCGTGTAGAAGAACGCGCGGCTGTCAGCGGCCCACGCCCCGCTGTAGTACGTCCGCGGGATCCGATCGGGGAGGTCCTCGCCGGTGTCCAGGTGCCGGAAACGAAGCTCGTAGAGCTCGTCGCCGCTGGTGTCCAGCGACCAGGCCATCAGCGCGCCATCCGGGCTGACCTCGCGGACGCCGACCTCGCCGTACGTCGACCCCACCGCGGCCGCCTCGGCGTCCAGGTCGAGCACCGTCACCCAGTCCCCGGCCGCCGCGGCCATCCGCTGGAACTGCCCGAGCTGAGCCCCCTCGATGATCACGTCCCGGAACTGTGCTCCCGCCACCGAATGCGCGGGGCCCTGCTCAGCGACAGGGGTCCGGGCGACCATCTCGGTGAACAGGTGACGCCGCACCGGCTCCACCCCGGCCGTAGCGGCCAGGTAGTGGTCGGATTCGGCGCGCAGGTACGCGCGGAAGTCCTGGCCCCCCTCGGCCATCCAGGCCAGGTCATCGGGGATGTCCCGGCCATGCAGGTGCCGGACGAACGGGCGCCTGGGCGCCTCGGGAGGTGTGACCACGGTCGCCGAACCTAGCAGGCCCTCAGCGCCCCGCAGGTCCGATCACGTGGGCCGATCGGGCGATGCGCCGCCCATGGGATCCGGCTCCGGTGCGCCCACCTCGGCCTGCCTGGCCACGGCCTGGGCCATCCGGTCCACCGCGTCGACCAGCACCGACTCCGAGCATGCGAAGTTCAGGCGGGCATGACCCGCGCCGCCCGGCCCGAAGCGCAGCCCCGAGGTGAGGGCGATCCGTCCGCGCCGCAGCAGCACGTCCGCGGGGTCCGCGCCCAGGCCCATGCCACGCATGTCCAGCCACGCCAGGTAGCTCGCCTCAGGGACGCGGTATCTGACGCCGGGCAGGTGCCGCGCCAGCAGCTCGGAGAGCAGCACCCTGTTGTCGGCGATGTTGGCGTTGACGCCGTCGAGCCAGGATGGATCCGCACGGTAGCCCGCAGCATGGCCGATCACACCCAGATGGCTGCCGCCGTAGCCGATGGACTCCGGCATCTGCCGCAGCCGGGGGCCAGCTCCAGCGCTGCCCACGATCAACCCAGCCTTGAGCCCGGCGAGGTTGAACGCCTTGGCCGCCGAGGTGACCACATAGCCCTCGTCCGCGACCGTGTGCCAGGCGACGAAGGAGGCATCCGTGGGCACCAGCGGCGCGTGCACCTCGTCGACGACGACGAGCGCACCGCGCCGCTGCGCAGCAGCGGCAACGCCGGCAAGCTCGTCCGCAGTGTGCACGACGCCGGTGGGGTTGTGCGGGCTGCACAGGAGCACGATCGTTCGCCCCACCCGGTCTACCCCTGGCCCGGGTCCCTCCTGGGCAAGGGCGGCATCGATTGCCGGCACGTCGAGCCGGCCGGCATCCGTGAGCCCGACCGGGACCACCCGCCGGCCGATCTCCCGGGTGAACATCGCGAACGGCGGGTACACGGGGCTGGGGATCAGGACCGCCCCACCCGGCTCGGCGAAGCGTCTGAGCACCGCGCGGATCCCGCTCATCACATCAGCGCACAGGAGCATGTCGGCCGGGTCCGGCTCCCAGCCCCAGCGGTCGCTGGCGAACTCCCTGAGGGCCTCCTTGTAGACGCCACCGAAGTTGGGGTAGCCGGTGTCCCCGGACCGGACGGCCGCATCGAGCGCATCGACGATCTCCGGTGCGAGGCGGACATCCATCTCAGCGACCCACAGCGGCAGGACGTCGGGGCCGTAGTGCTGCCACTTGAGCGATGTGCGCTGGCGCAGTTGGGCCAGGCTGAGATCTTCGAAGGGACGAGCAGCCATGGGGCAATCGTGGACCACGGACCGCGACCTCGCACGGACCCGGGGACATGTGGGCTCGGTTGGCTTGGCAGGATTCGCCCGTGGACCAGTCGCCGGAGCCGAGCACACCGATCCCGTTCGTCTGGCATCCACGGACCCGACGGCATGATCCCTCCGCCGAGTTCTGGCTGGGCGTGCGCGCCCCCAACTCCGAGGTACTGGAACGCGTCAACGTCATCCGCGCCGCGCTGATCCGCGCCGGGCACCCCGAGGTGACCGCGAGCGACCCCGACCTGGACTCACTGCTCGCCGTGCACTCGCCGGGCCTCGTCGAGCACCTGCGAACAAGCCACGACGCCTGGGTGGTGGGCGGGTACCCCGACGACCCCGGGCAGGACCGGGTCGTGCCCTACGTCTTCCCGACCGAGGGGATGCTCGGCGGGCAGCCAGCGCGCCGCGCGGCCGCGGTGCACGCCCGAGCTGGGCAGTACTGCTACGACACGATGACGCTGATCGGCCCGGGCACCTGGGATGCGGTCGAGGGTGCTGCCGGGGCGGCCCTGACCGCGGCCGACATGGTCGCGCAGGCTGCGTGGGTGGACGGCGCGTCGGGTTCCTCCGGTACTGCCGGCCCGGCGATGTGGGCCCCAGGCAGCACGCCGATGGCCTACGCGCTGTGCCGCCCCCCGGGCCACCACGCAGCCCGGGATGCCTTCGGCGGCTCCTGCTACCTGAACAATGCGGCCATCGCGGCCCAGCGCCTGCGCGAGCGCGGGGCCCGGCGGGTGGCCATCCTGGACGTCGACGCCCATCACGGCAATGGCACCCAGACGATCTTCTTCGGTCGCGGGGACGTGTTCTGCGGGTCGGTGCACGTGGACCCGGGGGCGGGGTGGTTCCCGCACTTCATGGGCTTCGCCGACGAGACCGGCAGGGGATCGGGATCCGGGGCGAACCTGAACATCACGCTGCCGGGCCGGTCCGGCGACGATCGCTGGCTCACCGCCGTGGAGCAGTTGGTCCACGATGCGGGCGTCTTCGGGGCCGATGCCCTGGTCGTGGCCCTCGGGGTGGACGCCGCTGTCGAGGATCCGAAGAGCCCGCTGCGGGTCACCCGCGATGGGCTCCGGGCCACCGGGATCCTGCTGGCAGGGATGGGCATCCCGACCGTTGCGGTCCAGGAGGGCGGCTATCACCTGCCCAGCCTCGGCGACCTCGTCTCGGACTGCCTGGCGGGCATGGCTGAGGGTGCGGCCCGTGCCGCTGGGTCACGCTGAGGACCCGCCCCGGACCAGACTCACGCCGTGACGCTGCTCCGACCGCGGTCAGTCGTCGTCGTCTCGGGCCAGCCAGCTGGCCAGGCGCTCGACTGGGATCTCGAACTCCGGGTTCAGGTCCACGAAGGTGATCAGCTGACCACCCAGCCATTCCAGGGTGACCTCCTCGTCACCCCGCCGACGGATGAGTTCCTCGATGCCCCGATCGGTGTCGTACATGTCGACCCCTACTCGAAGGCCCGGTCGAGCAGGTCGCGCTGCTCCTGCTCATGACGGTGCAGCGAACCCACCGACGGCGACGAGCTCTGCGCCCGGGTCACCGGCCGAATGGTGCGCTCGATCGCGATCGGAAGGTGCTGGTTCATGAACGGCCAGGGACCCATGTTCGCCGGCTCATCCTGGACCCAGACGATCTCCGCGGCACCGAACCGAGCCAGCATCTCCACCAGCGTCCGGTGCGGCAGCGGGTACAACCGCTCCATCCGCAGCACTGCCACGTCGGAGCGCTCACGCTTGTCACGCTCGGCCATCAGGTCGTAGCCGACCTTGCCCGAGCAGAGCAGGACCCGAGTGATGCCGGCTGGGTCGATCCGACCCTCGGTGATGCCCCGGTCATCAAGCACGGCGCGGAAGTACCCCTCCGTGAAGTCACGCGTGAGCGACGTCGAGGCCTTGTTGCGCAACAGTGACTTCGGGGTGAAGACCACCATCGGCCGGGTCAGCCACGAGTGCACCTGCCAGCGCAGCAGGTGGAAGTAGGACGACGGGGTGCTCGGCTGGGCGATTGTCATGTTGTCCTGGGCGCACAGGGTCAGGAACCGCTCGATCCGGGCTGACGAGTGGTCCGGACCCTGCCCCTCGTAGCCGTGCGGCAGCAGCAGCACAACGGAGGAGCGCTGCGCCCACTTCTGCTCGGCGGAGGTCATGAACTCGTCGATGATGGTCTGGGCACCATTGACGAAGTCGCCGAACTGGGCCTCCCACATGACCAGGGCATCGGGGCGGGCGACGCCGTAGCCGTACTCGAAGCCCATGGCCGCGTACTCGCTGAGCGGCGAGTCGTAGACGAACAGCTTCCCGCCGTGGTTGTAGCACTGCTTGAGCGGCTTGTACTGCCACCCCGTGCGGGCGTCGACGATCACCGCATGCCGGTGGCCGAAGGTGCCGCGCCGGGAGTCCTGCCCGGCCAGGCGCACCCACTTGCCCTCGTTGACCAACGAGCCGATCGCCAGCGCTTCGCCCATTCCCCAGTCGATGGTGTCGGTCGCGACCATCTCGGCCCGTCGTCGCAGCTGGGGAACCAACCGGGGATGGGCAACGAAGCCCTCCGGCAGATCGATCTGGCTGCGCACGACGAGGTCAACGACCTCCCTGCTGATGGAGGTGTCGACGTCCCACGCGGGTGTCTGCGGCTTGAGCTCCTTGGTCCCCGTGGTGATGACCTCCGCCGAGTGGGCGGTGAACTCCTCGTCGTCGGCTGCCGCCCGAGTCTCCTGGAAGACCCGCTCGAGGCGTTCCTGGAAGTCGCGCAGCGCCTCCTCGGCCTCCTCGACGGTGATGTCACCGCGACCGATCAGGCCCTCGGTGTACAACTTGCGCACTGACCGCTTGGCATCGATGACCGCGTACATGGTCGGCTGGGTCAGCGACGGGTCGTCGGCCTCGTTGTGACCACGGCGCCGGTAGCAGATCAGGTCGATCACGACGTCCTTGGCGAACTTCTGGCGGAACTCGTAGGCCATCCGCGCGACCCGCACCACAGCCTCGGGGTCGTCGCCGTTCACATGGAAGATCGGGGCCTGGATCATGCGTGCGACGTCGGTGCAGTACACCGTCGAGCGGCTGTACTTCGGTGAGGTGGTGAAGCCCACCTGGTTGTTCACGACGATGTGCACGGTGCCACCGGTGCGGTAGCCCTGCAGCTGGCTGAGGTTGAGGGTCTCGGCAACCACACCCTGCCCGGCGAAGGCCGCGTCCCCGTGCATCAACAGCGGCAGCACGGCGAACTTGCGCTCGAGCGGCCGCTGGTCCTGCTTGGCCCGCACGATCCCCTCGAGCACGGGATCGACGGCCTCAAGGTGGCTCGGGTTGGCCGCAAGGCTGACCTTGACCTGTGCGCCGTCCTCAGCGGTGAATGTCCCCTCGGTGCCCAGGTGGTACTTCACATCGCCGGACCCCTGGACGCTCTCCACGCCGTAGTTGCCCTCGAACTCGCTGAAGATGCGCGAGTAGGACTTGCCGGCGATGTTGGCCAGCACGTTGAGCCGGCCGCGGTGCGGCATGCCGATGCAGACCTCGTCCAGGCCCTCGCTGGCCGCAGCCGAGAGCACGGCGTCCACCAGCGGGATCACCGACTCACCGCCCTCGAGCGAGAAGCGCTTCTGGCCCACGAACTTGGTCTGCAGGAACGTCTCGAACGCCTCCGCAGAGTTCAAGGTGCGCAGGATCCGCAACTGCTCGTCGCGCTCGGGCTTGTCCGGGTCCTTCTCGATGCGGTCCTGGATCCAATGCCTCTGATCGGGGTCCTGCATGTGCATGTACTCGATGCCGACGGTGCGGCAGTAGGCGTCCCGGAGCACGCGCAGCACGTCGCGCAGGGTCATGAACTGCTCGCCGGCGAAGCCCGCAACAGCGAACTCCCGGTCGAGGTCCCAGAGCGTCAGCCCGTGCACGGCGACGTCGAGATCGGGGTGCTGGCGCTGCTTGTAGTCCAGCGGATCGATGTCCGCGATCAGGTGCCCGCGCACGCGGTAGGCGTGGATCAACTCCTGGACCCGGGCCGTCTTGTTCAGGTCCGAGTCGTGGCTGGTCGCGATGTCCGTGGCCCACCGGACCGGCTCGTACGGGATCCGCAAGGAGGTGAAGATCTCGTCGTAGAAGCCGTGCTCGCCAAGCAGCAGCTGGTGCACCCGGCGCAGGAAGTCACCGGACTGCGCTCCTTGGATGATCCGATGGTCGTAGGTGGAGGTCAGCGTGAGGATCTTGCTGACCCCCTGGCGGGCCAGGGTCTCCTCGGCCGCGCCCTGCCACTGCGCCGGGTAGTCCAGGGCCCCCACCCCGACGATCAGCCCCTGTCCGGACATCAGTCGCGGCACGGAGCTGACGGTCCCGATCGTGCCCGGGTTGGTCAGCGTCGCGGTGGTCCCGGCGAAGTCATCGGCGCCCAGGGAGCCGACGCGGGCCTTGCGCACCAACTCCTCGTACGTTGCCCAGAACCCAGCGAAGTCCATCTGCTCGGCGCCCTTGATGCAGGGAACAAGCAACTGGCGGGAGCCGTCGGGCTTGGTCAGGTCGATCGCGAGGCCGAGGTTGACGGTCGGGTGCGCCACGACGGCCGGCTTGCCATCGACCCGGGCGAAGCCGACGTTCATCTCGGGCATGTCCGACAGCGCTCGGACGAGGGCGTAGCCGATCAGGTGGGTGAAGGAGACCTTGCCGCCCCGGCCACGGGCGAGCTGGTTGTTGATCACGGTCCGGTTGTCGATGAGCAGCTTCGCAGGCATCGCCCGAACGGACGTGGCCGTCGGGACCTCGAGGCTGGACTCCATGTTGACCACGACGCGCGCCTGCGGCCCGCGCAGGACCCGAGGTGCCGGGTCCTTGCTCTCGGGACCGGTCCCACCGGTCGGGATCGAGGTCAGCCCGGGCTGCGGCGCCACCTGCCCGACGCTGCCGGCCGGGGCCTCGACCTCGTACGCGGGCACTGAGTGGGCCAGCTCGGGGACGACGTGCGCCGGGGGTGCGGGGGTGGCGCCCTGGTCGGCCTTCCCCGTGGGGGTGGCAGCCGGCGGGGCCGCGGGGGACGAGTCCGGCTCCACCACGGTCATGGGAGGTGCGTTGATCGACCGGGCGGCCGCGGCGGCCTCCACGTCCAGCGACGTGCCGGCCGTGGGGCCTGGCAGGGTGGCCGGGTCCCCCGGGCGGTAGTCCGCGAAGAAGTCCCACCACGCCCGGTCCACGCTCTGCGGGTCCTGCAGGTACTGCTGGTAGATCTCGTCGACGAGCCACTCGTTGGTCCCGAACTGCACCATCCGGGATCCCGCATCATTGGCCACGTCCGGCTACCTCTTTCGCCCTCACGCCTCGACAGGGGCGGCTCGGCCGACCCTGCATCACCCGCACAGGCTACTCCCCGGACCCCCCACCGGCTCTGGCAGTATCGGGGTCATGTTCGCCGCCACCGCAGTCGCATTCGACCCTGACAACCCCCTGACCGGATTGCGGGTCGGTGACCGCCCGGAGCCGGTCACACCCGAGGGCTGGGTCGTCGTCGACGTCCGTGCCACCAGCGTCAACCACCACGACCTGTGGACGCTCAAGGGAGTCGGCATCTCGGCTGATCGACTGCCGATGACCCTCGGTTGTGACGCCGCCGGGGTGGACCCCGAGGGCAACGACGTGATCGTGCACGGGGTGATCTCCGCGGGCGACTACCCCGACGAGACCACCGACCCGGACCGGTCGCTGCTCTCCGAGAAGTACCAGGGCACCTTCGCCGAGCGTGTCGCGGTACCGGTCCGGAACCTGATCCCCAAGCCGGCATCGATGACCTGGGCCGAGGCGGCCTGCCTACCCACGGCCTGGCTCACCGCGTATCGGATGCTGTTCACCCGTTCCGGGCTGCTGCCGGGCCAGACCGTCCTCATCCAGGGCGCTGGTGGTGGGGTCTCCACGGCACTGATCATGCTGGGGCGGCAGGCCGGGTTCCGGGTCTGGGTGACCTCCCGCGATGAGGCCAAGCGGGCTCGGGCGGTCGAGCTGGGGGCCCACGAGGCCTTCGCCTCGGGACGCCGGCTGCCCGAGAAGGTGGATGCCGTGATGGAGACGGTCGGGGCCGCCACATGGGCGCACTCGCTGCGCTCCCTGAAGCCCGGAGGCGTGATCGTCATCGCCGGCGCGACCTCGGGGTCGCAGCCCCCCGCCGACCTGTCGCGCGTGTTCTTCCTCCAACTGTCCGTGGTGGGCTCGACCATGGGCACCCGCGACGAACTCGAACGACTCGTGGCCATGTGCGCAGCGACCGGCCTGCGACCGCTGATCGACCATGAGCTCCCCCTCGCGGCTGCGGCCGACGCCCTGCGTGCCGTCGAGTCCGGCGACCTGTTCGGCAAGATCGTGCTGACGACCTGACCGGGACCCACACGGCAACCTGTGGCTGGGCTCCGGCTAGCGGACTGGCCCCCAGGGGCGGACACGCCACAGCACCCGGCCCACCACCTCGGGCACCACACCGAAGTGGCGGGAGTCGGTGGACGCCCCCGGAGCGTCGCCGAGGAGCCAGAAGCCGTCGTCATCCGTGCGGGCCACCCGCTTGACGATCAGCATTCCGGGCCGGTGCGGGTGCTCGAGGACCACGACGTCGCCCACCGCCGCTCGTCCGTCGGATCGCGCCACGATCCAATCCCCCTCGTGCAGCGTCGGCTCCATGGAGGGACCCGCGACGGCCAGGTAGCAGATTCCGAACACTGGCGTAGTGTGGACCACGCGGCCCAGCACCATCGGCCCCGAGTCCACGGCCCGAGTCCACGGCCCTCACAATCGAGCACGTTTCCACCACAACAGGAGAAGAGATGCTGTCGTTCCTCGCCCCCCGAACCACCGTCCACGCCCACTGCGACCTGCCCTGTGGCGTCTACGACCCGGCCCAGGCCCGGATCGAGGCCGAGTCGGTCAAGGCGTGCATGGTCAAGTACGCCGGCTCCGATGACGTGGACTTCAAGGCGCGTGCCGTGTCCATCAAGGAAGAGCGCTCCGAACTGGTCAAGCACCACCTCTGGGTGCTGTGGACCGACTACTTCAAGGCCCCGCACTTCGAGAAGTACCCGCAGCTGAACACCCTGTTCAACGAGGCGACCAAGCTGGCCGGCGCCGGTGGCACGAAGGGCAGCAACGACGTCGCGGTGGCCGACGAGCTGCTCGGCAAGATCGACGAGATCGCCGAGATCTTCTGGGAGACCAAGGCGGCGTGACCTCGCCGCACCACCTCCCGGGGGCGCCCGGTCGCGATGCGACCGCCGGCGCCCCCGGTTGCGTTCCCGAGCCGTCCGCGCCCGTGCCAACCGTCGCCGGGCCCGACCGTCCCGGCCTCGTGCTGCGCCCAGCCGGCCCCGAGGACGTGCCCGAGATCCTGGCGATGATCCGCGAGTTGGCCGAGTACGAGCGCAGCGCCCACGAGGTCGCGGCGAACGAGGAGCTCATCGCAGCGCTGCTCTTCGGCGGCAGCACGCCGGCTGGGGGACCAGCGGCGTTCTGCCACGTCGTCGAGGTGGAGCCCGGTGCCGCTGCGGGGGCTGAGGTGAGGCCGCACCTGGCCGCCTTCGCGCTGTGGTTCCTCAACACCTCGACCTGGACCGGACGGCATGGGATCTACCTGGAGGACCTGTACGTCCGGCCCCAGCACCGCGGGCTCGGGCTCGGCCGGAGGCTGATGTCCGAACTGGCCCGGATCTGCCTCGACCGGGGGTACGCCCGGCTCGAGTGGTGGGTCCTGGACTGGAACGAACCCGCCCTCGACTTCTACGACAGCCTGGGCGCCCAGCCCATGGATGAGTGGACCGTCCACCGCATGACCGGTGCCGCCCTGCAGGCACTGGCCGGGGATCCGCTGAGACCGCGACTCCCACATGAGGGATCAGCCACCGTTGGGTCACACCATCGGCTAACGTGACCACTCGTGAGTACTGATCCGGCCGTGACCCTCAAGGTCCCCGCCAACGGCGCCTTCGTGGTGCTCATCCGCGCTGCCATCTCGGCGATGTGTGCCCGCCTGGACTTCACGATCGACCGGATCGAGGACGTCAAGCTCGCAGTTGATGAGGCCGCCGCGCTCCTGCTCAGTGATGCCCCGGACGGAGCTGAGCTTGATGTTCGCTTCACGCCGGACGCCCCGGACGGCATCCGGGTCGAGATGACCGCACCCACCACACACGGCCGGTCCCTGCAGCGCGACAGCTTCACGTGGACCGTGCTGACCGCACTCGTCGACGAGGTGGTGGCCACCGTCTCCGCTGACCGCAAGCTCACCATCTCGCTGGCGGTGCACCGGACTGAGGCGGTCAGGCCGTGACCGGCAGCGCCCCGGGTCCAGATGCGCTGGCATCGGTCCGGGACACGCATGCCACCGCAGGCAGCGGGGCGTTCGAGTCCGAGCTGATCGAGACCGAGACCGGGCCAGCCGACGACGACGAGTCGAACCCGGCAGCACCGGACTCCGTTGTTCCGCAGACCCCCGAGGTGCTCACGGTCGAGATCGAGGAGCCACCAGCCGAGCCGCGCTGGTCGACCCGGGACCGTACCCGCGAACGTGAGCTCATCGCGCTCATCGCCGAGCTCCCCGAGGACGATCCGCGGCGCATGGCCGCCCGCGACGAGCTCGTGACCATGCACCTGCCGCTGGCAGGCTTCCTCGCGCGCCGGTTCCGTGACCGGGGCGAGAGCCTGGAGGACCTGACCCAGGTGGCCACCATCGGCCTGCTCAAGGCCGTCGACCGGTTCGACCCGGAGCGCGGGGTGGAGTTCTCCACCTTTGCCACCCCGACGATGGTCGGCGAGATCAAGCGGCACTTCCGGGACAAGGGCTGGGCGATCCGCGTCCCGCGCCGTCTTCAGGAACTGCGGATCTCCATCGGCCGCGCCACCGCAGAACTCAGCCAGTCCACCGGCCGGTCACCGACTGTTGCCGAGCTGGCTGAGCACCTCGGCTTCAGCCAGGAGCAGATCCTCGAGGGGTTGGAGTCGGCCCAGGCCTATGCAACCCTCTCGCTGGACGCCGCATCCGGCGACGGGACCGAGGACGGATCGTCACTGGTCGACACCCTGGGCGACGACGACCCCGGGCTCGGCGAGGTCGACACCCGCGAGACCCTGCACCCGCTGGTGGCCACGCTGGCTCCACGGGAGCAGCGGATCATCCATATGCGCTTCTACGAGAACATGACCCAGGCCCAGATCGCGCAGCGGATCGGCGTCTCGCAGATGCACGTCTCCCGGTTGTTGGCCAAGTCGCTGGCCCAGCTGCGCACAGGCCTGGACGAGCCCGAGGTCTGAGCATCCAGGGCTCGACCACCGGATCAGACCAGTGCCGCGCGCCCCGCAGGCCGGAGCCCGAGCACGATCCCGACGACCGCGGCCACGGCGAGGACCACTCCCGCAACGGTCTCGACGGCGATGTCCGAGGTGGCCAACGGCCAGGCCACGACCAGCGCGAACAGCTGCGCCAGCACGAATGGCGTGCGCGCGGCACGCCGCCGCCGGAAGAGGCCGAACCAGATGAGCGCCAGGGCACCGACGATGACCACCCACATCACGACCGTGGCCACGGCAACGACGACCTCCAGATCGGAGCTGAGCGCCCCGATCCCGACCACGACGGCCAGCACCCCACCGGCCAGGGCCTCGGCCCCTGCGATGACCACCATGGGCCGCACCGGATCAGCCATGGCGCCAGAGTACGGGCCTAGAGTTGGCGCCATGAAGCCGCGTGGCCTGCTGATCGCCAACCCCAGCGCGACCAGCACCTCACCCGGGATGCGTGACGTGATCACCCGCGCACTGAGTCATGAGGTCGACCTCGAGGTCGTGACCACGACCCATCGTGGGCACGCGGAGAGCCTGGGCGCCGACGCCCACGGGCTCGACCTGCTCATCACGCTCGGCGGCGACGGGACCATCAACGAGGCAGTCAACGGCATGCTCAACTCCGGGCACACCGACCTGCCCATGCTGGCCACGATCCCCGGTGGTTCGGCGAACGTGATGGCTCGGGCACACGGATTCCCCAACGACGTCATTGAGGCCACGGGAATGATCCTTGAGTCGCTGCGCACTGACGCGAGCCATGACGTGGGCCTGGGCAACGCGCGCTTCACCCCGGTGGGCTGCGACCAGGAGCGCTCCCAGTGGTTCACCATCAACGCCGGGATGGGAATCGACGCTGATGTCGTGGCATCGATGGAGGCTCAGCGTGCTGCCGGCCGCGAGGCCAGCGGGGCTCGCTACGCGTGGACGGCGACCCGGGAGTACTTCAGGCGCATGAGCAGGCGAGAGCACACCTCGCTGAGCCTGAAGCTGCCGGCACAGGAGCCGACCGACGGACTCGCCCTGGCGATCATCCAGAACACCGCCCCGTGGACGTTCTTCGGCCCCTTCCCGATCAACCCGTGCCCGCGCGCCTCCTTCGACCTCGGGCTGGATCTCTTCGCGCCGCACTCGCTCGGGCTGTGGTCGACGACCCGGTACGGGCTGCGGATGCTGCGCGGGAGCCGAGCAGCTGCCGTCCCCGGCCGGCTGACCCTGCTGCACGACGAGGCGGCGTTCACCCTCAGCTCAGAGGAACCTGCCAACCTGCAGATCGACGGTGACTCGATGGGACAGGTGACCAGTGCATCCTTCCGATCCGCCCCGCACGCGCTGCGGATCGTCGGCTGACGAACTCCGAAAATGCCCATGCAGTGGTCGAAATGGTCGCTATCGACCTGTTGCGGCGGCTCAGGACCCAGAATGTGACGTACACGACAGTCTGAACGGCGGCCGCGTTGGGCAAAACCCTTGTGACCGGACGGATCGTCTGCGACCCTTGTCAACAGCAAGGGCGCGATGGGGACACATCCCATCTCCGTCGTAATCGTACCGGAGCGTGACCGGGGCCGATGAACCGGCCCTGTTGCGCTGTGGGCCGTAGTGAAGGTGCCCGTATCTGGGGGTACCCGAAAGGTGAGCAACATGGATTGGCGCCACAGGGCGGCATGCCGTGAAGAGGATCCCGAGTTGTTCTTCCCGATCGGGAACACCGGTCCCGCACTCATGCAGATCGAGGAGGCCCGCGCGGTCTGCCATCGCTGTGAGGTCGTCGACGTCTGCTTGAAGTGGGCCATCGAGAGCGGCCAGGACGCCGGCGTCTGGGGTGGCATGAGCGAGGACGAGCGCCGCGCCCTCAAGCGTCGCAATGCCCGAGCACGGGCCCGCGCACACAGCTGACCCACCGGCGGCAGCAACCGCGGGCACCTGGATATCCCGGTCGGTCAGGTCCGATCCGGGGGCAGATCGATCGAGACCGTCGTCCGGTCGCGGTCACGGCCGATCGTCAAGGTCCCGTCGAGTTCTTCGCGGATCAGTGTGTCGACGATCCGCAAGCCCAGCCTCGGTGACGCCGAGACCGTGAAGCCGTCCGGGAACCCGACGCCCCCGTCGGTGACGGCGATGTGCAGTCCGGCCTCGTCTCGGTGGCTGCTCAGCTCCACATCCGCGGCGCCGTGCTCGATGGCGTTGGCCAGCAGCTCGACCAGAGCCATCGCCAAGGCAGTGGCCTCGTCGGCGGACACCTCCCCGAACGTCCCGGTGCGCACGGTCATCCGCTGACCGGCGTCGGCCGCCGAGGTCTGGCGCACCATCGTCACCAACCGATCTGCGACCGCGTCGAAGCGGACCTCCTCCGTGCTCGCCCGTGCCAGCAGGTCGTGAACGACGGCGATCGCCGCCACCCGGCGCTCAGCCTCGGCGAGCGCCCCCGCGGCCCCCGGCTCGTCCAGGCGCCGGCCCTGCATCCGCAGCAGGGCAGCGACCGTCTGCAGGTTGTTCTTGACCCGGTGATGGATCTCCCGGATGGTCGCGTCCTTGCTCAGCAGTGCCCGTTCCCGCCGACGCAGCTCAGTGACGTCCCGGACCAGGACCAGGGACCCGCCGAGTCCCGCCCCGGAGCGCAGCGGCAAGGCCCGGACCGTGACCGTGGCCGTGTCCGAGGACAGCTCCACCTCACCGGGCATCCGTCCCCCGCAGACCAGCGCCAAGCTCGCGTCAACGGCACCTCCGCGACTCGCGATCCGCCCGCTGACGGCCCCCAGGTGCGCACCGACGAGATCCGTGGCCAGGCCCAGCCGTCGGAAGGCCGACGACGCGTTGGGGCTGGCGAACTCCACGACCCCGCTGGTGTCCAGGCGGATGAGCCCATCGCCCACCCGAGGCTCCGCGCCCGTGGAGTCCGACACCTCGGGATAGGGGAACTGCCCCACCCTGATCATCGCGAACAGGTCATCGGCGGCACGCAGGTAGGCGCGCTCGAGCGTGCCCGATGCGCGGGGCGCCGGCACGGCTGAGCGGGTCAGGGCAGCGATCCACGGCCCGTTGCCGCTGCGGCCGATCCCGATGGCCTCACCGCCGGCCGGCAGGAGAGGATCGGTCCGGGGAGCCACCCGCCCCAGGCCCGGCGCGGACGACGCCCGGTCGAGCTCGGGGCGCCGCCCGCGCGGCGTGAACGTGCCGACCAGGTCGTTGGGGTAGCGCGTGGCAGCCGTGGAGGGGCGGACCTGCGCGGCGGCGACGAAGCCGCCCTGGTTCCAGACGGGCAGCCACAGGATCAGGTCGGAGAATGCCAGGTCGGAGAGCAGCCCGAGGTCACGCTGGAGCGACTCGAGGTGCGCGATCGCCTCAGGTCCGAGATCCGAGCGATCCTCGGCGATCTCGGCCAGCGTCCGAACCGCCACCGCCACCCCCTGCCCTCCCCGCGCGCGATGCGCATCGGCCAACCCACTCGAACGCGAGCCGCCCCTACAACGTCCCGGTCTCCTTGGTCAGCCCTCGCGGGGAGTCCGGATTGAACCCGCGGGCAAGTGTCATCTGCAGCGCCAGCTGCTGCAGCGGGATGATGTCGACCACAGGATGGAGCTCCTCGGTGACCTGCTCGCAACCCAGGTCATAGCCGACGGTGCCCCGACCAACCGATCGGGCACCACCGAAGACGGTCACATCAGCGCCTCGATCAGCGAGTCGCTCGAGGACCGGCGCCATCGCCTCGGCTCCCCTGCCGTCCGGGACGACGGCGATCACCGGATGGTCGTGGTCGATCATGGCCAGCGGGCCATGCAGCAGGTCGGCTCCCGAGAAGGCGTTGGCTGCCACGTAGGAGGTCTCCATCAGCTTCAGGGCGGCCTCCCGCGCCGTGGGGTAGGAGTAGCCGCGGCCGGTGGTCACGAGCCGGTCGGTGAACCGGAACCGCGCGGCCAGGGCCGCCACATCCGAGCCGCGCTCGACCAGGGACTGCGCTGCCTCCGGGATCCCCTGGGCCGCCGACATGTCCCCGCCGCGGTAGGCGTCGATCAGCAGCCAGAGCGCCAGGAGCTGCGAGGAGTAGGACTTGGTCGCCGCGACCGCCAGCTCCGGCCCGGCCAGGACGTCGAGGTGCAGCTCGGAGGCCGCTGCGATCGCGCTGTCCGGGTTGTTCGTGACTGCCAGCGTGGTGGCCCCGCCTGCGCGCGCTGTGCGGACCGTCTCCACGAGGTCCGGGGAGCCCCCGCTCTGGCTGACCGTCAGCAGCACGACATCGGACAGGTTCGGCCGGGCCCCGTAGGCCGTCATCGTCGACGGGGACGCCAGCCCGGCCGGCAGCCCCAGGGACACCTCGACCAGGTACTTGGCGTACAGGGCGGCGTGGTCACTGGTCCCACGAGCGGCGAGCAGGACGAACCGGGGGTTGCGCTCGCGGATGATCCCGACGATCTCGTGGACACGTTCCAGCGATCCGGGGACCAACAGGCGGGCCAGCGCCTCGGGCTGCTCGGCGATCTCGGCGGCCATCAGGGTGCCACGGTCCTCGGCCATCGGTCGATCCTTCACCTCGGGGGTGTCCACTGTATCTGTGCTGAGGGCACCCAACGACCGCCAGCGGGAGGTGCTCCTCAGATCCCGCGCAGGAAACTGCCCCGGTCGACGATCGCCCGGACCACTCGGCCCGAGGCGATCTCATGAGCACGGATCCCACCAGGTCCGCCGTCCCCTGGTGGCTCAGTGACCTCCCGGGCGACGACGTCGAAGGCCAGGCCCCGGTCCTGTTCAGTGACCTCGGTGACCTCCACCTCGACCTGTGCTCCCACCGCGGATGCCCGGCGGTGGCGCATCCACACCTCGATCCCGACCGTCGTGCTGCTCGGATCCAGGTGCGGTCGTGCAGCTGCGACGGTGGCAGCCTCCATCCACGCCAGCAGGCGCGGCGTGGCGAGCACGGGCACGTCCCCGCTGCCCAGAGCGATGGCGGTGTCCTCGTCGGTGACGGTGAACTGCTGTGTGCTCACGAAGGATGCCGCACTCCGATGATCCGTCAGGCGTTGGGGCGCTTGCCGTGGTTGGCCCCGCTGCCCTTGCGGGCGCGGCGCTTGCGTGTCCGCTTGCTCATGTCGACTCCTCAGATCCGGGACCGCCATCGTCGCACAGGCTGCCACCGACGGCGAAATCCGTTCCACAGGACCGCCGGCCACGTAGCAGGTGCATCAGGCCCCCGGCTCCGTCCTGGCCGGCGTGTATGCGTCGATCAGCCCGGCGATGCCCGGGGCCGCCTCCTCGACGTAGCCGCGCGCAGAACCGCGCACCCGCCGGTAGGCCCGCCGCAGGGTGGCCTGGCTGGTGCGCTCAGCTCGGTCATCGGTGATCGACAGCAGCGCATCGGCCATGCTCGTGCGCTGCTCGGTCAGGATCTCGACCAGGGGTCGGCCGCTGGTCACGTGCTGCTGGTAGAAGGGGTCCAGTTGATCGGCGAAGGAGTCGAGCAGCCCGTCCACAGCGGCGGGCACGATGCCGGGGCGGATGCCCATGAGCACCCGATAGGCCGATCTGACGGCCATCCCAGGGATCCCCGAGGCGCGCTGGACCTCAGCGTCGACGAGCGCGCACGCAGCCGTGACCACGGTCGGCCGGACGCTGGGATCGGTCAGGTAGGCGGACAGGTGCACGGGGCCATCCTGCCGCACGGTTGCCGGTGAGCCGACGCGCCACTCACGGTTGCCCGGGATGCTCAATCTGGATCCGCAAGCTCGCCAGCTCGGCAGCGAGCTTCGAGCGCAACTGGCCCGGTGCCACCTCGCAGCACGACCGCGCCACGATGGTCTTCACGATCCGTTCGACGTCGTACTCCTGCAGACAGGGCCCGCACTCCTCGAGGTGCTGGGAGATCTGCGCGTGGTCCGCGGCGCCGACCTCGCCGTCGAGGTACTCGTACAGATGGTTCAGAGCCTCCTGGCAGTCCAACTCATGAGGGTTCCCGCAACTCATGACTCATCCCCCTGTGCTGCACTCGGGATCAGGCCGCGGTCGACCGCGTAGTCCTCGAGGGTCGCGCGGAGCAGCTTGCGTCCGCGGTGCAGGCGGGACATGACCGTCCCGACCGGAGTGCCCATGATCTCGGCGATCTCCTTGTAGGCGAAGCCCTCAACATCGGCGTAGTAGACCGCCATCCGGAAATCCTCCGGCAGGGCTGCCAGCGCAGCTGTGACGTCGGAATCGGGCAGGCTGTCCAGAGCTTCGGCCTCGGCCGAGCGCAGGCCACCGGACGTGTGCCCCTCGGCGCGGGCCATCTGCCAGTCCTCGACGTCATCCGTCGAGGACTGCAGCGGCTCGCGCTGCTTCTTCCGGTAGCTGTTGATGAAGGTGTTGGTCTGGATCCGGTACAGCCAGGCACGCAGGTTGGTGCCGTCCTTGTACTGGTGGAAGGACGCAAATGCCTTCAGGAAGGTCTCCTGGACCAGGTCCTCGGCCTCAGCCGGGTTGCGGGTCAGCTTCAGTGCTGCGTTGTAGAGCGAGTCCAGGTGCGGCAGTGCGTCCCGCTCGAAGCGCGCCGATCGCGCGGCGTCCGACTCAGTCGGAGGCGGCGTGGCGGTCATACCGCAAGAGCCTAGCGGCATACAGAGGGCAGCCCCGGTGCGGGGCTCGTCGTGCATGTGAACCAGCAAGGTCGCCTCCTCGTCATCCGGTGAGGTCAACACCCGCCGACCGGCTGCCATTCCCGCACGTGGGCCGGGTGGGCAGTCCTAGGCTGGTCGACGTGGCGGCCACGAACTCCGACGGCTCGACGCGACCCTGGCTGACCCGCAACGTCAAGGTCCTGTCCGCGGTGTCCCTGGCCCAGGACACCGCAAGTGAGCTGATGTATCCGCTGATCCCCATCCTGCTGACGACCAGCCTGGGGGCTCCGGCAGCTGTCGTTGGCCTGGTTGAGGGGGTCGCCGAAGGCGTGGCGGCCGCGATGAAGTACCTGTCGGGCCGGTGGTCGGACCGGTTCGGGCGCAAGCCGGCCGTGACCGCCGGGTATGGGCTCGCTGCGCTGGGCAAGGTGATCATTGCAGCGGCCGCCTCCTGGCCGGTGGTCCTCGTCGGCCGGGTCACAGATCGGATCGGCAAGGGCGTCCGTGGGGCTCCGCGCGACGCGCTGCTTGCCGAGGGCGTGCCACCCGACGCCGTCGGCCGGGTGTTCGGGTTCCACCGGGCCGCCGACACCCTCGGTGCCGTGATCGGGCCCCTGCTGGGTCTGGCAATCCTGACCGCGTCGGGCAACGACCTGGGCCTGGCGCTGTGGATCGCGGTGGTGCCGGCACTGATCAGCGTGGCCCTCGTCGGCCTCACGCGCGAATCCCGGACCCCGGTGTCGCGGCGCAGTTCCCCGGGGCCGGGCCGGCCGCTGCGCGATGCAGGTCCGGACCCGGGGCGCGCACCCCTGCCACGGCAGGTTCGCGCCCTGGCGACGGTGCTCGGACTCTTCGCGCTGGTCAACTTCCCCGATGCGCTGATCCTCCTGCGGGTCAACGACCTCGGCTTCAGCGCCGCACAGGTCGCCGGCGCCTACGCCCTGATGAACCTGGCCAGCGCCGCAGTCGCCTTCCCGGCGGGATCGCTGAGCGACCGATGGCCACGGTCGCGCGTGTACGCGCTGGGGCTTGTGTGCTTCGCCATCGGCTACATCGGCCTCGGCCTGGTGGACGGCGGCTGGGCGGTCATGGCCGTGCTGGTCATCTACGGCGGGTTCGCCGGGATCACCGATGGTGTTGGCAAGGCCTGGATCACCTCGCTGGCCCCACCGGCGATCCGCGGGCACGCCCAGGGGCTCTTCCAGGGCCTGGCCGGGGTCGGGATCCTCATCGCCGGGCTGTGGGCCGGGCTGCTGTGGACCGTTGGACCCGGATCCGGGGTTGTGCCGCTGCTCGCGTCGGGGACCATCGCCGCCGGCTGCGCGGGCGGCCTGTGGCTCTTCGGCCATCGGCTCGACACCGACCCGGCGGCTGCCGCAGGGATCAGCCCCGGCGGATGAGCGCGGCGAACATCCCGTCGGTGTCGTGCTCGGCGGGCCAGAGCCGCAGGTACGGCCCGGCGATGGATCCCGCCGGAAGGTCAAGTTCCGGGCACTCGCTGACCGGGACGACGGTCCCGCCGAGCCGTTGGACGTCGGCAACCACCGCCTCAGTCTCCGCCAGGTGCGGCGAGCAGGTCACGTAGAGCACGAGCCCGCCGGGACGCACCACCTCCAGGGCACGGGCCAGCAATCGACGTTGCAGGGCCGTCAGCTCGGTGAGGTCAGCCGGTGTCCGGCGCCACCTCGCCTCGGGCCGCCTGCGCAGGGCTCCCAGTCCGGTGCATGGGGCATCGACCAGCACACGGTCGTAGCCGGTGCCGATGTCGTCGGTCGTGGCGTCGGCAACCAGGACCTCGTGCCGACCACGAATGGGCCGCAGCGATGCCTTGACCAGGTCACCTCGGTGCTCGTGCAGCTCGACAGCTGTCAGGGAACCGCCCCGCTCTGCGGCCTGAGCTGCCAGCAGGGCGGCCTTGCCCCCCGGCCCGGCGCACATGTCCAGCCAGCGGACGTCGGGACCACCGAGCGCCGCATCAGCCAGCGCCAGAGCCACCACCTGGCTGCCCTCGTCCTGGACGCCGGCGGCACCCGTGGCGACCTCGGGGAGGGCGCCGGGGTTGACCGCGTCCACCCGGACCGCCAGGCGAGACAGGTCACCGGGACGGGCGGAGACGCCCTGATCGGCCAACCTGTCCATCAGCTCCTGGCGGTCGGTCGTCCGGCTGACCAGCGTCACCGCGCCTGCGGTGTTGTCCGCCAGCAGCTCGGTGGCGGTGTCGGCCCACGTGCGCTCGGGCTTCGAGGCGGACAACGCATCGTGCACCCCACGGACGATCCAGCCCGGATGCGACGTGGAGACCGACAGATGGGTCACCGGGTCGGACTCGAATGTGGGTAACGACCCAGAGACGACGAGGTGATCCAGCCAGTCCGCGGCCGTCCCACCGCGCGCCACCCTGCGCAGCACGGCGTTCGCGAACCCCGCGGCGCCCTTGTTCACGGTCTGGCCGACCAGTTCCACCGTCTCGGAGACCGCAGCATGATCACCGACCCGCATGTTCTGCAGCTGGTGGACGCCCAGGCGCAGGGCGTTGAGCAACTCGGGCTGGAGCGTGTCGAGCGGGCGATCCACGCACTCGGCCAGGATCGCATCATGGCGCCCCTTCCACCGCAGGGCGCCGTAGCCCAGCTCGGTGGCGAACCCAGCGTCGCGGCCGGCGAGCTGATGGTGGGCCAGGATCCGGGGCCAGGCGATGTTGGCGTAGGCACCGTCGAGCTCCACGGCCCGGAACAGGTCCAGGGCCGCGAGCCGCGCCGGATCCATCCGACGGGGCGGCGCAGTCGGCGTGGGTCGCGTGGCCCGGCCGGCGCGGGCGCCACGCCGTGAGCCAGTGCGCCGGTGGTCGTCAGCCAAGGCGCTCGCCCGGCTCCACGCGGACGCCGCGGGCCCAGTCGCCGGCCGGCATGAGCCGCTTGCCCTCGGCCTTGACGTCCCCGAGCAGCACCGCGTGGGTCGCGGTGCCCACCCAGATGCGGTTCTTCAGCACGCGGAGCTCGCCTGCAGGCAGGTCCGTCACCTCCGGCGCGAGCCGGGCCGGGCCCAGCTTCACCCGCTCCCCCCGGAACTGGCTCCACGCCCCCGGGGCCGGGGTGCAGCCCCGGATCAGCCGATCGACACGCATCGCCGGGTCCGTCCAGGACACACGTGCGTCCTCGACCGTGATCTTGGGGGCCAGGCTCACCCCGTCAACTGACTGAGGCACCGGAACCAGCGCACCAGCCTCGAGACCGTCGAGGGTGGCGACCAGCAGGCCGGCTCCCGACTCCGCGAGTCGTCCCAGGACGTCGCCCGCGGTGTCGGTGGCACCGATCGCATCGGTGACCACACCGAACACCGGACCGGTGTCCAGACCCTCCTCGAGCAGGAACGTGCTGGCGCCAGTCACCTGGTCACCGGCCATCACGGAGTGCTGGACAGGGGCCGCGCCGCGCCATGCGGGCAGCAGCGAGAAGTGCAGGTTCACCCAGCCGTGCGACGGGATGGCCAACGCACTGGGCGGGATCAGCCCGCCGTAGGCCACGATCGGGGCCGCCTGCGGCTCGATCTCGGCAAGCCGGTCGAGGAACGCAGGGTCACGGACACGTTCGGGCCGGAGGACCTCGATCCCGTGCGCCAGGGCGATCTCCGCGACCGGCGAGGGCATCAGTCGGCGGCCGCGCCCAGCCGGGGCGTCCGGTCGGGTCAGTACGGCGACCACCTCGTGCGGGGACGCCAGCAGGGCATTGAGCGCCGGCACCGCAGCCTGCGGGGTCCCGGCGAAGAGGACCCGCATCAGCCCAGGCCCGGTCGGATCGAGTGCGGGCTGAACCGGATCTGTGGGGTCGGTTGGCCGAACCACTCGGACTCCCGGATCTCCTTCATGGCGGCCTTGCGACTCTCGGTGTCCAGCCGATCGATGAACAGGATCCCGTCAAGATGGTCGGTCTCGTGCTGGACACATCGCGCCAGGAGCTCCGAGCCCTCGATGGTCATCGGCTCCCCGTGCATGTTCATGCCCCGGGCCACGACCCGCAGTGCCCGCTTGGTGTCATAGGTGAGCCCGGGCAGGGACAGGCACCCCTCCTCGCCGTCCTGCTGCTCGTCGGACAGGTCGAGGCTGGGGTTGATCAGGTAGCCGACCTCGTCGTCGACCCAGTACGTGAAGACCCGCAGGGACACGCCGATCTGCGGCGCCGCCAACCCGACGCCGGGGGCGTCCATCATGGTGTCGGTGAGGTCGGCGACCAGCGTGCGCAACTCCTTGTCGAAGGTCTCGACCGGAGCGGCGGGTGTCCGCAACACGGGGTCGCCGAACAGTCGGATCGGTTGCAGCGGCATGCCCCCATTCTAGAGCCGGATCAGCGCAGGGACACCGGGTCCATCCGGGCAGCCACCATGGCAGCTCGACGTGCGCTGCGAACGGACTGGATCCGGCGCAGGGCGGCGGTCAGGGCGGCCCCATCGGCAATCGAGGCCGCCAGCAACCAGGTGACGGACTCCTCCGGGCCGGGCAACGGCCCGGAGCGACGCTCGATCAGGGTCCCCAATCCCGACTCGAGCTCATCGGCGACCTCGAGGGCGGCCAGGGCGGGCCCGGTCAGTTGGGCGATCCGCACGGCCGGGGGCAGGTGCAGCGCTGCCCGCTCGGCGAGCTCCCGATCCGCATAGCCATGCGGGTCCCATCGGATCAGCGCCTGGATCTCGCGGATGTCCGAGTCGCCCACCACGAGGACGCGACCGCCCAGGTGTGCTGGGCGCACGAGTGACGCCGCCGAGAACCAGCGGCGCAGAACCTCCTCAGCCACGCGCAGCCCTGGCCGGGACAGGGCGGCTGCCGCGTCCAGGATGACCAGTGCGGCGTATCCCTCTGGGCCGGGATCAGGTTCCGATCCCGGGGTGGCCACGACCATCACCTCCGGCCCTGGAAGCGTGCGCAGGTGCTCGTCGCCCGAGGAGGTGATCACCCGCACGCCCGGAAGCGCGCGGCCATACTCCTCCGCCGTTCGGCGCACCCCCACGACGACCGCGCGCACGACGTCACGCCCACAGACGGCGCACCGCCAGTCCGTGACGGCACCGTGGGTGCGGCAGGTCGGGCGCCGGTCGGGACCCTGGGCCTGCATCGGCCGATCGCACTGCCGGCAGACCACGGGCTCACGGCACGACTGGCAGGCCAGCATCGGCAGGTAGCCGGCGCGGGGGACGCTGACCAGCACGGGTCCCTCGGTGACGGCCGCCCGCAGGATGTCCAGGGCCACCGAAGGGATCCGTGAGGCCGTCCGCGCTGGGTCGTCGACCATGTCCATGGCCACCTGGACCCGCGGCATCCGGGCGCGCAGCACCGGGCGCGGCAGCTCGACCGGGGTCAACCAGCCCGTCGAGGCCATCCGGGCAGCCTCAAGGGTCACGGCAGGGCCACCGATGACCAGGCTCACGTCCGAGCCGGCGCTGCGCAGCGCCGCGACCTCACGGGCATGCCAGCCGGGGGCGTGCGGCTCGGCGAGCGAGTCGTCGCCGTCATCCCACACGATGATCACCCCGAGGTCGGTCACCGGGGCGAAGACCGCGGCCCGGGTTCCCACGACCACCGGCGCGGCCCCGGACAGCACCGTGAGGAACCTGCGGTACCGGGTCTCTGGGCCGGACTCGGCGACGAGCTGCACGGGTGTGATCCCGTGGCGCACCAGTGCGTTGACGACCCGGTCAACCTCGGCCGCATCCGGGGCGACGACCAGCACGCCCCGGCCCCGAGCGCGCACGGCCCGGGCGAGCTCGGCGATCCGGTCGCCGGTCTGCTCGCCGGGGCCGGACACCCACAGCGCCCGCATCGCGGCCGGACCACCGACTCCCCCGAGCAGTTCGGCGCCGCCGCGGTAGGCCGCCCAGCCATCGTTGGGCACCTGGTCCGGGGCAGCATCCGGCTGCGCTTGGATCGGCCGGGACTCGGCTCGCGCATGCCTGGGTGGGACCGCGAAGCGCAGGACATCGGCCAGTGTCCCGGCGTACCGGTCAGCCACTGCCCGGCACAGCAACCCGATCTCGGGGGTCAGCACCGGCGGACCATGCACGGAGCGCAATGGCTGCAGCGTCCGCTCCGAGGTCTCGACCCGCTCCACGATGACGCCGTCCATCAGCCGACCGGCAAGGCGGACCCGCACCCGCCCGCCGGGCTGGGCAGCCTCAGCGAGCGCTTCGGGGACCTCGTAGTCGAACGGCCTGTCCAAGTGCGGCACGGGGGTCATCAGGACCACTCGGGCCACCGGTAGCAGGGCGGCCACCGGGCGTCGTGGTCGCGCCCGGGCGGGTCGCTTCGCCGGCGCCCGCCCATCGCCGATCAGCGGGATCTGGCCCTGGGTCATGAGGCGCGCAGCCCACCGCCCCCGGCGACTGGCCCACGGCCTGGGATGACCGTGGTGGGCCTGGAGCGCGGGCCGATCACAGGCCCGCGGCAGCCCGCAGGTCGTCGACGCGGTCCAGCCGCTCCCAGGTGAAGGTGGACGTCCCTGCCGACTCCCGACCGAAGTGGCCGTAGGCGGCCGTGGGGCGGTACTGGACCACGGAGGTGTCGAGCAGCTGCAGGTCGCGGATCAGCGCACCCGGGCGCAGGTCGAACACTTCAAGGACAGCATCCTGGATCCGCTCATCCGGCAGCGCGCCGGTGCCGAAGGTCTCGACGAACAGCCCAACCGGGTGCGCCTTGCCGATGGCGTAGGCCACCTGGACCTCGCACTTGGTGGCCAGCCCGGCCGCGACCACGTTCTTGGCAACCCAACGCATGGCATAGGTGGCCGACCGGTCGACCTTCGAGGGATCCTTGCCGGAGAACGCCCCGCCGCCGTGGCGCGCGAACCCGCCATAGGTGTCGACGATGATCTTCCGGCCGGTCAGGCCGGCGTCGCCCATCGGGCCACCGGTCACGAACCGACCCGTTGGGTTCAGCAGCAGCCGCACTGCGGAGGTATCGAGGTCCAGTCCGGCCAGAACGGGCTCCACGACGAACTTGCGGACCTCAGGGGCGAGCTGGCCCTCGAGGTCGACGTCCTCGGCATGCTGGGAGCTCACGACGATCGTGTCGAGACTGACGGCCTTGGTGCCCTGGTAACCGATCGTCACCTGGGTCTTGCCGTCGGGACGCAGGTAGGGCAGCTGCCCCGACTTGCGCACGGCGGTCAGTTGCTCGGCCAACTGATGCGCGAGGTGGATCGGCAGCGGCATGAGTTCCGGGGTGTCGGTGCATGCGAAACCGAACATGAGGCCCTGGTCACCGGCGCCCTGACGGTCCAACCCGTCGTCCGATCCCTCGACGCGCTCCTCGAAGGCGTCGTCCACACCCTGGGCGATGTCCGGGGACTGCCGGCCGATGGACACCTGCACACCGCAGGACTCGCCGTCGAACCCCTTCTCCGAGTGGTCATAGCCGATGTCGAGCACCACGTTGCGGATGAGGTCCATCACCTCGGCGTATCCCTCGGTGGTCACCTCGCCGGACACATGGACCTGACCGGTGGTGAGCATGGTCTCGACAGCCACCCGGGATGCCGGGTCCTGACGCAGCAGGTCGTCGAGGATCGCATCGCTGATCTGGTCGGCCATCTTGTCGGGGTGGCCCTCGGTCACGGACTCGGATGAGAACAGGCGCGTGGTCATCGGGGCTCTCCTTGGGCTGGTGTGGTCGCCGCGGCGCTGGCGTTCGGCTGCGATTCTAGGTCGTGCGTGCGCCCAGCTCAGCGACCCGGTCCCAGACGGCGTGTGCCACCTCGGCCTTGGTTCCGGCATGCGGGCCCTCGAGCGTCCCATCAGGGTTCAGGAGCATGATCTCATTGTTGTCCTGGCCGAACACCGAGCCACCGGAGACATCGTTGAGCACCAGCAGGTCCACGCCCTTGCGGGCCAGCTTGGCCCGTGCGTGGGCCAGCGCATCATCCTGGGCGTCTCCGGTCTCGGCAGCGAACCCCACCAGCAGGAGCCTCGCGGAGAAGGTCCCGGCCCCACGGGCGCTCGCGAGACCGGCGAGGATGTCCGGGTTGCGCACCAGGGCGATCGGCAGCGGAGTGCCGTCGTGGGACTCGTCCTTCTTGATCTTGTCCCTCGCCACGATGGCCGGGCGGAAGTCCGCCACCGCGGCGGCCATGACCACGACATCGGCGTCGGCCGCCGCGGCGTTCACCGCCTGCTCCATCTCGATGGCGGTGCCCACCCGCACGACCGTGGATCCGGCCGGGTCGGGGAGCTCGACGTTGGCACTGACCAGTGTCACCTGCGCTCCACGCGCGGCCGCAGCCGCAGCCAGTGCGTAGCCCTGCAGCCCGCTGGACCGGTTGCCGAGGAAACGGACCGGGTCGAGCGGCTCGCGGGTGCCGCCAGCGCTGATCACGACCCTGCTGCCGTCGAGGTCGCGGACCCCGCCGGTGTGCAGCACGGCGTGGACGACCGCTGCGATGGCGTCCGGCTCGGGCATCCGCCCGGCACCGGTGTCGCTGCCGGTGAGCCGGCCGACCGCCGGCTCCAGGACGATGACGCCGCGCTCGCGCAGCGTTGCCACGTTGGCCTGCGTCGCTGCGTGGTGCCACATCTCGGTGTGCATCGCGGGGGCCATGACCACAGGGCAGGTGGCCGTCAGCAGCGTGGCCGTGAGCAGGTCGTCGGCGCGGCCGGCTGCCGCTCGGGACAGCAGGTCGGCGGTTGCGGGGGCGACGACCACGATCTCGGCGGACTTGCCGATCCGGACATGCTCCACGCCCGCGACGTCGTCCCAGACCGTGGTGTGCACGGGGTGACCGGACAGGGCAGCCCAGGTGGCGGCCCCCACGAAGTTCACGGCCGACGTGGTCGGCACCACCTGGACGTCATGCCCCGACTCGGTGAGCATGCGCAGCAGGTGCCCGGTCTTGTACGCCGCGATCCCGCCTGCGACACCGAGGACGATGCGCGCAGGCGTCGCCGTCAGAGCGACTCCTCGACGGGCTCCTCGACCGGCTCCACCAGCAGCAGGCTGTCGTTGATCTCGCGCATCGCGATCGACAGCGGCTTCTCCTGGGGATGGGTCTCCACCAGCGGGCCGACGTACTCCAGCAGGCCCTCACCGAGCTGGGAGTAGTAGGCGTTGATCTGGCGGGCGCGCTTGGCTGCCTCGATGACCAGGGAGTACTTCGAGTGCGTCTTGCTCAGAAGCTCGTCGATGGGGGGGTAGGTGATGCCTTCGGGGCGGATGCTGGTGCCGGACACGGCGAACCCTCCTGTGGGAACTGGATCACACCGGGCTAGGTCGCCCCGCGGGGGATCTCTCAGGCCGGACGGCCCGGATCTTCGAGCAAGTCTAGCAACTCCCGGGCTGCCCGGACCACATCGTCGTTCACGACCACCGCGTCGAACTCCTCGGCAGCCGCGAGCTCGTCGCGGGCCCTGGCCAACCGACGGGTGATCGCCTGCTCATCCTCGGTGGCCCGTCCACGCAGCCGGTCCTCAAGCACGGTCAGGTCAGGGGGCGTGAGGAACACCATGTAGGCCGCCGGCATGGCGGCCCGCACCTGCCGCGCGCCCTGCAGCTCGATCTCCAGCAGCACGGGCTCCCCGGCGGCCAATCGGCGCTCGACCGGCGCCCTCGGGGTCCCGTACCGGTGGCCCGCGAACGCCGCCCACTCGAGGAAGCCGCCGTCGGCGATCGTGGCATCGAACCGCTCGGCGCTCCAGAAGAAGTACGACACCCCGTCGACCTCCCCCGCCCGCGGGGATCGGGTCGTGGCCGACACCGACACCCAGAGGTCCGGGCGCAGCCGGCGGAGCTCGGCGACCACGGTGCCCTTCCCCACGCCGCTGGGCCCGGTCAGCACGAGTAGACGGCCGGCCATCAGTTGCTGCCCCGCGAGAAGCGCTGGTCGAGCAGATCCGTGGTCGCCTGGACCTGGCGCGACCCGAGCCCACCGACCCGCCGGTTCTCGGCGATCCCGATGTCCCGCATCATGTCCGCGGCCCGAGCGGGACCAATCCCCCGGAAGCTGGAGAGCAGGTCCACGACCTTCATCCGGGCCAGGATCCGGCCGCGCTCGTCGGCTCCCTGAGCGTCACCGAGCACCTCGGCGACCGGGATGCTGCCGTCAGCGAGCCCGGCACGCACCTGGGCGCGGACCTGGCGGGCCTGCACCCCGCGGGCAGCGGCCGCGGCCCGGTCCTGCGCAGAGAGCGGGGGCGGCGGAGGTCCCGCATGGGCGCTCACAGCAGCTCCAGGGACTCGGCCAGCCGGCGGGCGGCGGCTCCCGGGTCAGCGGCGGCGGTGATCGGGCGACCGATCACCAGCAGGTCGGCCCCGGCGGCCAACGCCGCCTGCGGGGTGGCCACCCGGGCCTGGTCGCCGGTCGCGCTGCCCGCCCCCGCGACGGGCCGCACCCCCGGGGTGATCAGCGTGATGTCGGCAGGGACAGCAGCCCTGATCGCGGCCACCTCCTGGGGGGAGCACACGATCGCGCGGGCACCGGCGGACACCGCCATCCGGGCAAGTCGCACTGCTGCGTCCAGAGCCGGGCCGCGCAGGCCGACGGCCTCGAGGTCAGCCTCGGACAGTGAGGTCAGCACGGTGACGGCAGTGATCCGGGTATCCGGCAGTGCAGCAGCGGCAGCGTCGACCATGGCCGGGCCGCCGCTGGCGTGCACGGTGAGGTAGTCCGGGGTCAGCTCGGCGATGCTGCGCGCTGCCCCGGACACCGTGTTGGGGATGTCGTGCAGCTTGAGGTCCAGAAACAGCGCACATCCCGGGGCGGCCCTGCGAACCTCACCGACCACGGTGGCGCCGTCGCGCAGGAAGGTCTCCAGGCCCACCTTCATCACCGACACATGTGGGGCGGCAGAACCTGCCCACGAGATCACCGTCTGCCGGTCGGGGCCGTCCAGGGCCAGTGCGATGGGTGCTCTCACGGGGTGTTCTCCTGCGCAGCCCGGCGCGCGTCCTGGGCGGCGACGTGTCGGGCCTGCATCGTGTGTCCGAGGCCGACGGCATCCGACAGGGTCGCGAACCCCCGAGCAGCCAGGATGTCGCGCAGCTCGGCGGAGATCCGGGCCGGGGCGTGCGGATCGTTGAACACGGCGGTTCCGACCGACACCGCGCTGGCCCCGGCGAGCAGGAACTCGAAGGCATCCTGGCCCGTGCGGATCCCGCCCATGCCCAGGATCGGCACCCGCGGGAAGGCCGCGTGGACCTGCCACACGGCGCGCACGGCCACGGGACGGATGGCCGGGCCCGACAGCCCACCGGTCATGCCCCCCAGTGCGGGACGCATCGTGTCCGGGTCGATCACCATGCCCAGCAGCGTGTTGATCAGCGACACGCCATCAGCGCCGGCGTCGAGGACGGACTTGGCGATCGCCACGATGTCGGTGACGTCCGGGCTGAGCTTGGCCAGCACCGGGACGTCCGGGGCCGAGTGCCGCCGCACGACCTGGACCACTGACGCCGCCGAGAACGGGTCGCAGGCGAACACCTGGCCACGGGACTCCACGTTCGGGCACGAGATGTTCACCTCGAGCGCGGCGATCCCGGGCTCGTGGCGCAGCCGCTGGGCGAGCTTCTGATACTCCTGGACCGAGCCACCAGCGATCGACACCACGGTGCGGATCCCGCGCTCGCGCAGCCAGCGCAGGTCCTTGGCGATGAACTCCTCGATACCCGGGCCCTGCAGGCCGATGGAGTTCAGCATCCCTGACGGGGTCTCCGCCATCCGCGGAGTGGGCCGCCCGGACCGGGGCTCGAGCATGATCGACTTCGTGACGACCGCCCCGATGGCGCGCAGGTCCAGGAACGGGGCCAGCTCGCGTCCGGCGGCGGCGCATCCGGAGGCGGTCAGCACCGGGTCCGGCATCACGAGACGACCCAGGGCCGTGGACATGTCCACGGAAGCCGGCCCCGGCACAGGCGTGCGCGCAACCATCAGTGTCCCCCCGCCACGGGCGCTCCGAGGGTCCCGCCCGGCACCGTCCCGACGTCGGCCCAGCGCACGTCGCTGCCCCGGAACACGGGTCCGTCCGTGCATGAGCGGACCATCCGGGTGATCCCGTCAGCGCCCTGCACTGGCAGCACACAGGTCATGCACACGCCGATCCCGCAGGCCATGGCCTCCTCCACGGCGCACTGGCTGTGCGCCCCGGTGTCCGCGGCCACCGCAGCGACGGAAGCGAGCATCGCCATCGGCCCACATGCGTAGATGACATCGGCGTCCGAGGCGCGCACGATCTCAGCAAGTGGGTCGGTGACACGACCGCGGAGCCCGGCGGACCCGTCATCAGTGGTCACGGTCACCGACGCCGAGCTCCGCTTGGCCTCGAGGACGCCGAAGAGCCGATCCTCGGTGGCCGCCCCGAGGATCATGTCCACCCGGCAGCCCCGCGCGCGGAGCGCCTCGGAGAGCATGAACAGGGGCGCGGCCCCGTAGCCGCCGGCGACCAGGACGCAGGCCACAGGCTCCCTGGGCAGCGTGAACGGCCGCCCGAGCGGCCCGATGACGTCGAGCTTGTCGCCGCGACGCCGATCAGCCAACCATCGGGTGCCCTTGCCGTGGGTGGCGAACACGACCTCGACGGTCCCGCCAGTTGGCCCGCCCGGGGTGACCCGATGGATCGAGAAGGCCCGGCGCAGCACCATCCCCGACCCCTCCCCGCCGACAGCGATCGCGACGAAGTGTCCCGGTCGGGTCGCCTCCGGGATCCCCGGGGCAAGCAGGGTGAGGTGGTGGTAGGCGCCGGTCCGGCGCAGGCCGACGACCTCGGACGTGACCTGGACCGGCATCACGCCTCCCGTGCGCGCGTGCTGCCCGTTGCTGTGGGAGCCGCACGCAGCGCGGACAGCTCCGCGGCGTGCTCCTGCAGCGAGCGAACCCCGATGTCTCCGGAGATCAGTGCCTCGATGCCCTGCACCGCTGCGCCCAGGCCCTGCACGGTGGTGATGCACGGGACTCCGCGGATGACCGCGGCCGTACGGATCTCGTAGCCGTCGAGCCGGGAGCCCACCCCGTAGGGGGTGTTGACGATCAGGGCGATGTGCCCACCGAGGATTGCCTCCACGGTGTTGATCCCCGCGCCGGCCTCGTGGATCTTGCGGATGTCGGTCACCTGCACACCGTTGCGGCGCAGGACGTCGGCCGTGCCACCGGTCGCGGTGATCTCGAACCCGAGGTCGGACAGTCGCTTCAGCGGGAAGATCATCGAGCGCTTGTCCCGGTTGGCCACCGACACGAACACCGTGCCGCTGGTGGGCAGGCCCGAGGAGTAGGCCGCGATCTGGGACTTGGCGAAGGCGGTCCCGAACTGGCTGTCGAGTCCCATCACCTCGCCCGTGGAGCGCATCTCCGGGCCCAGGATGGTGTCCACCCCGTGGAAGCGGCCGAAGGGCAGGACCGCTTCCTTGACTGCGACCATCGCGCCACTGGGCAGGTCCGCGGCATCTCCCACCGGAGGCAGGGTGCCGTCGGCACGCAGCTCGGCGATGCTCTCCCCCAGGGCGATCCGGGCCGCCGCCTTGGCCAGCGGGACCCCGGTGGCCTTGGCCACGAACGGCACGGTGCGCGACGCACGGGGATTGGCCTCGAGCACGTAGAGGATGTCGGCGGCCATCGCGTACTGGACGTTGATCAGCCCCTGCACCCCGACCCCGCGGGCGATCGCCTCGGTCGAGGCCCGGATCCGGGCGATGTCGGCACGCCCGAGCGTGATTGGCGGAAGGGCGCACGCGGAGTCACCGGAATGGATCCCGGCCTCCTCGATGTGCTCCATCACCCCGCCCAGGTACAACTCGGTGCCGTCGTAGAGGGCATCGACGTCGATCTCCAGCGCGTCATCGAGGAATCGGTCGACCAGGACCGGGTGCTCTGGGCTGACCTGCGTGGCCCGGTCGATGTAGGACTCGAGCATCGCCTCGTCGTAGACGATCTCCATGCCACGACCGCCCAGGACGTAGGAGGGTCGCACCAGGACCGGGTACCCGACCTCGTCGGCCACCGACCTCGCCTCATCGAAGGACGACGCCATGCCGAACTTGGGCGCGGGCAGGCCGGCCGCCGCCAGCACCCGGCCGAACGCACCCCGCTCCTCGGCCAGGTCGATCGCCTGGGGCGAGGTGCCGACGATCGGCACGCCGGCGGCCTGCAGGCCGTGGGCCAGCCCGAGCGGCGTCTGTCCCCCGAGTTGGCAGATGACGCCAGCCACCGGTCCAGCCGCCAACTCGGCGTGGTAGACCTCAAGGACGTCCTCGAGGGTGAGCGGCTCGAAGTAGAGCCGCGACGAGGTGTCGTAGTCGGTCGAGACGGTCTCCGGGTTGCAGTTGACCATGATCGTCTCGTAGCCAGCCTCGCGAAGCGTCAACGATGCGTGCACGCACGAGTAGTCGAACTCGATGCCCTGCCCGATCCGGTTCGGGCCCGAGCCGAGGATGATCACCGCCGGGACCGCACGTGGTTCGACCTCGGTCTCCTCGTCGTAGGAGGAGTAGTGGTACGGGGTCTTCGCGGCGAACTCCGCGGCACAGGTGTCCACCGTCTTGAAGACCGGACGGATGCCCAGGGCGTGGCGCACCCCGCGAACCACGTCGGTGGGCATGCCCCGGGCTGCACCGATCTGCGCATCGGAGAAGCCGTGCCGCTTGGCCAGCCGGAGCAGTTCGGGGGTGAGCATCGCAGCCGTGCGCATCTGCTCCCCCACCTCGTTGATCAGCATGATCTGGTCCAGGAACCACGGGTCGATGGCGGTCGCGGCGTGCACCGCCTCGATCGAGGCTCCCGCGCGCAGCAGCTGCTGGACCTCCTCGAGGCGCCCGTCGTGCGGGACGGCCACCGACTCGAACAGTGCGTCGCGATCCAGCTCCGCGGGGTCACCGACCCAGCTGAAGCCAGCGCCCTTGCGCTCCAGCGAGCGCAGGGCCTTCTGCAGGGCCTCGGTGAAGTTGCGCCCGATTGCCATCGCCTCCCCGACGCTCTTCATGTGCGTGGTCAGCTCGTGGTTGGCGGCTGGGAACTTCTCGAACGCGAACCGGGGGGCCTTCACGACGACGTAGTCGAGCGTCGGCTCGAAGCTCGCCGGGGTCTCGCGGGTGATGTCATTGGGGATCTCGTCGAGGGTGTAGCCGATCGCCAGCCGCGCAGCGATCTTGGCGATCGGGAAGCCGGTGGCCTTGGAGGCCAGCGCCGACGAGCGCGAGACCCGCGGGTTCATCTCGATGACGATCATTCGGCCATCACGTGGGTTGATGGCGAACTGGATGTTGCATCCGCCGGTGTCCACGCCGACCGCGCGGATGATCTCGATCCCGACGTCGCGCATGTGCTGGTACTCGCGATCGGTGAGCGTCAGGGACGGGGCGACGGTGATGGAGTCACCGGTGTGCACGCCCATCGGATCCACGTTCTCGATGGAGCACACGACCACGACGTTGTCGTTGCGGTCGCGCATCAGCTCGAGCTCGTACTCCTTCCACCCCAGGATCGACTCCTCGAGCAGCACCTCCGTGGTGGGTGAAGCCTGCAGGCCTGCGCCAGCGATCTCGTGCAGGCCCGCCTCGTCGTGAGCGATCCCGGACCCCGAGCCACCCATGGTGAACGACGGGCGGACCACGACCGGGTAGCCGAGGTCCGCGGCGCCCGCCAAGCACTGGTCCATGGTGTGACAGACCACCGATCGCGCCGATTCGGCGCCGATCGACGTGACGATCTCCTTGAAGCGCTCCCGGTTCTCGCCGCGCTCGATCGCCTCGGTGTTGGCCCCGATCAGTTCGACGCCGTACTTGGCGAGCGTCCCGTCTGCGTGCAGGGCCATGGCGGCGTTCAGGGCGGTCTGTCCGCCGAGTGTGGGCAGCAGCGCGTCCGGGCGCTCCCTGTCGATGATCCGGGTGACGAACTCCGGCGTGATGGGCTCGATGTAGGTGGCGTCGGCGAACTCCGGGTCGGTCATGATCGTGGCCGGGTTGGAGTTGACGAGGATGACCCGCAGCCCCTCGTCGCGCAGCACGCGGCAGGCCTGGGTCCCGGAGTAGTCGAATTCAGCGGCCTGCCCGATGACGATGGGCCCCGATCCGATCACCATGACGGAGGTGATGTCACTTCGCCGCGGCATCGATGGCCTCCCTCGGGGTGGGCTCGAACATGGCCGTGAGGATGGGCATCGCCCACTCCTTCCCCGCCTCGCAGGACGGCTTTAAAGGAGGCTTCCAGCAGGAGGCTTCAATTGCCCCCGAGCATACCGGGCGACCGGGAGGGCGACCGCGAGGCCCATCCGTTGCCAGGTACTAGCCTGCCCCTGTGGCGCCCGCAGCAGAACCCACCGCCGGGGGTGCTTCCGCGCGGGTTGCGCAGGTGGCTGTCTCCGGCCATGACGGCGTCCGCGTACGTGTGCAGGTGCACAACGCCGCAGCGCCGGCGGTCGTGCTGTTCCAGGCCGGTCTGGGGCTGCCGGCATCCGTGTGGCGCCCCGTCATCGCCCTGCTGCCCGACGCGTGCGCCCTTGTGGTCGACCGGCCCGGGCTGGCCGGGTGCCCCCCGTGGGACCGGGCACCGGGGTTGGCTGACCACGTGTCGCTGATCACCGATGTGCTTGCCGCCTGCGCACCGGACAGCGCCGGCCCGGTGATCCTGGTGGGGCACTCCTATGCCGGGCTGATCGTTGAGGCATTCGCCCGGACGAACCCGGAACAGGTGACCGGCCTCGTGCTTGTCGATCCGTCGCTGCCGGCTCATGAGGTGGCCGCCAGGAGCCTGACCGAGCGGTTCCCCGCTGCAGCCCGCGCCCTGGCCGGCCTCGGCCTGCGACTCAGCCCGCGGCTCGGCCCGCAGCTCGGCCCGCGCGTGGGGCGATGGCTCGGGCTGGCCATGGCCGCCGGGGGCACGGTCGGGCTGGGGGCCACCGGGCCGACCGCGAGGAACCTGGCCGATGCCTTCGCCGACCCTGATCACCGGCGGGCCACGGTCGACGAGCTGCTGGGCATCGGCGCGCAGTCCGCTGAGCTGCTCGCGCTGGCCGCTCGGGAGCCGCTCGGTGACATCCCAGTGGTGATCATCGCCGCCACCCGCAGGGGCGGGTGGGCTCCGCTGCCCAAGCGCCGCTGGCCGCGGCAGCTCACCGACCGGGCCGCGGAGCTCGGGGCCGGCGCGCAGGTCGTCCCGGTGGCCGGCGCGCACCTGCTGATGGCTGATGCCCCGGCTGCGATCGCTGCGGTCATCGGCGGCCTCGTGGGTCGGCGGCCACCCGGAGGTTGAGCCCGGGGTCGGCTGCCGACGACGTCCTCAGAGCGTGGCCTGGACGTCCACGATGGATCCCTCGGGTGCGTACGGGACGGTGTTGCCCTCGATGGCGGCACCGTCCACGACGAGCGCGGCCCGGGCCCCGGGAGCCCCGGAGTTGGTGACAGTGATCCGATAGGTGGCTCCGCGCGCGACCCGGGTGACTTCCCAGTGCGGCACGTCGGGCCCGATCTGCGGGTCGATGATCAGGCCGTCGTACCCGGGTCGCACACCCAGCAGGTACTGGGACACCGTCACGAAGTTCCACGCTGCCGTGCCGGTCAACCACGAGTTCTTCGCCTCGCCGCGGCGGGGCGCCTCCTTGCCCGCGATCATCTGGGCGTAGTCGTACGGCTCGAGCCGGTGCACCTCGGAGATGTCCTCGCGGTAGGCAGGGGTGATCCGGCGGTAGTAGTCGAAGGCCCGCGCACCGCGACCGACCATGGTCTCGGCGATCATCACCCAGGGGTTGTTGTGGCAGAAGATGCCACCGTTCTCCTTGTAGCCCGGCGGGTACGTGGATACCTCGCCGAGTTCGATCTGGTAGCTCGTGTAGGCCGGGTACTGCAGGACCAGCCCATGCTCGGTGCCCAGCTTCTCGTTGACCGAGTCCAGGGCCCGGACCGCGGTGCTGCCGGCATGTGCCGGGTCGGTCGGGTCGGTGCTGGTCAGCCCGACCCCACCCATCACGGCCATCCCCTGCGACTCGATCCAGATCTTGCCCTCGGCGTGCTCGTCGGTGCCGACCTTGTTGCCGTAGTAGTCGTAGGCCCGCAGGAACCACTCGCCGTCCCAGCCATGCTCGATCATGGCCTCGCGCATCCGCGCCACGGCGGCACCGGCGTGCTCGGCCAGGGCCGGTTGCCCGGCCCGCTCGGCGATCTGCACGTACTCCGGGCCGATCGCGGTGAACATCGCGCCGATGAAGACTGACTCGGCCACCCCACCGGTCTGGTTCTCGGTGGTCTGGAAGGACTCCCCTGGTTCGGTGGAGAACGCATTGAGGTTCAGGCAGTCGTTCCAGTCTGCGCGCCCGATCAGGGGCAGCCCGTGCGGACCCAGGTTGGCGAGGGTGAACTCGAAGGACCTGGTGAGGTGGTCGAACAGCGGGGCAGACTGCGCCTGGTCATTGTCGAAGGGCACCTGCTCGTCGAGGATCGACCAGTCCCCGGTCTCCTTGAGATACCCGGCGACCCCCAGGATCAGCCAGAGCGGGTCATCGTTGAACCCGGTGCCGACCTCGTTGTTCCCGCGCTTGGTCAGCGGCTGGTACTGGTGGTAGGCCGAGCCGTCCGGGAACTGCGTCGCAGCGATGTCGAGGATCCGCTGCCGGGCCCGATCCGGGACCAGGTGCACGAAGCCCAGCAGGTCCTGGTTGGAGTCCCGGAAGCCCATCCCGCGCCCGATCCCGGTCTCGAAGAAGGACGCGGAGCGTGACATGTTGAACGTCACCATGCACTGGTACTGGTTCCAGATGTTGACCATCCGGTCGAGCTTCTCGTCAGTCGAGTGGACCGTGTACGTGGTGAGCAGCTGATCCCAGGAGGCACGCAGCTCGTCGAAGGCCGCTCTGGTCTGTTCCTCGGTCGCGAATGCACCCAGCAGCTCCCGGGCGCCCGACTTCTCCACGACCTGGCCGGCCGCGACGCCCGCCGACTCGTCCGCCGGCGCCCACTTGGCATCACGCGGGTTCTCGATGTACCCCAGGACGAAGGTGAAGCTGCGCGACTCCCCCGGTGCGAGGTCAACAGCCAGATGGTGCGAGCCGATCGGGTACCAGCCAGAGGCGATCGAGTTGCCAGCGACGCCCGCACGCGGAACGGCCGCCTCACCCAGTGAGTTGTATGGCCCGACGAAGGTGTCGCGATCGGTGTCGAAGCCGACAGCCCGGGCGTTCACGCCGTACACGGCGTAGTGGTCGCGCCGCTCGCGGTACTCGGTCCGGTGGTAGATCGCCGACCCGTGGGCTGCGTTGAGGTCGACCTCCACCTCGGCCAGCGAGAGGTTGCGCTGGTAGTTGGTCTGGTCGTCATGGGCGTTCCACAGGGCGAACTCAAGGAACGAGAAGAGGCCCACCGACTTCGGCTCGGCCGAGTCGTTGGTCAGCGTGACCTGCTGCACCTCGGCGTTGCGGTCCACGGGCACGAAGTAGAGCACCGACGTCGTCAGCCCGCCGCGCGACCCCGTGATCCGGGTGTAGCCCAACCCGTGGCGGGTCTCGAACGAGTCGAGCTCGGCCTTGACCGGCATCCACGACGGGCACCAGACGTCGCCGCCGTCATTGACGTAGAAGTACCGACCGCCGGCATCATTGGGGATGTTGTTGTAGCGGTAGCGGGTCAACCTGCGCATCCGCGCATCCCGGTAGAACGTGTACCCGCCGGCGGTGTGTGAGATCAGCGAGAAGAAGTCCTGCGATCCCAGGTAGTTGATCCAGGGGTACGGGGTGCGCGGCGTCGTGATGACGTACTCACGGGCAGCATCGTCGAAGTGACCGAAACGCATGGGGTGACTCTCTCTGGGCGGCGAGGATGCGAGGGCGCCGACCCCGGGCCAGCGCAGCGTCCCGACCATACCGCCGGGACGTTGCCCGATGCCGGGCGCAACCCGGCGTCACGGTCCTAGTCCGTGACCATCCCCTTCTCGAACAGGACGGCGAGGCCGGCGCGCGCTTCGCCCTCAGCCGCACGGACCCGTTGCTGCATCTCTCGGGCGGCCGCAAGTCGTTCGGCTGCCGCCTGCTCAACCGCCAGGCAGGCCTCGACCCCCTGCGTGCGATCGAGGGCGATCGCCGCCTGGTCGGCGTGGTAGCCCTGCACCTCACCAGCGGCGAGCTCGACGGCCCGGGCGAGCATGTACCGGTAGGCAGCCTGCACCTTCTTCGGCGTGGTCTTGCGCCGCAGTCCCGCCACCTCCTCGGGCAGGGCCGAGCGCATGAAGACCAACGGGTCGGATCGGTAGCGCTGGTTCTCCGCCTCCTCGCGGGCCCGCGCGAGCTCCTCCTGCGCTGCGGCCAGCGCCAGCTCGGCCTCACGCACGGCGGCGGCGGCGGCCTCGACGTGGGGGGCGAACCGGTCGACCAGGGCCTGCGTCAGTCGCAGTGCCTCTGCGGAGTTCCCCTGCCCGCCGGGCGGCGCTTCGGGTGCCTGCCCCGATTCCGGGGCAGCGGACTCATTGCTGTCGGTCATGGACAACCTCGTCGTTGGCGATCGGGAAGGACATGGTCTCACCTCCCTGCCGGGTCACCCCGACATCAGGCCGGGGCCCGCTGGGCGATCATCAACTCGGTGAACCGGTCGAAGAGGTAGGCGGAGTCGTGTGGCCCGGCCGCCGCTTCTGGGTGGTACTGCACGGAGAAGGCCGGCGCATCGAGGCACCGCAGCCCCTCCACGACGTCGTCGTTGAGGCACACGTGGCTGACCTCGACCCGGCCGAACTCCGTGTCCGACACCAGGTCCAGGGGCGCGTCGACCGCGAACCCGTGGTTGTGCGCGGTGATCTCGACCCGGCCGGTGGCCCGGTCGGAGACCGGCTGGTTGATGCCCCGGTGGCCGTAGCCGAGCTTGTAGGTCCCGAATCCGAGTGCCCGGCCGAGGACCTGGTTGCCGAAGCAGATGCCGAAGACCGGGATCCGCGCGGCCAGCAGGGCCCGAACCTGCGCGACCGCGTGGTCGGCCGTCGCGGGGTCACCCGGACCGTTGGAGAAGAACACGCCCACCGGCCCCTCGATCGCCCCGGCCCGGGCAACCAGCTCCTCGGGGAGGATGCCGGCCGGGAGCACGTGGACGCACATCCCACGCTCGGCCATCCGGACCGGCGTCATCGTCTTGATCCCCAGGTCGACGGCCAGGACCGTGGCGATCTGCTGGCCCACGGGCTCGATGACGTACTCCTGCGCCGTGGTCACCTCGTCGGTCAGGGCGGCGCCGATCATCGGCGGGCTGGCCAGCACCGTGGCATGCATCGCGGCGAAGCCCTGCTCGGCCTGGGCCCCCGAGAAGATCCCTGCCCGCATGGCACCCCGCTCGCGCAGGTGCCGGGTCAGCGCGCGGGTGTCCACGCCGCTGATGCCGACCACGCCAAAGCGCTCGAGCTCCGCGTCGAGGCTCCTCGTGGACCGCCAGTTCGAGGGCCGACGCGCGGGATCGCGCACCACGTATCCAGCCACCCAGATCCGGCTCGACTCCGGATCCTCGTCGTTGACGCCGGTGTTGCCGATGTGCGGCGCGGTCATCACGACGACCTGGCGGTGGTAGGAGGGGTCGGTCAGCGTCTCCTGGTAGCCGGACATGCCGGTGGAGAACACCGCCTCCCCGACGGTGGCGCCCACCGCCCCGTAGGCCTGGCCGGAGAAGGTCCGGCCGTCCTCGAGCACCAGCACGGCCGGAGCCGGCGACGTGGCCGTGGGGTTGATCGAGGTCATCGGGAACCTCCCGCAGTCGGGACCAGCGCGGACAGGGCGCTGGCCGTGGCGATGTGCTGATCCGGGTTGTCGGCGCGGAAACCGGTGTCGACCACGCGATCACCGAGCTGCCAGGTGATGAGGATCAGCCCCCCGGCCTCGAACGCCTGCTGCGCCTGGCCGGAGCCGAGCCGGACCGCACGCAGGTCCACGCGCGGGATCCAGACGTCGACCTCGCCGGCGCGGCGGATGAGGGCACCCGCATCCGAGATGGCCAGCGCTGCCCGGCCGCGATGGCCCAGGCCGTGGGCCACGATCCGGTCCAGCAGGTCACCAGCGGTGGTGGTCGCCACGTACAGGCCGGCCACCTCGTCGGCTTCACCGCCGGCCAGGACCGAGTCGGGCGGATCCGCCGGCGCCGGCACGTCAGCCTGCCGGGCCACACGTGCGCGCCACCCGTGCAGCATGCCCCAGGCGGCCAACCCGATGACCGCGACAGTGCCGAGTGTCAGCAGGATGCGCGGGCCCCAGTCGGTGACGGGCGCGGACTCCGCGGCCAGCATCGCGGCTGGGATCACGACGGCTCCACCAGCACCCGGTCAGCGACGGTGGGCCGACCGCGCAGGAACGTGGCCACGACCGGCGTGGGCAGATCCCGGCCGGAGTAGGGGTTGTTGCGGCTCTTCGAGGCCGAGGCCCGGGCATCGACGCTCGCCCGCCCGGAGGGATCGACGAGGACGAGGTTCGCCGGCTCCCCCGGGGCGATCGGGCGCCCGTGACCGGCGCGCCGTCCGATCACGGCCGGTCGCACCGACATGGCCTGGGCAACGCCCTCCCAGTCCAGCCGCCCGGTGTTGACCATCGTGTCGAGGACCACTGCAAGGGCCTGCTCGAGGCCGATCATCCCGAAGGCAGCGGCAGCCCACTCGCACTGCTTGTCCTCCATCGGGTGCGGGGCGTGGTCGGTGGCCACGATGTCGATCGTGGCGTCAGCAAGGCCCGCGCGCACCGCCTCGACATCCGCGGCCGTGCGCAGCGGCGGGTTCACCTTGTACACCGGGTCGTAGGTCGTGGCGAGCTCCTCGGTGAGCAGCAGGTGGTGCGGGGTCACCTCCGCCGTGACGTCGATCCCGCGGGACTTGGCCCAGCGGATGATCTCGACCGAGCCGGCGGTTGAGACGTGGCACACGTGCAGCCGCGATCCGACATGCTCAGCCAGGAGCACGTCACGGGCGATGATCGCCTCCTCCGCGACAGCCGGCCATCCGCGAAGGCCGAGCCGACCGGACAGCACGCCCTCGTTCATCTGCGAGCCCTCGGTCAGGCGCGGCTCCTGGGAGTGCTGTGCGATCACGCCGTCGAAGGCCTTCACGTACTCCAGCGAGCGGCGCATCAGCACCGCATCGGAGACGCACATGCCGTCGTCGGAGAACACCCGCACGGCCGCCGCGGAGTCGGCCATCGCACCAAGCTCGGCGAGCCGCTGACCGCCCAGGCCGACCGTGACAGCTCCCACCGGGAAGACGTCCACCAGCCCAGCGCGCTTGCCCAGGTGCCAGACCTGCTCGACGACACCGGCTGTGTCGGCGACCGGTTCGGTGTTCGCCATCGCGTGGACCGCGGTGAAGCCGCCGAGCGCGGCCGCCCGCGACCCGGTGGCCACGGTCTCGGAGTCCTCGCGTCCCGGCTCGCGCAGGTGCGTGTGCAGGTCCACCAGGCCCGGTAGGGCGATCAGCCCGTCAGCGGGCACCACGGTCGCGTCGGGGGCAGAGACCGTTCCCGGCTCGCCCACCTCCGCGATCGTCCCCTGCGAGAGGAGCAGGTCGACCGGCGGGCCGCCAAGTGGACGGACACCGGTGATCAGGTAGGTCATGAGATCTGCCCTCCGAGCAGCAGGTAGAGCACGGCCATCCGGACGCTGACGCCGTTGGTGACCTGCTCGACGATCACCGACCTCGACCCGTCGGCGACGTCCGCGGTGATCTCCATGCCGCGGTTCATGGGCCCCGGGTGCATGACGATCGCGTGCTCGGGCAGCATCGCCGCCCGCCGGCCGTCGAGGCCGTAGCGGCGCGAGTACTCCCGCTCACTGGGGAAGTACGCGGCGCTCATCCGCTCGCGCTGCACGCGCAGCATCATGACCGCATCGGTCCCGGGCAGCGGGACGTCGAGGTCGTAGGAGACCTCGCAGGGCCAGCTCCCCACGCCGACGGGCAGCAGTGTTGGCGGCGCCACGAGCGTGACATGCGCCCCGAGGGTGTCCAGCAGCAGCACGTTGGAGCGCGCCACCCGGGAGTGCAGCACGTCACCGACGATCGTGACCCGACGACCCTCGAGGTCGCCCTCCCCGTCCGCGAGGTGCTCGCGCATCGTGTAGGCGTCGAGCAGGGCCTGGGTGGGGTGCTCATGCGTCCCGTCCCCAGCGTTGACCACTGCCGCCTCGATCCACCCCGAGGTCGCCAGGCGGTGCGGGGCGCCGCTGGCCCCATGCCTGATGACCACGGCATCGGCACCCATCGCCTGCAGGGTCAGCGCCGTGTCCTTGAGGCTCTCTCCCTTGGAGATGCTCGATCCCTTGGCCGAGAAGTTGATGACGTCGGCCGACAGCCGCTTCGCGGCCGCCTCGAAGGAGATCCGGGTGCGGGTGGAGTCCTCGAAGAACAGGTTGACCACGGTCCGTCCCCGCAGGGTGGGCAGCTTCTTGACCTCGCGGTTGCTCACCGCGGCCAGTTCACGGGCCGTGTCCAGGACCTGGACGGCATCGTCGTGGGTCAGATCACCCGCGGAGAGCAGGTGCCTGTTCACGCGTCCTCCCCGATGACGACCTCGTCGGTGCCGTCGATCTCGACCACCCGGACGTGCACGGACTCCCGCAACGAGGTGGGGACGTTCTTGCCGACGTAGTCGGCCCGGATCGGCAGCTCGCGGTGCCCGCGATCGACCAGGACGGCCAGGCGCACCGCTTCGGGCCGGCCCAGTTCGGACAGGGCGTCCAGGGCAGCCCGGACGCTGCGTCCGCTGAACAGGACGTCGTCGACGAGCACGACGGTGCGCCCGTCGATCCCCCCCGCGGGGACGTCAGTGCGCTCGAGGGGCCGGGCTGGGCGCAGCCGGAGGTCGTCGCGGAACATCGTGATGTCCAGGGAGCCCACCGGCGGTGCCGTCCCGGGCTCGATGTGCTCGATCCGCTCGGCGATCCGGTGGGCCAGCGGGACCCCCCTGCTGGGGATACCCAGCAGGACGAGGTTGCCCGCTCCCTTCTCCCGTTCGAGGATCTCGTGGGCGATGCGCGAGAGCGCGCGATGGATGTCTGACTGATCGAGCACGCGGGTGGGCACGCCCACTCCTTCCCCGCCTCACGGGACGGTCGTTAAAGGAGGTCGTCGGGTATCGACGTCGGGGACCATCCTAGCCACGGCCGGGCCGCGCCCGACGCAGACCCACGCGTCAGTCGATGGTGCGCCGGGCGTCCGGGTTCAGCACGCCCCAGCCCACGAACTGGTCGGCCAGCGCACCGGGCGCCTCGTCGTAGATCACGGCCAGGGTGCGCAGGTCGTCCTGGCGGATCGACAGGATCCGTCCGTTGTAGTCGCCCCGCTGGGCCTGGATCGCCGCCACGTAGCGCGCGAGTGGGCCGGCCTTGGCCGAGGGCGCCTGCCCGAGGCGTTCCAGGTCGATCACCAGGCGGGGCGGCGGCTCGCTGATGGCAGCAGATGCCGGCTCCGGCAGCAGCTCGGCCATCGGCACCCCGTAGAAGTCGGCCAGCTCAGCCAGCCGCTGGACGGTGACGGCGCGGTCACCGCGCTCGTAGGAGCCGACGACAACGGCCTTCCAGGTGCCCTGGGACTTGGCTTCCACGCCCTGCAGGGACAGGCCCTGCTGGTTGCGCACGGCCCGAAGCTTTATCCCCAGCGCCCTCGCGTAGTCGTTCGACATTGCCGCTCCTCACGTCGGATCACCACGTTACGGAGAGTGACCGTGCCTCTGCAACCCGGGGAGCAGCTATGTGATGGTCCGCTCGACCGACCCGGCACCGATGTGGTGCACACGGATGCTGTTGGTGGTCCCGGCCACGCCCGGCGGAACCCCGGCGACCAGGACACACGTCTGCCCCTCATCCGCGCGGTCCCCGGCCAGGAGTTCGGCATCGATCTGCTCGACCATCTGGTCGGTGTGCGAGGCCGGGGCGACCAGGAACGTCTCCAGCCCCCACACGACCGACAACTGGCTGCGCACTGACGCGTTGGGCGTGAACACGAGCATCGGGATCTTCGGGCGCGACGCCGCCATGATCCGTGCGCTCACCCCGGTCTCGGAGAACGCGATCAGGAAGCTGGCCTTGAGGGACTTGGCCACGTCGACCGCCTCCTTGGTGATGGCCTCGCCGACGGTCATCTCCTTCTTCTTGGGCAGCTTGGGCATCCGTTCGAGGCCCCGCTCCTCGGTGTAGTCCACGATCCTGGCCATGGTCGACACCACGATGTTCGGGTGCTTGCCCACGCTGGTCTCACCGGAGAGCATGACCGCATCAGCGCCATCCAGGATGGCGTTGGCCACATCCGAGGCCTCTGCCCGCGTGGGGCGGGAGTTCTCCATCATCGACTCGAGCATCTGGGTGGCCACGATCACCGGCTTGCCGGCCTCGCGGCACATCTGGATGGCCTCCTTCTGCACGATGGGCACCTCCTCGAGCGGAAGCTCCACACCAAGGTCTCCGCGAGCGACCATGACGCCGTCGAACGCCGCGACGATGCCGCCGAGGTTCTCGACCGCCTGCGGCTTCTCGACCTTGGCCAGCACGGGGATCCGCCGACCCATCTGGTCCATGATCGCGTGCACGTCGGCGACGTCATCCGCGGATCGCACGAACGACAGGAACACGAAGTCGACCCCGATCCGCAGCGCCCAGCGCAGGTCGTCCTTGTCCTTCTGCGACAGCGCCGGGACGCTCACGGCAACCCCGGGCAGGTTGATGCCCTTGTTGTTGCTGACCGGCCCACCCTCGATGACGCGGGTCCGCACCCGCGGGCCGGCCACCTCGACCACCTCGAGCTTGACCTTGCCATCGTCGACCAGCACGGTGTCGCCGACGTTGCAGTCGCCCGGCAGCCCCTTGTGGGTCGTGGAGCACTGCGTGACGTCTCCGTCGACGTCCTCGGTGGTGATCGTGAACTCCGCGCCGTCCTCGAGCAGCACGGGGCCGTCGGAGAACCGCCCCAGCCGGATCTTCGGACCCTGCAGGTCGGCGACGATGCCGACGCCAGCCCCCAACTCGTTGGATGCCCGGCGCACGTTGGCGTAGGACTCCGCATGAACGGAGTGCTCGCCGTGGGACATGTTCAGGCGGGCGACGTTCATCCCCGCCTGGATCAACGCCTTGATCTGCTCGTAGGAGGAGGTGGCTGGACCCAGGGTGCACACAATCTTGGCTCGACGCATGAGCGCCAGACTAGCCAGCCCGGCCCGGGGCTGCTGGCTGAGCGGCCCCTGCTCGGCAAGGACCCGCCGAACACGTCATGGGCGCGGGCAGGTCGGTCCGGATCAGCGCTCGCCCAGCATCCGCCCGACGTCCGAGGACCGGCCCGCCGCGCGCGCCCGCAGCACCCGGCGCGGAGTGCTGGTCAGCGCGTTGAGCAGCAGCAGGTAGGCCGTGACCAGGAGGTAGCCCACAACCTCGGGGGCCGCGACCAGGGCGGGCATCACACCCGCTCGGACGATAGCCCAGGACCCCACGATCCCGGCTGCGACCGGCCAGATCCACGAGCGGGCGCGAACCCGTTGCGGCAGTCCGCGCAGCGCCCGACGTTGCCCGGCGGTCAGGGCACGCCACCACCGCATGCTCGCCACCGGCAGCAGGAGCAGCGCCACAACCGCCAGGATCCGGGCGATCAGGTCGAGCCCAGCCGCGGCTGCCACGAGCGCCGGGATGGGGGCGAGCAGCATCCAGCGACCCGTCCGCCGAGCGATCAGGACGACCAGGGCGTCGAGGTTGTGTCGCGCGCTCGCGCCCTGCGGGTTCACGGCCAGCGCAGCGGCGAGGTGACGGGCAGCCTCGGCTGGAGATCCACCCTGCATCTCGAGGACGGCGAGGTTGTTCAGGGCCGCCGTGTTGCCGGGATCACGTTGCAGGGCCTCGAGGTAGGACACCCGGGCGCCGGCGACGTCGCCCTCGGCTGCCAGGGCCACGCCGATCTGCAACTGGGCATCGATGCTGTTCGGCTCCAGCGCAACCGCCTCGCGTGCGGCCGCCAGCTGATGAGCCAGCGCCTGCGGGCGTGCCGACTCGGCCCACGCCCGGGACAGCGCCAGGTGGTTCGCGGCGTTCCCGGGGTCGACCTCCACCGCCCGCACAGCCAGGCCGATCGCCTCATCGACCCACCCGACGTCGAGCAGGACCAGGGTGGCCAGCCGAAGGGCGTATGGATCCTGCGGGCTGATCGCCAGCATCCGCTGAGATGCGTTCAGCGCCTCCTGGCGCGAGCCCTGGGCACGCAACGTCCGCACGAGCAGGCCAAGGAGCCGGGGGTCATCGGGGCTGGCTGCCAGTGCCGCACCGAGGGCAGCCTGGGCCGCATCCCATCGCTGGGCGGCGACCAGCGCCTCGGGCAGCGAATAGGGATCGGCGCTCACAGAAGCCGGTGGGCCTTCATGTAGGCGCCAAGTGCCGCGTACTCCCCTGCCTGGTCGGCGAACAGGACCACGTTGCGCGCGGAGCCGAACCACCGGCCGGTCGACGGGGTGATGGCCGTGATGGCCGACTCGAGATCGTCGTCACTGATTGCCCGATCGGAGGCGCCGGTACGGGCTGCATCCACAAGGGCGGACTGGGCAGCCGTGCGACAGACGTGGGCCAGGTCCGCGCCGGAGAACCCCTCGGTCCTGGCCGCCAGCCGTGCTGCGTCCACCGACGCAGTGACGGGCAGCCCCGTGAGATGGGTGGCCAGGATCTCCACCCGGGCAGCGGCATCCGGGGGCTCGACGAAGACCGCCCGGTCGAAGCGTCCCGGGCGACGCAGCGCCCCGTCGACGTCCCAGGGGGCGTTCGTGGCGCCGAGCACGAAGACTCCCTCGTTCTGGCTGGCGACCCCGTCGAGCTCGGCGAGCAGCTGGTTGATCACGCCACGCAGCGCTGAGGCCGAGCGACCCAGGCCCGACCGCGACCGGCCGAGGGCATCGATCTCGTCGAAGAACAGCACGCATGGCGCCTGGGCGCGGGCGTAGGCGAACAATCCGGCGATGTTGCTCTCACTCTCGCCCATCCAGCGGCTCAGGACATCTGCGAGCCCCACGGCGATGAAGCGTGCGCCGAGCTCTCCGGCGACGGCTCGCGCCAGGTACGTCTTGCCGCACCCAGGAGGCCCGTAGAGGAGCAGGCCCCCTCGTAGACTGGCGCCGTACTTCTCGCGCAGCTCGGGGTTGCGCAACGGGGTCAGGAAGGCTCCCTCGATGTGCGCCTTGACCTCGGCGAGCCCGCCGACGTCGGACAGCCGCAGTGTCGTCTCCACCGGTTCGTGGGCCAGCCCTCCGGTGAGGTCGTCCTCGGCGGCACCCCAGTCGAACCCGGGCTCAGCGGGACGCGGACCCAGGGACGCCGGATGCGTCGGCGGGACGGCGGATGCATCGCCGGGCCCCTGTGGATCCGGACCACCTGCCTGGGCGGCCATCGCCACGCGCATGAGGTCCTGCAGGTCAGCGTTGCCGGGATCAGCGGCAAGCAGCTGGCCCAGGTGACCCACCGCCTCCTGCCCGAGCCCAGCCTCAACCAGCAGTTCGGCCAGATGCGCGCGCAGGATCGCGTCCTCAGGCTCCCGGGTCACAGCCCGGCGCAGGCTGTCCAGAAGCCGGCCGCGGTCCACATCCCGAGGCTACCGGCTGGACTCCGCGCGGTCGCCACGGTTGGCCGTCAAGGCCCCAGTATCTGGCCAGGGAGAGCCGGGGCCTATCCCCCGGGACGAGGAACGGTGACCGGCTCAGACCATCATCGGTCGCGCAGTCGGCGGGATCGGCGCGGGCAGGGTCGTGGACCCGGTGAGGTGGGCGTCCACGGCTGCCGCCGCGGCGCGTCCCTCAGCGATCGCCCACACGATCAGGGACTGGCCACGCCCGGCGTCGCCGGCCACGTAAACGCCGGGCACCGACGAGGCGTAGTGGTCATCTCGGCGGATGTTGCCCCGCTCGTCGAGCTCGACCCCGAGCTGCCCGACCAGCGGACCCTGCTCCGGGCCGGTGAAGCCCATCGCGAGGAAGACCAGGTCGGCGACCAGCTCGCGCTCGGTCCCCGGAATCTCGACGAACCGGCCCTCGACCATCTCGACGTCCACGATCTGCAAGGCCCGCAGGTTGCCCTCGGGATCGGCACGGAACTCCTTCGTGCTCACGGCATAGATGCGCTCGCCGCCCTCCTCATGGGCCGAGGTCACGCGGTAGAGCATCGGATAGGTCGGCCAGGGGGCGCTGCCGGGCCGGGTCTGCGGCGGCGTGGGCATGATCTCCAGCTGGGTGACACTGGCCGCACCCTGCCGGTGCGCAGTCCCCAGGCAGTCGGCGCCGGTGTCGCCGCCGCCGATGATGACCACGTGCTTGCCCTCGGCGCTGATCGGCGTCTGGTCCAGCTCGCCCGCGCAGACCCGGTTTGCCAGCGGGAGGTACTCCATCGCCTGGTGGACCCCGGGCAGGTCCGCACCCGGCACCGGCAGCCCGCGAGCGGTGGTGGCCCCGATCGCCAGCAGGATCACGTCGTGGCGATGCCGGAGCCGCGCGGCGGTGATGTCCACGCCCACCTCGACACCGGTGCGGAAGGCGACCCCCTCGGCCTCCATCTGCGCCAACCGGCGATCGAGGTGGCGCTTCTCCATCTTGAACTCGGGGATGCCGTAGCGGAGCAGCCCGCCGATCTGCGGGGCGCGCTCGTAGACCGAGACGGTATGGCCCACCCGGGCCAGCTGCTGGGCGGCGGCCAGGCCGGCGGGACCCGATCCGATCACCGCGACCCGCAGGCCGGACAGGCGCTCGGGGGCTGCCGGGACGACCCACCCGGCCTCCCAGGCACGATCGATGATCGAGACCTCGACCTGCTTGATCGTCACCGGGTCGGCGTTGATCCCCAGGACGCAGGCTGCCTCGCATGGCGCGGGACACAGCCGACCGGTGAACTCCGGGAAGTTGTTGGTGGCATGAAGCCGCTCCGAGGCCTCGCGCCAGTCGTCGCGCCAGACCAGGTCGTTCCACTCGGGGATGAGGTTGCCCAGCGGGCATCCCTGATGGCAGAACGGGATGCCGCAGTCCATGCATCGGCCGGCCTGCTTCTCAAGGGCCTGCGGGCCGAACGGCTCGTAGACCTCATTCCAGTCATGGATGCGCACGTCCACCGGCCGCCGGCTGGGCAGCTCGCGACTGGTGGTCAGGAAACCCTTGGGATCAGCCACGGCTCATCTCCTCCATCACTGCTTCGATCGGATCCCGGCCCTCGGCGCGGGCCTTGTCCTGGATGTCCAGGATCCTCCGGTAGTCGGAGGGCATGATCTTGGCGAACCTCGCCAGGCCCGCGGATCCCTGGTCCAGCAGGTCCTGGGCGAGCGTCGAACCGGTCTCCTCGACGTGCCTGCGCAAGATGCTGGTCAGCCAGTCCTGGTCGTCCGGCCCGAGCGGCTCGATGGCCACCATGTCCATGTTGACCCGCTGCGGGGCGATGTCGAGCACGAACGCGATGCCACCGGACATGCCGGCCGCGAAGTTGCGGCCCGTGCGACCCAGGACGACCACGCGCCCCCCGGTCATGTACTCGCAGCCGTGGTCGCCCACGCCCTCGACAACCATCGTCGCGCCGGAGTTGCGCACGGCGAACCGCTCGCCGACGCAACCGCGCAGGAACATCTCGCCGGAGGTTGCTCCGTACCCGATGACGTTGCCCGCGATGATCTGCTCCTCGGCTGAGAACGGGGCGGTGACATCGGGACGAACGACGATCCGGCCGCCGGACAGGCCCTTGCCCACGTAGTCGTTGGCATCGCCTTCGAGACGCAGGGTGATCCCCGAGGGCAGGAATGCGCCGAAGGACTGGCCCGCAGACCCGACCAGCACCAGGTCGATCGTCCCGTCGGGCAGCCCGGCCCCGCCATGCCGGCGGGTCACCTCGGCGCCCAGCATGGTGCCGACCGTGCGGTTGACGTTGCGGATGGCCACCTGGCCGCGGATCGGCTCGCCGGACTCCAGCGCCGGGCCACACATCGCGATCAACTCATTGTCCAGCGCCTTCTCGAGGCCGTGGTCCTGGGTGCTGGTCTGGTGCAGGGCCGCGCCCTCGGCGAAGGCCGGGGGCTCGAGGATCGGAGCCAGATTGAGCCCGGAGGCCTTCCAGTGATCGACCGCAGCACGGGCGTCGAGCATCTCCACGTGTCCGATCGCCTCGTCGAGGCTCCGGAAGCCCAACTCGGCCAGGTACTCCCGCACCTCCGCGGCGATGAACTCGAAGAAGTTGACCACGAACTCCGGCTTGCCGGTGAACCGGGCTCGCAGTTCGGGGTTCTGCGTGGCCACACCCACCGGGCACGTGTCCAGATGGCAGACCCGCATCATCACGCAGCCCATCACGACCAGGGGGGCGGAGGCGAAGCCGTACTCCTCAGCGCCGAGGAGGGCCGCGATCACGACATCGCGACCGGTCTTGAGCTGGCCGTCGGTCTGCAGCACGACCCGGTCGCGAAGGCGGTTGAGCAGCAGGGTCTGCTGGGTCTCGGCCAGGCCGAGCTCCCAGGGACCGCCGGCATGCTTGAGCGAGGTCAGTGGTGAGGCCCCGGTGCCACCATCGTGACCGGAGATGAGGATCACATCGGCATGTGCCTTGGCCACGCCAGCAGCAACCGTGCCCACGCCGACCTCGGCGACGAGCTTGACGTGGATCCGCGCGGCATCGTTGGCGTTCTTCAGGTCGTGGATGAGCTGTGCGAGGTCCTCGATCGAGTAGATGTCGTGGTGCGGCGGCGGGCTGATCAGGCCAACACCCGGGGTGGAGTGCCGGGTCTTGGCGATCCACGGGTACACCTTGTGACCCGGCAGCTGGCCGCCCTCACCTGGCTTGGCACCCTGGGCCATCTTGATCTGGATGTCGTCGGCGTTGACCAGGTACTCGCTGGTGACTCCGAAGCGACCCGAGGCGACCTGCTTGATCGCCGAACGCTTCGAGTCACCGTTGGCCATCGTGATGAAGCGTTCCGGGTCCTCGCCGCCCTCACCCGTGTTGGACTTGCCACCCAGGCGGTTCATCGCGATCGCCAGGCTCTCGTGGGCCTCGCCGCTGATGGACCCATAACTCATGGCCCCGGTGGAGAACCGCCTCACGATCTCGCTGATCGGCTCCACCTCCTCGAGCGGGATCGGCTCGCGCACCCCCTCGGCGAAGCGGAAGAGCCCGCGCAGGGTCATCAGCCGCTCGGCCTGGTCGTCGACGCGTGCCGTGTACTGCCTGAAGATGTCCATCCGGCCGCTGCGGGCCGAGTGCTGCAACCGGAAGACCGTGTCCGGGTCGAACAGGTGCGGCTCGCCCTCGCGTCGCCATTGGTACTCCCCGCCGATCGGCAGGGTGCGGTGTGAGGGGGCGATCCCGTTGGCCGGGTAGGCGTGGGCGTGGCGCAGCGCCACCTCCTCGGCGATGGTCGCCAGCCCCACGCCGCCGAGGCGGGACGTGGTCCCGGTGAAGTACTGGTCGACCAGCGGCTGGCTCAGGCCGATCGCCTCGAAGATCTGGGCGCCGCGGTAGGAGGCCACGGTGGAGACCCCCATCTTGCTCATCACCTTCAGCACGCCCTTGCCCAGGGCCTTGACGAGGTTGCGAACAGCCTTGTCCGGGGTGACCCCCGTGATGACTCGGCGCCTGGCAAGGTCCTCAACCGACTCCATCGCGAGGTACGGGTTGACTGCGGCAGCGCCATAGCCGATCAGCAGTGCCACGTGGTGCACCTCACGCACATCGCCGGCCTCGACCAGCAGGGTCACCTGGGTGCGGGTCCGGCGTCGGACCAGGTGGTGGTGCACCGCCGAGCACAGCAGCAGCGAGGGGATCGGGGCCAGGTCTGGATCCGAGTCGCGGTCGGAGAGGATGATGAACTTCTTGCCCCCGGAGAGGTGCCGGTCCACCTCGGAGCAGATCTCCCCGAGGCGCTTGCTCAGGCCGGGCCCACCGTCGGCGACCCGGTACAGGCCCCTGACCCGCACCCCGGAGAACCCGGGTGCATCGCCGTCGGCATTGATCTGGCCGAGCTTGGCCAACTCGTCGTTGTCGATGACGGGGAACGGCAGCAGGACCTGCCGGCAGTGCCCGGCGTTCGAGTCCAGCAGGTTGCCCTCCGGGCCGATGTGACTCCCCAGGGACGTCACGATCTCCTCGCGGATCGCATCAAGCGGCGGGTTGGTCACCTGGGCGAAGAGCTGGATGAAGTAGTCGAAGAGCAGCCGCGGCCGGTCCGACAGCACGGCGATCGGGGTGTCGGTGCCCATCGATCCGAGGGCCTCCATGGCATTCCTGGCCATCGGGGTGAGCAGGATCCGCAGCTCCTCGTCCGTGTAGCCGAACGTCTGCTGGCGGCGCGCCACTGACTTCGCAGTGTGCACGACGTGCTCGCGCTCGGTCAGCTCCTCGAGGTGCACGAGGCCGGCCTGCAGCCACTCGGCGTAGGGGGCCTCGGCTGCGAGCTGGGACTTGATCTCGTCGTCCTCGATGATGCGCCCGGCGACGGTGTCGACCAGGAACATCCGTCCGGGCTGCAGCCGTCCCTTGCGCACCACCGTGGCCGGGTCGATGTCCAGGACGCCGGCCTCGGATCCCAGGACGACGAGCCCGTCATCGGTCACCCAGAAGCGCCCCGGGCGCAGGCCGTTGCGGTCCAGCACCGCACCGATCACCGAGCCGTCGGTGAAGCTGACGTTCGCCGGCCCGTCCCACGGCTCCATGAGGTTGGCGTGGAACTGGTAGAAGGCCCGGCGCGCCGGGTCCATGTCGTCGTTGTTCTCCCATGCCTCGGGGATCATCATGAGCACCGCATGCGGCAGGCTGCGCCCGGCCATGTGCAGCAGCTCGACGACCTCGTCGAAGCTCGCCGAGTCGCTGGCGCCCTCGGTGCACACCGGCAGGATGCGGCGGATGTCCCCCGGGATCAGGTCCGAGTTCAGCTGAGCCTCGCGCGCGTGCATCCAGTTGCGGTTGCCGCGCACGGTGTTGATCTCGCCGTTGTGGGCCACGAGCCGGTACGGGTGGGCCAGGCTCCAACTGGGGAACGTGTTCGTGGAGAACCGCGAATGCACCAGGGCCAGGGCACTGGTCAAGCGCGGGTCCGAGAGGTCCGGGAAGAACGGCTCCAACTGGCCAGTGGTCAACATGCCCTTGTAGACCAGCGTGCGCGACGACAGGCTCGGGAAGTAGACCTCAGCCTCCCGCTCTGCCCGCTTGCGCAGGCAGAAGGCCATCCGCTCCAGGACCACCTGGTCGATGTTCCTGTTGGCGGCCCCGACGAAGAGCTGACGGAACCGGGGCATGGTGCTGCGCGCTGTCGCCCCCACCAGGTCAATGTCGATGGGCACCGCGCGCCATCCGAGGACGACCAGATCCTCCTCCTCGGCGATCCGCTCGATCGCGGCCATCGAGTGCCGCTCAGCGGTCTCGTCGTCGGGAAGGAAGGCCAGCCCGACCGCATAGGACCCCGGGGAGGGGATCTCGAACTCGACCTCGGCACGCAGGAACGCATCGGGCACCTGCAGCAGGAGACCGGCGCCATCGCCGCTCTCCGGCTCAGCACCTGCGGCGCCACGATGGTCGAGGTTGCGCAGGGCGGTCAGGGCCTTGACGACGATGTCATTGCTCGGCACCCCGGTCATGGTCGCGACGAAGGCCACCCCGCACGCATCCCGCTCGAAGCCGGGGTCGTAGAGGCCGGTGGGTCCGGGGATTGCGGAGAACAAAGTCATGTGGGCTCCTCAACGTCATCACCGGCCTGCTCCTGCGGGCCGCGATGGCGCGGTGGGTGCGGGAGTTGAGGTCAGCGGGACGTCGTTGGCCCACTGGGTCGACAGGATAGGCCATCACAGGTGGGGCGTGCACGCGGCGGGCCGCAGCGAGGACGCGCCGAGGCCCGCCGCACGACGAAGGCGGTGCCCGCCCCCCGGGGGACGGGCACCGCCTTCATGCATCGGTGCCAGGTGCGCCGGTCAATCAGGCGCTGACGGCCGGTGCCTCGGCGCCAGCCACTGCGGTGCGCTTGTCCAGAGCGGAGACACCCACGCCGATGATGATGCTCAGCACGCCCACGCCCATGGCGAAGAGGGCAACGCCGAAGGCCACCACGGAGGTGAACAGGGATGCGCGCAGGAAGGAAGCGCTCTGCGCCACGGCGCGCAGCGGGTCCTCACGGTCGAGCTCGGCGTAGGTCTTGCCACCGGTCGACTCCAGGGCATGGTCGTTGATGATCTCGGCCATGCAGTAGGCCTCGAGCGGGCCGTTGACGGCCTGCCCCTGCTGGCACGAAGCGTCGTCGGTGACCGTGATGTTCTCGGCAGCGAGCTGGTTGGACACCGTGTACCAGGTGCCGGCGCCGCCGACAAGCAGGATCGCACCAGCGATGTACAGCAGGATTGCGACGACCTTGGGAGTCTTGGACATTGGTTCTCCTCGGTATGAGTGATGCGTGGATGATTCGAATGGAGCATGAACGCGGTGTGCTCGCTTTCGGGTTCAACTATGAGCCACCGTCGTCAGGGCATCGGTCGCAGAAACGCCGGATTCCGGCGCCAATGGTCCCGAGATTCTCAGGACCATTGAAGCCTCACCTACCCGGAAGAACGTCCTCCTGACCTGCGGAGATACCCCGCAGGGCATCGGGCGCCTCGCGCCCGGGTCGGGTTCGTGCACTGATCACGAACACGACGACCGCAGTCAGCCCCACGACGACCGACGTGAACACGTTGACCCGGATCCCGCCGATCAGCGTCGCAGGGTCGATGCGCAGCAGTTCCATCCCGAGCCGCCCCACGCAGTAGGCCGCCACGTACAGGGCGAACGCACGGCCGTGCCCGAGCGTCCAGCGACGATCCGCCCACCAGACCAGGGCGGCGACACCGACCAGCCAGATGGCCTCGTACAGGAACGTCGGGTGGAAGGTCGCGTACTGCTCGTAGCCCGCCGGACGGTACGCCGGGTCGATCGCCAGAGCCCAGGGCAGCTCGGTCGGCCTGCCGAAGAGCTCCTGGTTGAACCAGTTGCCGAAGCGGCCGATGGCCTGCGCCAGCGGGAGGCCCACCGCCAATGCGTCGCCGAAGGCTGGCAGGGGGACCTCATGGCGGCGGCAGCCGATCCAGGCCCCCACCGCACCGAGCGCGATCGCTCCCCAGATCCCGAGGCCGCCCTCCCAGATCGCGATGGCTCCGCGCAGGCCCGACCCTCCGGCACCGAAGTAGGTCGGCCAGTCGGTGAACACGTGGTAGAGCCGGCCTCCGATGATTCCGAACGGCACGGCCCAGACAGCGACGTCGTAGACGAGGCCCTTGGTGCCCCCGCGCTCGACCCAGCGCCGGTCGCCGACCCACATGGCGACAACGATGCCGGCCAGGATGCACAGGGCATAGGCCCGCAGCGGTACGGGGCCCAGGTACCAGACCGACTGTTCGGGGCTGGGGATCGAGGTTGCCAGCGCGCCGATCACTTGGCCGTCGCAGCGTCGATCTTCTGCGTCAGGCTCTCGATGTCGGCCAGTTCGGCCCCAGACAGCTCGACACCGTTCAGGTAGGCGGTCGGGGTCCCGCTGGCCCCTGACTCGCTGAAGGCCTGGTTGCTGTTGGCCGCCCAGGACAGGTAGGTCCCGTCCTGGACGCACGTGGTGAACGTGGGCAGGGCCTCCTCAGAGATTCCGACCGTCGTGCCCAGGTCGAGCAACTGCTGGTCGGAGAAGCCGACACCCTCCTGGGCCGGTTGGATGTCGAAGACGCCCGAGTGGTACTCACCAGTCAGGCCGGCATCCACCGCGCAACCCCAGGCACTGGTGGATCGGGCAGAGGAGTTCGGGTTGCCGTTGGCATCGTTGTCGGCGGCCAGCCCGGCGTCGAGGAAGATGGCCGGCCGGAAGAGCAGCTTGACCAGGCCCTCGTCGGCCAGTGCCTTGATCTGGTCGCCCGAGGCGTCCTCGACCTGCTTGCAGGCCGGACACTGGAAGTCCTCCCAGATCTCGAGCGTGGGCAGCGATGCCTCGTTCGCGGCACCCCAGCCGTTGCCGTACGGGACGCCGTAGTTGTCCGGGGACACACCCGAGGGCAGGGCCGCGTCCGGGTCGGCCGTGGGGGCCGGCGTCGAGGAGCTCGACGATCCATCGTCACGACCGGCGAAGAAGCCCACCGCCAGCAGGCCACCGACGACCAGCAGCACCACCAGCCCGCCGACGATCCGGATGGTCCGCTCACGGCGGCGTTCGGCTGCCTCTGACTCGGCACGGGCCTGGGCCGCGACCTGCTTGGGCGTGAGACCGGACTGGCCTGATTTGGACGTGGGTTTCTTCGGTGCCATCAACTACCTCCGTGAGTCGGGGCAAGATTACCCGAATTGCCGGGGATCGGACCCGCACCGGGTCGTGGCAGTTTCCGGTCGCGAACGGCCGACCCTGAACTACCATCGTGCACGTGCAGCCGACCGACCGGCCGACGCACGGACACCAACAGGCAGGACGCGCGATGGTCAACGTCTCCACAGAGGTGGCCGACGTGCCGACCCCACCGACCCCACCGGCCGCCCACCGGTACCACCCGGGGGCCTTCATCGAGATGCTGGTGTCGAGCATCATCGGGTTGGTCGCCTCCCTGGTGCTGTCCATCGACGCGGTCGCACTGGCCGAAGATCCCCTGGCCGACCTGTCCTGCAACATCTCCTCGACGATCTCCTGCGCCACCGTGGGACTCACATGGCAGGCCAACCTCCTGGGCTTCCCGAACGCCTTCCTGGGCCTGATCGCTGAGCCGGTGGTGATCACCATCGCCGTGGCGGCGCTCGGCGGCGTGCGGTTCCCCCGGTGGTTCATGCTCTCAGCCCAGGTCGTGTACTCGATCGGGCTGGCGTTCGCGTACTGGCTGTTCTACCAGGCCTACTTCGTGATCGGGGCGATGTGCCCGTGGTGCATGCTCATCACGATCACGACCACGCTGGTGTTCGCCTCGATGACCCGGGTCAACATCCTGGAGGGCCACTTCGGCGCCCGGGCCAAGCAGCGCCTTGAACGGCCGCTGCGCCTCGGCCTCGATGCCGCCGGCGTCGTGATCGTCCTGGCCATCCTGGCCGCGATGGTGATCTACAAGTACGTCTAGGACCCAGCCCGGGTCGGCGCGCGCACGCCTGCTGCCAGTTCGGCGGCAAGTTCACGCACGGCGGCCACTGCCGCAGCGTGACTGGGCGCAGCCAGGATCCGGGCGATGAACGCCGACCCGACGATCACGCCGTCGGCGTAGGACGCGACCTCCGCGGCCTGCTCGCCGGTGGACACGCCAAGCCCGACAGCCACCGGCAGGTCGGTTGCTGCGCGCACCCGCGCGACCAGTTCCCGGGCGCCGGACCCGACACTCGCGCGCGCCCCGGTGACGCCCATGGTCGAGGCGGCGTAGACGAAGCCGTCGGTCACGGCGGCGACCGAGGCGATCCGCTCGTCCGTGCTTGACGGCGCCACCAGGAAGACCCGCGAGACGCCAGTGGCGTCCGTCGCGGCCAGCCAGTCCGAAGCCTCCTCGGGGGTGAGGTCAGGGGTGATCACGCCCACTCCGCCAGCGTGGCGCAGCCGGTCGGCGAATGCCTCGACGCCGATGTGCTCGATCGGGTTCCAGTAGGACATGACCAGCGTGGGGGCACCCGTGGCGGCCACCGCAGCCACGGTGTCCAGCACCCCGGCGACCGTGGACCCGGCGGTCAGGGACTGGTGCACGGCGGCCTGGATCGTGGGGCCGTCCATCAGCGGGTCGGAGTACGGCAGCCCGATCTCGACGATGTCGACCCCGGCATCGACCATCGCCAGAGCCAAGGCGATGCCCTCCGCCTGCGTGGGGAACCCGCTGGGCAGGTAGCCGATCAGGGCGGCGCGGCCGTCAGCTCGGGCCCGCTCGAAGGTGCTGCGCAGGGCCGTCACAGCTGATCCTGGCCGATGTCGATCCCGAACCAGCGCGCCGCGGTGCTCACGTCCTTGTCGCCGCGACCGGACAGGTTGACCAGCACGAGTCCAGCCGGGCCCAGCTCACGTCCGAGTTCGAGGGCTCCGGCCAGCGCGTGCGCGCTCTCGATGGCCGGGATGATTCCCTCGGTGCGGCACATGAGGGCCAGTGCGTCCATGGCCTGCGTGTCCGTGATCGGGTGGTAGTCCGCACGCCCGACCTGGGCGAGGTAGGCATGCTCCGGGCCGACTCCGGGGTAGTCCAGGCCCGCAGAGATCGAGTGCGACTCGATCGTCTGGCCCTCGTCATCCTGGAGCAGGTAGGAGCGCGTCCCGTGCAGGACGCCGACCGATCCGCCCGTGATGGTGGCGGCGTGTCGACCCGTCTCGACACCGTCACCGCCTGCCTCATACCCGTGCAGCGCCACCTGCGGATCATCGAGGAACGCATGGAAGATCCCGATCGCGTTGGACCCCCCACCCACGCACGCCGCGACGGCGTCCGGGAGCTGGCCGAACTCATCGAGCACCTGAGCTCGGGACTCGACCCCGATCACGCGCTGGAGGTCGCGGACCATCCGGGGGAAGGGATCGGGGCCGGCGACCGTGCCCAACAGGTAGTGCGTGTCCGAGACATTGGTGACCCAGTCGCGCATCGCCTCGTTGATGGCGTCCTTGAGTGTCTGGGAGCCGGTGCTGACCGGGATGACCTCAGCCCCGAGCAGCTTCATGCGGGCCACGTTCAGCGCCTGCCTGCGGGTGTCCTCCACGCCCATGTAGACCACGCACTCCAGTCCCATCAGGGCTGCGGCGGTCGCGGTCGCGACTCCGTGCTGGCCGGCGCCGGTCTCGGCGATGACCCTCTTCTTGCCCATCCGCACGGTCAGCAGCGCCTGGCCGAGCACGTTGTTGATCTTGTGCGACCCGGTGTGGTTGAGGTCCTCGCGCTTGAGCACGATCCTGGCCTGCGCGCCGCCGGCGGCAGCGAACCGCGGCACCTCGGTCAGCGGGGTCGGGCGCCCCGTGTAGCTGCGGGCCAGGTGGTCCAACTCGGCGAGGAAGGCCGGATCCGTGCGCGCCTCGGCGTAGGCCGTCGCCAGCTCGTCGAGGGCGGCGATCAGGGCCTCCGGGACGAAGCGGCCCCCGAAGACGCCGAAGTGTCCGGACGCATCCGGGATGCTCGACGACGAGGGCAGCAGGCCCAGGTTGGGCAGGTCGGAGGTCATGCGGGGCCGTGCTTGATGGCAGGGTGCGCGCCGGCTGTGACCAGGTCATGGACCGCCTGTCGGGGGTCCCCACCGGTCACCAGGGCCTCGCCGACGAGGACGGCGTCCGCACCGGCGTTGGCATAGGAGATCAGGTCACGCGGGCCACGGACCCCGCTCTCGGCCACGCGCACCACGGTGGCGGGGATGAAGGGCGCCACGCGGGAGAAGTGGTCGCGATCCACCGTGAGCGTGCGCAGGTCGCGGACGTTCACGCCGATCACCTGCGCCCCGGCGTCCAGCGCTCGCGGGATCTCATCGGCGTCATGGACCTCGACCAGGACCGTGAGCCCGATGGAGCGGGCGCGCTCATGCAGCGAGATGAGAGCGTCCTGGCTCAGGGCTGCGACGATCAGCAGCACGATATCGGCACCCGCCGCACGCGCCTCCCAGAGCTGGTAGCTGGACACGATGAAGTCCTTGCGCAGGACGGGGACGTCCACGGCATGACGCACCGCGACAAGGTCGTCGAGTGAACCACCGAAGCGACGGCCCTCGGTCAGCACCGAGATGGCGTGCGCCCCGCCGGCCTCATAGTCCCGGGCGAGGTCGGCCGGGTCGGTGATCTCGGCAAGCGCGCCCTTGCTCGGCGACGAGCGCTTCACCTCGGCGATCACGGTGACCTCGTCGTCTCGGCGCAGCGCAGCGACGCCGTTGCGCGGGGCGGGCGCCAACGCCGCGCGCGCCTTGAGCTCATCGAGCCCGACGCTCCTCATCCGCTCGGCGACATCGGCACGCACACCGACGAGGATGTCGTCCAGAACCGTCATGCGTGCACCTCCCTGGTCACCTCGGCGATTCTGGTCAGAGCGTACGCAGTGACCTCGGCGTGCGCCGAATCGCCCCTGCGTCGGACCTCCCCCTGCGGCTCATCCCGGCTAGCCTTGCCCCGTGAGCGCCTCCATCGACCATGCTGCCCGTGCCGTCGGCGCGTCGCGCATGGCCGGCCCGGCAACTGCCCTGGTCGGTGTGGTCGCCGCCTGGGTGGCCGTGGCCATCGTGCGCCTGGGCGACAACGGTCCCTCCCCCTGTCCATGGCGGACCGTCACCGGCCTCGACTGCCCGTTCTGTGGCGCGACCCGGGCCGCGTCGAGCCTTGCCCACGGCGACGTGGTCGCAGCGCTGGACCACAACGCCTTCTTCGTCGTGGTCATCCTGCCGCTGGCCGTGGTGGCCTGGGGGGTCTGGGCGACCCGGTCCTGGCGCCGGCAACGGATGCCCCTGATCGCCAACCGGACCGTGCTGATCCTGATGGCAATCACTGCGGGGTGGTGGGTCCTTCGTCTGGCCGTGCCGTGGCTCGGATCGGCTGCCGGCTGACGTCGTCGTCGCCGCTGCGCCACGAGTCCGGGAGCACCACCAGGAACGCCGCACCGCCCTCGGGTGCGGATCCGGCTCGGGCCTGGCCCCCGAGCCGCTGGGACAGCCTGGCCACGAGGGCAAGCCCGACCCCGGATCCGACCTTGCGCACGCCCCGGTAGCGGGCGTGCAGCTCCCCGGGCTCGAAGGCGACCGCCAGATCGTCCGCAGTGAGTCCCGGTCCCCCATCGCGAACCTCGACCAGGAACTGCCCCGTGGCCGGCCCGGCGCAGACGCGCAGCACGACCGGGGCGCCCGCACCGGTCACCCGCAGGGCGTTCTCCATCAGGTTGTCAATGATCTGGCGGACCCGCACCGGATCGGTGCGGACCGGGTGCGGGGTGCGGCTGACCTCGTCGACCAGGCGAACGCCGGCACGTCCGGCCCGGTCGGACCAGACTGCTGCGGCCTCAGCCCCCAGCTCGGCCAGATCGAGGTCGACCGGCTCGACCGTCACGTCGACCGCCCCCAGCCGGGCCAGGTCCAGCAGGTCGGCCACCAGCCGATCGAGGTGATCGGCCTCAGCACGGACCACCCCAGCCACGGCCGGGACATCCTCCGCTGGCACGACACCATCTGCGAGGGCCTCGGCATAGCCCTTCACGGAGGTCAGCGGGGTGCGCAGCTCGTGGGAGACGGTCAGGAAGAACTCCCGCTGCCGGCCCTCGCTGTCGTTCAGCGCCTCCGAGAGCCGGTTGAGTGCGATCCCGATGTCGGCGACTTCGCTGGGACCCTCCGGATCGATCCGGACGTCGCGCTGTCCCGAGGTCATGGCGTTCGCCGCCGCTGCAGCCTGCGCCAGCGGTCGGGTGATCCGGCGGGCCAACCAGTACCCGACGACCGCAGCGACGGTCAGCCCGAGCAGCAGTGCCAGCAGGAGCCTGGTCAGTGCCGGGCTGCTCACGTCCCGGGCCACTGCGGCTGGCTGCACGAGCAGGACCCCGACATCCTCGGACACGGGGCGACCCTCGATGTAGGACGACCCGGACAGCGAGGTCCGCTTGTCGCTGACCTCGGCGCCGCGGGTGACCAGGGCCACGTCAGCGCTGGTCATCGGCGGATCGACCTGGGAAAGCGGGCCCACCAGGTAGGCGGTGACCTGCTGCGGGGCGAGCAGCGCCTCAGCCCGGCCGAAACCCCCTCCACGTTGGCCACGTGAGAGCAGCTCCGCGGTGAGGTCGGCCGTGCGCGACAACGTGCTGCGGGCCGTGGTGTCGGCTGCGGAGGTGATCAGCGGCCACGCCACCAACGCCGCGATCAGGACGGCGATCGCGGCCACCCCCGCCATCACGAGCGGCAGCCGGCGGGAGAGGCTGGTCCGGCTCATTCCTCGTCGGCGCTGTACCCCACGCCACGGACTGTCCTGATGGGGCTGGCTGGCCCGAGCTTGGCCCGCACCTGCGCCACGTGGACGTCGACCGTGCGGGTCCCGGCCGCCGCCGAGTAGCCCCAGACCGCCGACAGCAGCTGATCGCGGGTCACGACCCGGCCCGGCCGGGCCATCAGGTATGCGAGCAGGTCGAACTCGGTGGCTGTGAGGTCGATCGGCTCGCCGGACACCGTCACCCGGCGGCGCCCACGGTTCAACTCGAGGGGTCCGAGCACCAGCGAGCGCTCCTCGTCCTCGATCGGCCCGCCGGTTCGGCGCAGCACGGCCTTGACCCGCGCCACGACCTCGCGTGGGCTGAAGGGCTTGGTGATGTAGTCATCGCCGCCCATCTCCAGCCCGAGCACGCGGTCGATCTCGTCATCGCGGGCGGTGCAGAACAGGATCGGCACGGAGTCGCCCTCGGCACGCAGCGAGCGGCACACCTCCGTGCCGTCCATCCCCGGGAGCCCCACGTCCAGGATCATGGCCACCGGGCGCAGCCGGCGCGCCGCAGCCAACGCGTCCGGACCGGTCAGGACCACGTGCACGCCGAAGCCGTCGCGGCGCAGGTACATCCCCAGCAGGTCCGCAATGGGTCGTTCATCCTCCGCGACGAGTACCAGCCCTCGGGTCTCGACGCTCATGGTCGCCCATCCTCCACGTGGTCAGTACGGAGCTGATCGATGCAACGTTCGGATCAGATCAGGCCGGGTCGGAGTTCGACTCCATGCCGGCCATGACCTTCCAGACGACCATGCCGACGACGACGAGCGCCACGCCGCCCCAGAACATGAGCGGCTGGGCCAGGACCACGCCGAGGGTGCCGACGAAGAAGGCGATCATCATGATGGTCGCGCCAGTCCAGTTTGCCGGGGTCCGCCCGTGGTTGTCGTGCTCGCTGCTCATGGAACTCCTCGCTCGTCAGTGTGGCGCCATTGTGGCACCCGCAGGGCCTGCAGGACGCAGCCCCTCGGCCATTGTGATCGCGGCGAGCACCGCCGCGGCCTTGTTCCGGCACTCCTCATACTCGGTCTGCGGCACTGAGTCGGCGACCAGACCGGCCCCGGCCTGCACGTGGGCGACCCCGGAGCGCAGGACCGCTGTGCGGATCGCGATCGCGGCGTCCATGTTCCCGGCGAAGTCCAGGTAGCCGACCGCCCCGCCGTACAGGCCACGCCGCGACGGTTCCAGGTCATCGATGATCTCCATCGCCCGCGGCTTCGGCGCCCCTGACAGGGTCCCGGCCGGGAAGGTGGCGGCCAACAGGTCGTAGGCGGTGCGCCCCACGGCCAGCCGGCCGGTCACGGTGGAGACGATGTGCATGACGTGGGAGTACTTCTCGATCGACATGAAGTCCACGACCTCGACCGTGCCGGGAGCACAGACCCGCCCGAGGTCGTTGCGGCCGAGGTCGACGAGCATCAGGTGCTCGGCGCGCTCCTTCTCGTCGGCCAGCAGCTCCTCAGCCAGCACGGCATCGGCCTCCGGGGTGTCCGCTCGCGGCCGGGTCCCGGCGATCGGGTGCAGCATGGCGTGCCCATCGGTGAGCTTGACCAGAGCCTCGGGGCTGGATCCGACCACATCGAAGGCCACGTCCTGGCCGAGGTCGGGACCCGACCCCGGCTCGGGGAACCGGAACAGGTACATGTAGGGGCTCGGGTTGTTGACCCGCAGCATCCGGTAGATGTCCAGGGCGCTGGCCGTGGTCGGCCGCTCGAAGCGTTGGGAGAGCACGATCTGGAAGGCGTCTCCGGCACGGATGTGCTCCTTGGCCGCCTCGACTCCGCGCATGTAGTCCTCGGGAAGGGTCCTGACCCGGACGTCCTCGGCATGGTCGGCCGCGCCGAGGACGGCAGCCGATGCGTCGCTGGACTGAGCCAGAGCGGTCTCCATGGCATCCAGACGCGCCACGGCCTGCGCCCACGCCTCGCCGACCCGGTGGTCGGTCGCGTCGTAGTTCACCGCATTGGCGATCAGCAGCACCGTTCCGTCCCAGTGGTCGAGCACCGCGAGATCAACGGCCAGGAGCATGGCGATCTCCGGCAGGCGCAGCTCATCGGGGTTCGCGTCGGGCAGGCGCTCCCAGCGACGGACCGCGTCGTAGCCGATCATCCCGACCAGCCCCCCGGTCAGGGGAGGCAGCTCGTCGCCGTCCAGTGCCTGGGTGTGCAGCAGCGCCAGGGTGTCGCGCATCGCCTCCAGCGGGTTTCCCTGGGTGGGGACGCCGACCGGGGCCCGGCCCCTCCAGACGGCGTGCCCGTCCACCTCGGAGAGCATGGCCGCGGCCTGGACACCGATGAACGAGTAGCGCGACCACACGCGCCCGTGCTCGGCGGACTCGAGCAGGAAGGTGCCGGGCCGCTCGGCCGCGAGCTTGCGGTAGAGACCCACCGGGGTGTCCCCGTCGGCGAGCAGGCGCCGGACGACCGGGATCACCCGCCGGGAGCGGGCCAGCTCGCGGAACTCGGGCAGGTCGGGACTGGCCTGGGTCATGCGATCTCCACGGTGTCGAAGCAGGACGTCAGCCCGGTGTGGCAGGCGGGCCCTTCGGGCCGGACCCGCAGCAGGACCGCGTCCCCATCGCAGTCGAGCTCGATGCTGACCACGGACTGGGTGTTGCCCGAGGTCGCCCCCTTGACCCAGAGCTCCTGGCGCGAGCGCGAGTAGTAGGTGGCGATCCGCGTCTGCAGTGTGCGGGCCAATGCCGCACCGTCCATCCAGGCGACCATCAGCACCCGACCGGTGTCCGCATCCTGTGCCACTGCCGTGACCAGGGGCCGGCCGTCGGGCGCCCTGCCGGCTGGGCGCAGTCGCCCAACGATGTCCTCGGCAAGCGCGCCGCTGTCCGTGAAGTCCACGGCGACATTCTGGCCCACGCTCGCCGCCCCGGCCGGCAGCCCGAGCCGGGGGTTCACAGGCGAACCGTGTGTGCGGACTCGGCCAGCGCGTCCTTGACCTGCCCGATCGTGAGCTCCCCGAAGTGGAACACGCTCGCGGCCAGCACCGCATCAGCACCGGCGTCGACGGCCGGCGCGAAGTCGGCAAGCGCACCGGCGCCTCCACTGGCGATGACGGGGACGCGCACCTCTGCGCGCACTGCCGCGATCAGTTCCAGGTCGTAGCCGGACTTCGTCCCATCGGCGTCCATCGAGTTCAGGAGGATCTCCCCCGCGCCGAGCTCAGCAGAGCGGACGGCCCACCCGATCGCGTCGATCCCGGTCGAGCGCCGACCACCGTGCGTGGTGACCTCGAACCCGGACTCGGTGCGGACGTCCGGGACGCCAGTGCCCGGTCCGCAGCGCCGGGCATCCAGCGAGAGCACGACGCACTGCGCGCCGAAGCGATCGGCGGCCTCGGACAGCAGCTCGGGGCGGACGATCGCTGCGGTGTTCACCCCGCACTTGTCGGCACCTGCGCGCAGGAGGGCGTCGAAGTCAGCCACTGTGCGCACCCCACCGCCCACGGTGAGCGGGATGAAGACCTGCTCGGCCGTGCGCCGGACAACGTCATAGGTCGTCTCGCGGTCGCCGGAGGAGGCCGTGATGTCGAGGAAGGTCAACTCGTCGGCACCCTCGGCCCCATAGGCGGCGGCCAACTCGACCGGGTCCCCGGCATCGCGAAGGTCGATGAAGTTCACGCCCTTGACCACACGGCCGGCATCCACGTCCAGGCATGGGATGACTCGGACCGCGACCGACATGTTCCCAGCCTAATCGGCGATGGTCGCGCCCCGGAGCGGCTACCGGCGCCCGCGTGCGCGGAAGAGTCGCGTCAGGTACACGGCGAGCAGGACTCCCGCGATGATCAACGAGGCGAAGAAGCCGAACGTCGCGTAGCGCTCCATACCGGTGCCCGTGAAGGCCGTCGCGGCGATCGCCGACCCGATGATGCCGCCACACACGAGCAGCGCGACGACCACCATGCTCGTGATCGAGCGCACCTCGGCCATCTGCTCATTCAGCTGGGACGTGTCGACGGTCACCGTCAACCGACCCTTCTTGAACTGCTCGTTCCATCCGATCGCGCTCTTGATGTACTCGGGGGCCGCATGCAGGGCCCGCATCGCCGCCTGCTTGGCCTCGTTGGCGGCCATCTCCTTGACCATCACCTCTGTGGAGGGTGCCTGTGCCTGCTCGAGAGCGAGCTCCAGGGCTGTGTCGCTGAAGGTCTTGCCCGGGGGTGCCAGCGGAACGAAGAAGGCCGAGGCCTGCATCATCGCCTTCATGGCCAGCGTGAGGTTGGGGTCCAGCCGCAGGCCCTCGTCGCGCAGGACAGCCATCCCGGCGTTGAACACGTCGTCGAAGTCCGCACCGGAGCCCTTGCCGTACCGGGCCATCCGGCGCTCGAACGTGCGCACGAAACTCGCGTCGTCGACCGGCCGGAACGGCACACTCAGGGACCGAAGCTGGGATGCCATGGCCGTGATGTCGCCGTTCACGACGGTCCACAGCAGCGCGAGCATGTTGATCCGCTGCGCCACGGAGAGCTCGCCGACCATCCCGCAGTCCAGGAAGGTGACGTGGCCGTTGGCGAGGTCCACGTAGAGGTTTCCCGGGTGCGGGTCAGCGTGGAAGAAGCCGTCGATGAGCAGCATCTTGATCGCCGCACGCAGGGCGTTCGTGCCCAGGACACCCCGATCGAGTCCGGCGGCATCGATCGCCTCGAGGTCGGAGATCTTGACGCCGACGATGAACTCCTGGGTCAGGACACGCCGCGCGGAGAGCTCCCGGTACAACTCGGGGACGCTCACCCCGGGCAGGGCAGACATGTTCGCGGCCAGGCGCGCCATGTTGTACGCCTCGCCGTAGTAGTCGAGTTCCTCGATGAGGTTGGTGCTGAACTCGTCGAGCATGCCGCGCAGCCCGATCTCTCGCGCCCACTGGCTGCGGGCCTCCATCGCCCGTGCCGCGTTCTGGGTCACCCCCAGGTCTGCCTTGACCTGCTGGTCGAGGTTCGGACGCTGGACCTTGACGGCCACCTCGCGCCCGTCGTGCATCCGGGCACGGTGGACCTGCGCCAGGGAGGCTGCGGCCAGTGGTGTCTCTGCGAACTCCGCGTAGAGCTCCTCGGGCGGTCCCCCGAGTTCCTCGGTGATGATCTGGCGCACCATCGCGTAGGGGAACGTCGGGACCTCGTTCTGCAGCCGATCGAGCTCAACGCGCCAGTCGTCGGGCAGGACGTTGACCTGGCTGGACACGATCTGGCCCATCTTCACGTACGTGGGGCCCAGTCCCTCGAGCAGCACGCGGGTCCGGGCCGCAGTGCTGTACTCGGGGATGGGCTCGGGGAGGCGGTGCACCCACCGCTGCATCCGCCGGCGAGGTGCGGCCAGCGGGGTGTTCTCCAGGGCCGCCTCAGCTCCGAAGGCGCCAAGGGTCGAGTAGATCTGCTGAAGGCGGAGGTTCTCGCCGATCGTGTCCAGGCCGCTGCTCATGCCATACCGTTCCTCTCCTTGTAGTCGCGGTCGAGCATGGGGTAGTCCGCCCCCAGCACGGCATCGATCCCCGCGCCGACGATTCCCACGACGACGCCACCCAGAACCAGGGCCAGGAGACTGTCAGCGTCGATGCTGTCAGTCATCCTGCCGAGCAGGTACAGCAGGAACGTGTTGATCAGCACAACGACGACTCCGAACGTGCTGAACAGGAATCGCAAGGACAGGAACTGCAGGACGGGTTTGATGAACGCGTTGAGCAGCGCGAATATCAGCGCGATCTCCAGGCCCTGTCCCCACCGCCACGCGGTGAAGCTGAGCCCCGGGACCACGGCGACCGCGAGGATCACCGACAGCCCCGCGGACACGAACCGGACCAGGTACAGCCGCCAGCTGCTCCACTGCCTCTTCGCCCAGGCCCTGCGTGCGCTGACAGCGGGGATGCTGCCGGCCTTGTCCGTGCCCTCCCTCGGCAGCGCGTCGGCGTGCGCCTCGGCTGCCATCGCCCGGCGCTCGGCCGCCACCGGCTCGGGGTCACCGGATCCAGCAGAGGCGGCGAACACCGTCGCGACTCCGGAACGGATCGCAACCTTGTCCTCGGCCTCCACGTCGTCGGGTCGGTCCAGGTCGAACTCGGTCAGCGCAGCGGGCTCGCCGGGCGTCGCCGTCGTGATGTCGACGCCCACGTTCGGCTCCTGCTCGACCACCACATCCGGGCGGGGTTCGGTCTCCGGTTCGGTCTCCGGTTCGGTCTCGACAGGGAAACTCAGTGTCGGGTCAGCCTCGGGCACCGCCCGCGCACCGGCGCTCGCGTCGCTGCCAACCTCGGTGCCCGGCTCAGGTTGCGAGAAGGGCCACCATGTCGATTCGGGAGTCTCGCCATCAGCATCGGCACCCTGTGCCATACTGCCCCCCGTCGGCGGTCCATCGGGCGCCTCGTCCTGCATCGGGATCCTCCCTCATTGCGCAGCCCTACTCTGCCATACACGCTGCGAACACCTGGTCAGCCCACCGTCGACCACGCCGCCTGGTGGCCGATCAGGCCGCGGGGACATCCTCGCAGCGCCAGGCGACCACTTCGACCTCCACGAGCATGTCCGCGTGCACGAGGGCGGCAACCCCGACCATGGTCGCCGCCGGTCGCACGGTGGCGAACAGCTCGAAGTGCGCACGGCCCACGGCATCGGCGTGCGTGGCCACGTCCACGACATACATCCGGGTCTGGACCGTGTCGGACCGCGAGAAGCCGGCTCGCTCCAGGGCGAACAGCGCGGACTGGAAGGCGACGACCGCCTGCCCATGCGGATCGCGCGGGTGGACCACCACGCCGTTGACCATCGATGTCGTCCCGGCGGTCCACCCCGTCAGACCGCCGTAGCCGCTGGCCACTACAACCCGGCTGTAGCCCACCTCGTCCTCGTACACACCCCCACTGGAGAAGCGTTCGACAGCCATGACCACCCCTTCCTGCCGGTCGCCGACGCCGACCGCCCACGGACCGGCAGTTGTGCCCTGCGGCTACAGGAAGCTGCGGTGCGGTGCCACCGCCGCCAGCGCCTCGGGCAGCGTGAACGCACCGGCGTAGAGAGCCTTGCCGATGATCGCCCCCTCGACCCCGACCTCGACGAGCTCAGACAGCCGGTGCAGGTCCTCGAGCCGGGCAACACCACCGCTGGCGACCACGGGCCGGTCGGTCTGGGCGCAGACGTCGCGCAGCAGGTCCAGGTTCGGCCCGCGCAGGGTGCCGTCCTTGGTCACGTCGGTCAGGACGTAGCGGGCACAGCCGTCGGCGTCGAGCCGGTCCAGGGTTTCCCACAGATTCCCGCCCTCCTTGGTCCAGCCACGAGCCGCCAACGTCGTGCCTCGGACGTCGAGCCCGACAGCGATGCGCTCGCCCTGCTCCACGATGACCCGCCGGGACCAGTCCGGGTCCTCCAGCGCCGCCGTGCCGAGGTTGACCCGTTGGCATCCGGTGGCCAGGGCCGCGGTCAACGACTCGTCGTCGCGGATCCCTCCGGAGAGTTCGACTGCGACGTCGAGCTGGCCGATCACCTCAGCCAGCAGGTCGCGGTTGTTGCCGGTCCCGAAGGCCGCATCGAGATCCACCAGATGGATCCACTGGGCTCCTTGGGACTGGAAGTCCAGGGCCGCCTGCAGGGGTGATCCGTAGGAGGTCTCGGTTCCGGACTCGCCCTGGACGAGGCGCACGGCGGTCCCGTCGCGAACGTCGACGGCCGGCAGGAGGATCAGTGGCTGCATCCGCCAAGGCTAGTGGGTCCCCGCGGTCGGGGGGGTCAGCGGATCGAGCGCAGCCAGTTGGCCAGCAGGCCCAGCCCGGCATCGCCGGACTTCTCCGGATGGAACTGGGTGGCCACCAGTGGCCCGTTCTCCACAGCCGCGATGAACGGCGCGCCATGCTCGGACCACGTCACGAGCGGCGGGCGGAACAACTCCTGGGCCGCGAAATCCCAGCGCTGGACCGCGTAGGAGTGGACGAAGTAGAACCGGTCGTCGGAGATGCCCTCGAAGAGCACCGAGTCCTGCGGTGCATCGACAGTGTTCCAGCCCATGTGCGGAAGGATGTCCGCCGGCAGTTCCTCGACGACCCCGGGCCACTCCCCCACGCCCTGGGTCACCACACCGTGCTCAGCCCCGGAGTCGAACATGATCTGCATCCCGACGCAGATTCCCAGCACGGGGCGCCCGCCGGCCAGCCGATGGTCGACCAGATAGGGCCCTCGGACTGCGCGGAATCCCTCCATGCAGGCGGCGAAGGCGCCCACTCCGGGCACCACGAGCCCGTCGGCCTCCATCGCCTGGTCGTAGTCGGAGGTGACCGTCACCTCGGCGCCAACGACAGCCAGCGCCCGCGCAGCCGATCTGAGGTTCCCCGATCCGTAGTCAAGGACGACGACGTGACTCATTCGGAATCGCGCGGAGCGCTGATCGTGGCGGCGGGCAGGCCTGCCATCACAGGGCTCCCTTGGTGCTGGGTACCCCCACGACCCGGGGATCGCGCTCGACAGCCGTGCGCAGTGCCCTGGCCACCGCCTTGAACTGCGCCTCCACCATGTGGTGTGGGTTGCGCCCGTAGAGGCAGTGCACGTGCAGGCAGATCTGTCCGGTCGCGGAGACGGACTCCCACACATGCCTGGTCAGGGTGGTGTCATACGAACCGATCATCGGGGCCATCGCCGGCTCGTCGTGAACCACGTAGGGACGGCCCGACAGGTCCACGACCGCACGCGCCAGGGACTCATCCAGTGGGACGAAGGCATCGCCGAACCGGCGGATGCCCACCTTGTCGCCGAGCGCCTGACGCAGGGCGGCCCCGAACGCCAGCGAGGTGTCCTCGACCGTGTGGTGACTGTCGACCTCGACGTCGCCGGTCGTGGCGATCGTGAGGTCGAAACCGGCATGCTTGCCGATCTGGGTCATCATGTGGTCGAAGAAGGGCACGCCGGTGCCGACCTCGGTGGTCCCGGACCCGTCAAGCTCCAGGTCCACCCGGACGTCGCTCTCCTTGGTCGTGCGCTCGACCCGTGCGAACCGGCCCATCAGATCCCTTCCTCGCTGGAGTGCGCCCACCTTCTCACGGGAGCAGGTCGTCTGGTTCGAGGCTCTCGGTCAGTGCCGACCGGAAGGCGGCCATCTCGGCCGGGGTCCCCGCCGAGACCCGGAGCCAGCCCGGTGGCCCAGTCGCCCGGACGAGGACGCCGCGGTCGAGCAGCCGCTGCCAGATCACATCCCGGTCGACGAACCGGCCGAACAGGACGAAGTTCGCGTCGGACTCCGCAGCGACGAGGCCGCGCTGGGTGGACAGCCACCGGGCCAGGGCATCACGCTCCGTGCGCAGCGCAGCCACCGACCCCAGCAGCTCCGGGGCATGCCTCAGGGCCGTGCTGGCAACGGCCTGGGTGACCGCGGACAGGTGATACGGCAGTCGGACCAGCTGTACGGCGTCGACGACCTCCGAGCTGGCCACGAGATAGCCCAGCCTGGCCCCGGCGAGCGCGAAGGCCTTGCTCATCGTGCGGGTGACGACCAGCCGCGGATGCTCATCCAGCAGCTCGATCGCCGATGGGGTGCCGGGCCGGCGGAACTCCGCGTAGGCCTCGTCGACGACGACCATCCCCCGACTCGCCGCGCACAACGCATCGATCTCCGCCAGGGCGAGAGCCGTCCCGGACGGGTTGTTCGGGGAGGCCAGCAGGACGACATCCGGCTGCTCCGCGGCAATGCGGGCCAGCGCCGCATCGAGGTCGATCGTGAAGTCGGCCCGGCGGGGCAGCGTGCAGTAGGCCGTGAAGGTGTCGCGGCAGTAGTCGGGGTACATGGAGTAGGTCGGCGTGAACGACAGCGCCACCCTGCCCGGGCCACCGAAGGCCTGCAGGAGCTGGACCATGACCTCGTTGGAGCCGTTCGCGGCCCACACCCGGTCGGCGGTGATCGCCGGGCCGACCGGGACATCGGTGCCGATGTACGCGGCGAGGTCGGCCCGCAGGGCGCTCGCGTCCCGGTCCGGGTAGCGGTTCAGCGTGGCAGTGGCCACAGCCACCGCAACGGCCACATCGGCCACCATCGCCGCCGAGGGTGGGTACGGGTTCTCATTGACGTTCAGCCGGTACGCGACGTCGAGCTGCGGAGCCCCGTAGGGGGTCGCACCGACGAGCTCAGGGCGCAACGGCAGCCCGGGCGGGAGGTCGGTCCGGGCTGAGCCGGCGCTCACCGGTCGAACCGCGCGCTGATCGCGGCGGCATGGGCCGGGAGGTCCTCGGCATGGGCCAGCGTGACGACTGTGTCAGCGACATCCGCCAGCGCCTCGCGGTCGTACTCGATGAGTTCCACGCCACGCAGGAACGTCGCCACGCCCAACCCGCTGGAGTGGCACGCGCACCCGCCGGTGGGCAGTACGTGGTTCGAGCCAGCCGCGTAGTCGCCCAAGGAGACCGGCGCCCACGGACCGATGAAGACCGCGCCGGCGTTTCGCACCCGCAGCGCCACGTCGCGCGCATCCTTGGTGTGGATCTCCAGGTGCTCAGCCGCGTAGGCGTTGACCACGGCGAGCCCGTCGGTGATCGAGTCGACGACGATGATCGCGCTCTGCGTCCCCCCGAGCGCCTCGCGGATGCGCAACGAGTGCTTGGTGGCGGCGACCTGGGTCTCGAGGGCCGCCTGGACGTCCATGGCCAGCCGCGGGGACGTGGTGACCAGCACGGACGCCGCGATGACGTCGTGCTCGGCCTGGCTGATCAGGTCGGCCGCCACGATGTCGGCGTCAGCGGTCTCGTCGGCCAGGACGGCGATCTCCGTGGGCCCGGCCTCCGAGTCGATGCCGATCCGGCCCTTGAGCATGCGCTTGGCCGCGGTGACCCAGATGTTGCCCGGGCCGGTGACCAGGTCGACCGACCGGCACACCGTGCCGTCCTCGAGCGGCGCCCCATAGGCGAACAGGGCGATCGCCTGGGCACCACCGGCCGCGTACACCTCGTCGACGCCAAGCAGCCCACAGGCAGCGAGGATGGTCGGGTGCGGCAGCCCGTCGGACTCCTTCTGTGGCGGGGAGGCCACCGCGATGGATCCGACCCCGGCGATCTGCGCGGGCACGACGTTCATCACCACCGACGACGGGTACACCGCACGCCCACCGGGGACGTAGAGCCCCACCCGATCCACCGGGATCCAGCGCATCGTGACCGACCCACCCGGGACCACGGTGGTGGTGTGATCCGGACGCACCTGATCGGCGTGCACGCGACGCACGCGCTCGATGGCGACTTCGAGGGCGCGGCGGATATCGGGATCAAGGGCCTGCACCGCAGCCGCGATCTCTGCGGTGGGTACCCGCAGGTGCGTCGGGCGCACGCCATCGAGGCGCTCCCCGTGGTCCAGGACCGCCGGGGCGCCCCGCTTGGCGACGTCCGCGACGATCGGCCGCACCACGTCCAGGGCGTGCTCGACGTCCATCGGCGCTCGGGGCACCACCGCGCCGAGGTTCGTCGGTAGTCCGGCCCGCAGGTCCAGTCGACGGATCATGCTGCTGATTCTAGGCGCTGGCAGGCAGCCGTCAGCGCCTCAGTTGGCCCACACCCGCGAGCCGGCCAGATCCACCGCTGGCATCGACGGCATCGCCGACATGACCTCGATCTCGCGACGCAGGACCTTGCACACCGCCAGGAGCCGCTGCTCCGCGTCCTCGATCCCGAGCAGTGCCTGTCGCTCTGGCAGGTCCGTGACGATCGCCGAGGCCACCAGGTAGCTCAGAACGACCGGGTCGTTGGGGAGATGGTCGATGTCGGCCATCTCGATCACGCCCCACCCGGCAATGACCTCCCGGTAGGCCGCCAGGAGGCGCACAGCATCGGCCGCCAGCGCCGCGGTGCGGGGTTCATCACCGACGGGCTCATCGTGGAGCCGGACCCGAGCGCGGGTGTAGGGCAACGCGTCGTCGATCTCCTCGATCGTGAACCGGCGGGCGCCGACCGTGACCACGTCGTACCGGCCGTCCGGCAACTCGTCGAGCTTGGTGATTCGAGCCATCGTGCCCGTCTGGTAGAGCCCGTCGAGCCCGTCGGCCTCGGAGTGCCCGGGCCGCACCGCAACGACCCCGAAACCACGCTCGTCCTCGGGAACGTCGCACAGGGTGTGCATCATCAGCCGGTAGCGGGGCTCGAAGATGTGCAGGGGCAGCACCAGCCCGGGGACGAGGACCGTGCGCAGCGGGAACAACGGAACCGTGGGCACTGGCACAGGCTATGGCCTGTCCCGGCGACCCGCTCGGGCAAGCGCCCATGCGTCGGCGCGCGGCCGCCTGAGCGACCCCGGGTGGGCCGGTGGCAGGATCACCCCATGCCCAGGAGGTCCAGCGGTTCCACCGGAACACCCGCCACCCGAATCCTCTCCGAGGCAGGTGTCCCGCACGTCCTGCGCACCTACCGGCACGACCCGCGCAGCGAGTCCTACGGCCTGGAGGCCGCTCTCGAGCTGGGCGTGGCACCGGATCGGGTGTTCAAGACACTGCTGGCCGACATCGACGGCGCGCTGGTCGTCGCGATCGTGCCGGTTGACACCCAGGTGGACCTCAAACTGCTGGCCGCTGCCGTCGGTGGCAAGCGCGCCGCGATGGCTGAGGTGGCCCGGGCCGAGCGAGCCACCGGATATGTCGCAGGTGGGATCTCCCCCCTCGGCCAGCGCACGGCGGCGCCGACCGTACTCGACGAGTCGGCGCTGGCCCATGACACGGTGCTGGTCTCCGGTGGCCGCCGGGGCCTGGATGTCGAGCTGGAACCCGGTGACCTGGTCGAGCTGACCGACGCCCGGGTCGCACCGATCGCCCGCCGCACCTGAGCCGCGCGCAGCCCGGAGTGGGCGACGGGCCGCTGGGGTCGGGCCGGGTCAGCCCAGGCAGTTGGGCCCGAGCAGGGCCTTCAGGTCCCCGTACAGTGCCGGTGAGGGCACCACCCGCAGGCGGTCATCGATGGCCAGCACGGTGGTGGTCGCACCGTTGCGCAGGTGGACATGGACCTCCACTGTGCCGGGGTGGCTGCCCAGCACCTCACGCAGGCGCTGAACGACAGGCGGCGTGCAGCGGGCGATGTCCAGGTGGATGCCGACCGGACCCGTCGCGCCGGCGTCGCTGATCGAGGGAGCGCTGATGTCCATCGCGCGCAGCCGAGGCGCACCCTCGTCGCCCTTCTCCAACCGCCCGCGCACGACGACGACCACGTCCTCGGCGAGCAGGACCCCCACGGAGGAGTACAGCTGGGGGAAGCACATGACCTCGATCGATCCGGCCAGGTCCTCGACCGTGACGATGGCCCACTGCTCGCCCTTGGCCTTGGTCGTCTTGCGCTGGACGCTGGTGACCAGCCCGGCGAGAGTGACCATCTGGCCGTCCACCCGCTCGTCGGCGGACAGCGCCGCGATGGGCATGTCCGCCAGCGACGCCAGGACATGCTCGAGCCCGAACAGGGGATGGTCGCTGACGTAGAGCCCCAGCATCTCGCGCTCGTAGGCCAGCAGGGTCTTCTTGTCCCACTCGGTCGGGGGTGGGACCAGCCGCGAACCGGGCGCGGGCTCCTCGGCGGCCGCACCCATCCCGGCGAACAGGTCGAACTGCCCGACCGCCTCGGCCTTCTTCGTGTCGATGGCGGCGTCGATGGCCTGCTCGTGGATGGCCAGCAGGCCCTTGCGGGTGTCGCCGAAGCTGTCGAAGGCCCCGGCCTTGATCAGTGACTCCACCAGGCGCTTGTTGCACACGCCGATCTCCACCTTGGCGATGAAGTCGCCGAAGTCGGCGAATCGACCCTTGGCCGTGCGGGTGCGGATGATCGACTCGACGACGTTGGTGCCGACGTTGCGGATCGCCGACAGGCCGAAGCGGATGTCGGTGCCGACCGAGGCGAAGTCCGACTGGGACTCGTTCACGTCCGGGGGCAGCACCTTGATGCCCATGCGCCGGCACTCGTTGAGGTAGATCGCCGACTTGTCCTTGTCGTCGGCGATCGATGTGAGCAGCGCCGCCATGTACTCGGCCGGGTAGTTCGCCTTGAGGTAGGCCGTCCAGTAGGACACCAACCCGTAGCCGGCGGTGTGCGCCTTGTTGAAGGCGTAGTCCGAGAACGGGACCAGGATGTCCCACAGGGTCTTGATCGCTTGCTCGGAGTAGCCGTTGGCCCGCATCCCTTCGGCGAACGGGACGTACTCCTTGTCGAGGATCTCCTTCTTCTTCTTGCCCATCGCGCGGCGCAGGAGGTCCGCGCTGCCCAGGGAGTAGCCGGCCAGCTTCTGCGCGATGGCCATGACCTGCTCCTGGTAGACGATCAGCCCGTAGGTGTCGCCCAGGATCTCGGCCAGCGGCTCCGCCAGCTCGGGGTGGATCGGTGTGACCGGCTGGCGGCCGTTTTTGCGGTCGGCGAAGTCGTTGTGCGCGTTGGCGCCCATGGGCCCTGGACGGTAGAGCGCCAGGACCGCCGAGATGTCCTCGAAGTTGGTCGGGCCCAGGCGGGTGAGCAGCCCACGCATGCCCGAGTTGTCCAGCTGGAACACCCCCAGGGTGTCCCCGCGGGCGAGCAGCTCGTAGGTCGGCCCGTCGTCGAGCGTGAGGTCCTCGAGGACCAGCGCCCGGCCGGTGTTGGCCATTATCTGGCGCACGGCGTCGTCGAGGATGGTCAGGTTGCGCAGGCCCAGGAAGTCCATCTTGAGCAGTCCGAGGTTCTCGCAGGCCCCCATGTCCAGCTGGGTGATGATGGCGCCATCCTGCTCGCGGCGCATGATCGGGATGACGTCCACCAGCGGCTCGGCGGAGAGGATGACCCCGGCCGCGTGCACGCCCCACTGCCGACGAAGGCCCTCGAGGCCACGTGCGGTGTCGACCACCTCACGCAGGTCGGACTCCGACTCGTACAGGGCCCGGAAGTCCGCAGCCTCCTTGTGGCGGGGGTGCTCCTCGTCGAAGATCCCCGACAGCGGGATGTCCTTGCCCATGACCCCAGGAGGCATCGCCTTGGTCAGCCGCTCTCCCACGGAGAACGGGTGGCCCAGGACCCGGGCGGAGTCCTTGAGCGCGGCCTTGGCCTTGATCGTGGAGTAGGTGACGATCTGGGCGACCCGCTCCTCGCCGTAGCGCTGCGTGGCGTAGCGGATCATCTCCGCGCGCCGGCGCTCGTCGAAGTCCATGTCGATGTCGGGCATCGACACCCGCTCGGGATTCAGGAATCGCTCGAACAGCAGCCCATGGGACATCGGGTCCAGCTCGGTGATGCCCAGTGCGTAGGCGATCAGCGCACCGGCCGCCGACCCGCGACCAGGGCCCACGCGGATGCCCACGCTCTTGGCGTGCGCCACGAGGTCAGCGGTGACGAGGAAGTACCCGGGGAAACCCATCTGGTTGATGACCCCGAGCTCGTAGGCGGCCTGCTCCCGGCGATCCTGCGGCACTCCGTCGGGGAACCGGCCCGCCAGGCCACGATCCACCTCCTTGACCAGCCACGACTCCTCGTTCTCCCCCTCGGGGACCGGGAACCGGGGCATCAGGTTGCGGCCCTCGGTGAAGTCGACGTTGCACCGCTCGGCGACCAGCAGGGTGTTGTCGCACGCCTCGGGGTGCTCAGCCCACAGGGTCCGCATCTCGACGGCGGACTTGAGGTAGAAGTCGCGGGCGTCGAACTTGAATCGCTTCGGGTCGGCCATCGTCTTGCCGGTCTGCACGCACAGCAGCACCTCATGGGAGTCCGCATCCGCGGCATGCGTGTAGTGCAGGTCATTGCTGGCCAGCAGGGGCAGGCCGAGGTCCTTGGCCAGGCGCAGCAGATCGGCCCTGGTGCGCCGTTCGATCTCGATGCCGTGGTCCATCAGCTCGCAGTAGAAGTTGTCCCGGCCGAGGATGTCGCGATAGTCCGCGGCCGCTCTGCGGGCCTTCTCGTACTGGCCGACCTGCAGCCACCGGTTCACCTCGCCCGAGGGGCAGCCCGTCGTGGCGATGATCCCCTTGCCGTGCTTGTCGAGCAGGTCGCGGTCGAAGCGCGGGTACTTGCGGTACTGGCCCTCAAGGCTGGCCAGCGAGGAGATCCGGAACAGGTTGTGCAGACCCTCGTTGTCCTCGGCCAGCAGGGTCATGTGCGTGTAGTTGACCTTGCCCTTGACAGTGCCCTCGTCGCCGACGTCCTGACCGACCTCGGCGCCGAAGGAGAAGGGCGCCCGGTCGAAGCGGGAGCCGATCGGGACGTAGTACCCCTCCATCCCGATGATCGGCTTCACACCAGCCGCCCGGCCTGCCTTCCAGAACTCGTAGGCACCGAACAGGTTGCCGTGATCGGTGATCGCCAGCGCCGGCATCTCCATCCGGGCCGCCTCGGCGAAGAGGTCCTTGACCCGGGCAGCGCCGTCGAGCATCGAGTACTCGGTGTGGGCGTGCAGATGCACGAAGTCGCCGGTCGAGCTGTTCGACACGGATCTCCTCCCGGACTTGCCACGAACGTCTGGCTGCGCCGCGGCCTGGCTGCGCCGCGGCCTGGCGGGGGAAGGCGGGCTGGGGCAGGCCACGATGGTACCGCCGGGCAGCGACATCGCCGACGCAGCGACATCCGGACTGCCCGGGCCGATCGGGGCAATGGCGCACATCCGGCTCGACTTCGGCTCGACAGGACGTGGCTGGCCCACGGGTGCCAGCATGACCGATTGTGCCGGACCTGCGCCCGATGCCCGACGTCGCCGCCGAGCTCGGCATCGCCCCGGAGCACGTGATTGCCTGGGGACCGGGCCGCGCGAAGGTCGATCTCGCGGCCCTGGCTGGTCGGCCCGCGACCGGACGGCTGATCCTGGTCTCGGCGATCACCCCCACGCCGTCCGGCGAGGGCAAGACCACGATGGCCGTTGCCCTGGCCATGGGGATGCGCGCCCGCGGCCGACACGCCGTGCTGGCCCTGCGCGAGCCCTCGCTCGGTCCGGTGTTCGGGATGAAGGGCGGCGGCACTGGGGGTGGTGCGGCCACGATCGAGCCCGCAGAGGCGATCAACCTGCACTTCACCGGCGACATGCACGCCATCACCTCGGCGCACAACCTGCTCTCGGCGTTGGTGGACAACTGCCTGCAGTTCGGCACCCGGGCCCCGCTGGATCCCCGGCGGGTCACCTGGCCGCGCGCCGTGGACATGAATGATCGCTACCTGCGGCACGTCGTCCTCGGGCTGGGCGGCCCGCTGGACGGGATCCCCCGCGAGTCCGGGTTCCAGATCACCGCCTCCAGCGAGGTGATGGCCGCCCTCTGCCTCGCGACCGACCTGACAGACCTGCAGTCCCGATTGGGTCGGATCGTGGTCGGCTGGACCTCGGC
>JAQBEX010000087.1:0-4032 GCA_032123675.1 Actinomycetes bacterium
GGTGCTCAAGCGACTACCGGTGGGCACGGGGTTCCAGGCAGAGGCGGGATGGTTCGCGCTGCTCGGCAGCGCGGCCGGCGATTCGGGCGCGAGCCTCGACACGGGGGTGGCGCAGATCCTGACCGACCGCGGCTGGCGCACCGAGGGCAACTCACCGATCACCGCGACGCAGGCACACCGCGGCGCACGGGAGACGTTCGACCCGCTGGAGTCGATGGCCGGAGGATTCAATGCCCTCGACCCCGCTCTGGTCACGACGTTGTCCCGAGCCACCCTGTTCGGACTCACCGCGCCCGAATGACGGGCCGAACGCGTCGGCCCACCGCGGCAGGCCGACGACGAGACACACCAACCGGTACGCCCGCGTGCACGAAGCCATCACTCGAGGCTCACATCCGGGTCGACGCGGTCAGCGCAACCCGCGCCGCTTGTCGGCCAGCGCCCGCTCCCGGGCCACGTTTGCCAATGCCGCGGCTGCGGTTGGGTGCCCGGCCACGAAGATCGTGAAGTCCAGCCGGGAGATCACGAAGGTGGTCAAGGCGCCGACAGCGGTGACCGTCGCGGTACGAGGGACGTGGCGCAGCAGGGCGATCTCGCCGAAGCCGCTGCCCGGCCCGAGTTCGGCGACTGCTGTGCCGTTCCGGCTGACGCGAGCATGACCCGATATGACCACGTGGAACTCCTCCCCATCGGCCCCCTGCACCATCACGTCCTCGCCACTGGCGAACGTCCGCTCGACCCCGACGGTCGCCAGATGGTCCACCGTGGCCAGGGGAAGGGCATCCAGCTCGTGGCACTCGCGCAGGGCCGCCACGTGCTCGCCGGGGATGAGCCGGGCGTCGAGCCGGTGGGCCCACGGGATGCTGCCCGCGGCAAGCGCCACGAGCACGAATCCCGTGAGCCACAACGAGGGTCCGACGCCGAACGCCGGGATGGCCAGGCCGGCCACCAGGGAGCCGGCGGTGACACCCAGGACGAGGATCACTTCGAACGCCGCGAAGGCTCGCCCCAGCATGGTGGGGGGGATCACCCTGGCCACCAGGGTGAAGGCCCCGACGTCGAGCACTGCGTTGCCGACGCCGATGACCACGAATCCGATGTAGCCAACAGCCGGAATGGTCAGGGCGCCGATGGCGACCATGGGCAGGCCCCAGAGCGCCACGCCCACTGGAACGGCTCGGCTGATGCGCGTCGAGGTGACCAATGCCGCCGCGGCCACACTGCCCGCCAGGCCCCCCACCCCCAGCATCGCCGTCAACCACCCGACAGCGGGATCGCCCTGGTCGAACGTGTCGACAGCGAGGACCACCACGGCGATGAGGAGCACCCCGCGGGCGAACGTCTGCACGAAGACCAGCGCGACCAGAGGAGGCTGGCGGATCAGGGCGCGCAGGCCGCCGCCGAACTCCCTGATCGCGGCCGCCAGCGTGATGGCGCTGCCGGCGTGGCCGGGGCCAGGGACATCGTGGATGCGGTGGACAGCAACCGCAGCGGCCCCCACCACGACTGCCGCCAGCGCCACGGCCAGGGGCGGCGAGCCGACCATGAGCAGCACGCCGGCGAGCACGGGTCCGACCAGCGTGCCGGTGCTCTCAGCGAACGACGAGGCCGCGTTGGCCGCTGTCAGCTGCGCCGGGCTCGTGGCCAGGTGCGGAAGCAGCGCACCGCTCATGGGCCGGTGCGTGCTGAACAGGACCGACGCGAGCCCTCCGGTGAGCAAGCCCACCACGGGCGCACCCGCGACGAGGAGGGCAGCGGCCAGAGCCAACAGGCCGGCCCGCGTCGCGAGGACGGTCGCCAGCCGGGCCCCCCGCCGACCCCGATCGGACCACCCGATCACGACGGGCGCGACGATGAGGGCCGGCACAGCTCGCAGGATCGAGAAGCCGGCGAGCAACCCGGGACCGCCGACCTCGTAGGCCACGACCAGCAGCGCAACCAGTGACGCGGTCTCGGCGATGACCGACAGGCCCCAGGCCAGCACCGCCCACCGGAGGCTCGGGACCGCCATCACCGCACGCAGCCTCACGCCACGACCCAGGTGCAGTCCGTCGACGTGGTTCGCCCCATCCGGCAGAGCCTGCCCTACCGCAGTGCGATGGGCAGCCAATGGCCCGCGACGCGCCGCCGGCGTGAGATCGGTGGTTGCCTGATGGAGCACGCCGCGCCCGGTCCACGGCTCCACAGGCAGCCGTGAGCATTCCCAGATGCCGCGTCGATCCACACGACCACAGAACCTTCCGCTGGGCCGGTTCCGGTGGCAGGGTGGAGGTCGAGCCCATCGGTCGGAGCCGGCGCCAGATTGGCGTCGGAGGCAACGGGCGATCCGCGGCCGGTGGTGGTCTGCTCGCGGTGGCCCGCGGCAGGCACGCGAATGAGAGGCGATGGTCATGGGCGATGCGGTTGAGTTGAAGGCGGATCTGGTGCTGGAGGGCGGCGGGGTGAAGGGGATCGCCCTGGTCGGGGCGGTCAGCGTGCTTCAGGAGGCCGGCTACTCCTTCCCGCGGGTCGCCGGTACCTCGGCCGGGTCCATCGTCGGGGCGCTGATCGCGTCCGGGATGCCGGCTGAACAGATGCTCGAGGTGATGCAATCCACCGACTACTCGAAGTTCCAGGACGGCACCATCATCGACCGGCTCGGGCCTCTGGGCCAGGGGCTGTCCCTGTTGTTCCAGAAGGGCATCTACGAGGGCAACTACCTGAAGCAGTACCTCGCTGAGTTGCTGCCGGACGACATGGAGACCTTCGCCGGCATGCGCCTGCCCGACGACCCAGGCAGCGACCTGCCGCAGTCCAAGCGCTACCGACTGGTGGTGATGGCCTCCGACGTGTCCCAGCACAAACTGGTGCGCCTGCCATGGGACTACCCCACCTTCTACCACCTGCCCGCCGACGACCAATCGGTCATCGACGCGGTCCGGGCCTCGATGTCGATCCCGTTCTTCTTCGAACCGGCAACCATCGACTACGCCGTGGACCGCGATGGGAAGACGACCAAGGAGCGGTCCACCCTCGTCGATGGCGGCATGCTGTCGAACTTCCCCGTCGCCGTCTTCGACCGCACCGACGGCAAGCCGTCCCGCTGGCCCACGTTCGGCATCAAGCTGTCCGCCAAGCCTGACGACCACCCCAAGACCACGGTCGTCACGGGACCGCTGTCGCTGACCTTCGGGATGCTGGCCACCCTGATCGGCTGGAACGACCGCACCCACATCGACGATCCCGCGATCTGCGCTCGGACCATCTTCGTCGACACATTCGGGATCTCCGCGGTTGCCTTCGACCTGTCCCGCGCCGACCAGGAACGGCTCTACCAGTCCGGGCGAGACGCCGCCACCACGTTCCTCGACGCCTGGGACTTCGCCGCCTACAGCACCAACTACCCCACCCCCGCTCCGACGCCGGAACAACCGCCCACACCTGCCTGAGACAGGTCGCGCTGGCCTGCGGATGCGGTGGTCAGCTCTGACCGGCGGCGCCGCTCAACAACCTGGGCCTCCCCAACGCGCTCAACGGCCTCCCGTTCAGGGTCCCGTTGAAGACCTGGACCTCGTGGCTCGCCACGTCCAGGGTGTCGGTCAACTCGATCGTGACAGCAGACGGAACGGTCACCTCGTCCCACCACCCGGGTGGGAGCACGCCGCCGGTGCACCGCACCAGGTCGTCTGCGCGGTGGTGACGGCGCTCGGCCGCGATGAGCCCGTCGGCGTCGAGGTCGAGCACGATCGCCAGATGGCCGGGCACCCGCTGCCGTCGTCGACGGTCACGAGCAGGACCTGGGTCTCCAGCGACGGCGGGGCCTCGCCCGACGTCGGCCGCCCAGCCGCGAAGTTGGCCGGGCCGCCCAAGTCAGGCAGCGAGTCCAGCGTGACGCCGGGCAGACCGCCGGCAGCGACGCCGGCCTCGGCCAGCGTCCCGATCTGGGCCGCCCCCATCGCCTGGACCGCGGCCAGGTCATCTGTTGCGGTCGCGTCCGTCGCGTACAACTGCCGCACCGCGCTGCCGTCGGCCGACGACCAGGCCGCGAGGTAC
>JAQBEX010000088.1:0-4198 GCA_032123675.1 Actinomycetes bacterium
CAACGTCGAGGAGGACAACTGGGAGTGGCACACCTTCGACACGATCAAGGGTGGTGACTACCTGGTCGACCAGGACGCCGCGGAGATCATGTGCAAGGAGGCCATCGACGCGGTCATCGACCTCGAGAAGATGGGCCTGCCGTTCAACCGCACGCCCGAGGGCCGGATCGACCAGCGCCGGTTCGGTGGGCACACCCGCAACCACGGTGAGGCTGCCGTGCGCCGCGCCTGCTACGCCGCCGACCGCACCGGCCACATGATCCTGCAGACGCTCTACCAGAACTGCATCAAGCAGGGCGTGGAGTTCTTCGACGAGTACTACGTCCTGGACCTCCTGCTCAACGAGGTCGATGGCCAGACGCGCACCGCCGGTGTGGTGGCCTACCAGTTGTCGACGGGTGAGATCCACACGTTCCAGGCCAAGTCCGTCGTGTTCGCCACCGGTGGCTTCGGCCGCGTCTTCAAGACCACCTCGAACGCCCACACGCTCACCGGCGACGGCATGGCCATCGTGTACCGGCAGGGCCTGCCGCTGGAGGACATGGAGTTCTACCAATTCCACCCGACCGGCCTGGCCGGCCTCGGCGTGCTGCTCACCGAGGGTGCCCGCGGCGAGGGTGGCATCCTGCGCAACGAGTCCGGCGAGCGGTTCATGGAGCGCTACGCCCCCACCATCAAGGACCTCGCGCCACGCGACATGGTCGCCCGGGCGATGGTCCAGGAGGTCCGCGAGGGCCGGGGTGCCGGACCGCACAAGGACTACGTGTACCTCGACCTCACGCACCTGCCCGCCGAGCAGATCGAGGAGAAGCTCCCGGACATCACGGAGTTCTCACGCACCTACCTGGGTGTGGACCCGATCACCGAGCTCGTGCCCGTGTTCCCGACCGCGCACTACGCGATGGGCGGGATCCCCACCAACGTCAACACCGAGGTCCTCTCGGACAACGAGACCGTCGTTCCGGGGCTCTACGCCGCCGGTGAGTGCGCGTGCGTCTCGGTCCACGGGGCCAACCGCCTGGGAACGAACTCCCTGCTCGACATCAACGTGTTCGGCCGCAGGGCAGGCATCGCTGCGGCCGACTACGCGGCGACCGCAGACTTCGTCGACCTGCCGGCAGTCGGCGCCGAACGCGTCGAGTCCATGGTGACGATGCTCCTGGACAGCACCGGGACCGAGCGCGTCGGCGACATCCGTCGGGCCATGCAGGAGACGATGGACTTCAACGCGCAGGTCTACCGCACCGAGGAGACACTCACCCAGGCCCTCGACGACGTCCGGTCGCTGCGCCAGCGGTTCGCCCACGTCGCCATCCAGGACAAGGGCGCCCGCTACAACACCGATCTCCTCGAGGCGATCGAGCTCGGCTTCCTGCTCGACCTCGCCGAGCTCCTGGTGGTCGGTGCGCTGGCCCGCAAGGAGTCCCGCGGCGGGCATGCGCGCGAGGACTACCAGACCCGTGATGACGAGAACTTCATGGGGCACACAATGGCCTACCGAGAGATCGGCCCGGACGGCTCGGAGATGATCCGGCTGGACTACAAACCCGTCACAGTGACCCGTTACCAGCCGATGGAGCGCAAGTACTGATGACCACCGCAGCCGCGTCGCCGCCCGCCACAGACATCCCGAAGCCGTTCCCCGTTACGATCAGGTTGCGCCGGTTCCTGCCTGACGAGGGCCCCGAGCCGTTCTGGCAGGACTTCACGGTCGATGTGTTCCCCACCGACCGGATCCTCGATGCGCTGCACAAGATCAAGTGGGAGCAGGACGGCACCGTCACGTTCCGCCGGTCGTGTGCCCACGGCATCTGCGGCTCGGACGCCATCCGGATCAATGGCCGCAACCGACTGGCCTGCAAGACCCTGATCAAGGACCTCAACGCGAAGAAGCCCATCGTGGTCGAGGCGATCAAGGGCCTTCCGCTCGAGAAGGACCTCATCGTCGACATGGAGCCGTTCTTCGCCTCGTTCCGCGAGATCATGCCGTTCCTGATCACGACGGGAAACGCCCCGACCAAGGAGCGCGTGCAGTCCGCCGAGGATCGTGCGGTCTTCGACGACACCACGAAGTGCATCCTGTGCGCGTGCTGCACGACGTCCTGTCCCGTGTTCTGGACCGACGGGCAGTACTTCGGCCCCGCCGCCATCGTGAACGCCCACCGGTTCATCTTCGACAGCCGCGACGAGGGTGGTGAGCAGCGCCTGGAGATCCTGAACTCCAAGGAGGGGGTCTGGCGCTGCCGGACGACGTTCAACTGCACCGACGCCTGCCCCCGCGGCATCGAGGTCACCAGGGCGATCCAGGAAGTCAAGCGCGCGTTGATCTACAAGGGCTGACGCGCGCTGCTCGCCCGCCCACGCCGCGTTCGCCCGCCGCGTTCGCCCGCCGCGTGGGCGATCCGCGCGTTCCGTGGGCGTTCCGCGCGTCGCAACATCGACGACTCGGGGGACCGCGGACGTACCAGCGGACCGTGGCACCTGGTGATCGGTCACTACGCAGCGCGCTCGTTGGCGCCGAACCCGCCGACGACCTTCAACAACGGCCCTTTGCCGCCGAGTCGCTCCGCGGAACCGAGCCCGCGCCGCCATAACCTTTGGGCGTTATGCGCGTACCTTCCCGCGTGCTCGCCACGCTCACTCTCGCCGCCGCCATGTCGTTTCCAGCCCATGTCGCCGCCGGCGTTCCCGGCGAGGATCCGGCGCCCACGTCGAACTCGACCACTGGCTCCACATCCCTTGGCGCGGGCGCATCAACCGGCCCCGTCGTCCAGGCAGCAGACGGTGCCTGGGATGTGCCGGGAATCGCCACCGAGGGCTGGGTCCTTGCCGACCTCGACACCGGTGAGATCCTCGCCATGCAGGATCCCGACAAGCTGCTTCGACCCGCGTCAACGCTGAAGCTCCTCACGGCGCTGGCCGTCGCCCCGCGGCTGGCCCCGGAGCAGCCCTACCGAGCCGTGGAGGCTGACGAGACCGCCGAGGGAAGCCGTGTGGTCCTCTACGACGGCCTGGAGTACACCGTGGCCGACTTGCTGCACGCAGCGCTGCTGCCCAGCGCGAACGATGCAGCTGAGGCGTTGGCCCGGGCCAACGGCGGCATCGCAGACACGGTCAAGCAGATGAATGCCGAGGCCGCCCGGCTCGGCGCAGTGAACACCACAGCGGTGAACCCCAGCGGACTGGACGCCGACGGCCAGTTCACGACCGCGCGGGACATCGCCACGATCGGACGGGCCGCATTCGCCAACCCGGAGATTGCGTCCTACCTGCAACTGCGGGTCGTTGACTTCCCGGGCAAGCGCGCCGGCAGCGGCCGCGTGATCTACCCGATCTACAACGCCAACCGCATGCTCAGCGACGGTTTCGAGGGCGCGCTCGGCGGCAAGTCCGGCTACACGTCCTTGGCGCGCCGGACGATGATCGCCGCGGCTGAGCGGGACGGCCGTCGGCTGATCGCCAGCCTGCTCAACATCGGCGGCAACACCTACGCGACCGCGGAGGTCCTGCTGGACTGGGGCTTCGCGAACGCCGACAAGCTGACCCCGGTCGGGCAGTTGCCCGAGCCCAGCGAGCCAGCCCCCACATTCGAGCGCGCAGTCGTTCCCCTGCCTGAGAGGGGACAGGCGCCTGCTGCTCCGGCAGTTCAGGCTGCTCAGCAGACCGGTGACGCCCCGACCGCTACGGCTCAATCCCGGTCCTTGGCGCTACCGTCCCTCTCGGTCCCGGGGCTCCCCTCGCCGCTGACGGTGCTCACCGTTCTGATGGCGGTGCTCGTTGTGCTGCGCGCCCGGGTGTACTGGATCAGCCATCGCAGCCGGAGCGCCTGGACACAGGAGTCGCGGACGGCGTCGCAGGACCAGCCATCGCGTCGTCGGGGCCCCTCGGACCGCCGGATCCGGACCGGGCGGTCGCGCTCAGCTGCCGAGGACGAGGACCTGATCGGCGCTCCCAGCCGCTGAGGCCCGCGACAGCCACGGGCCACCGTGCACGATCAGGGGCTCGCACCCGGCAGCTCGGGGACGACCGGGACGCCCTAGAGCCGACCCGCTTCGTGAACCCGGCGCAGGAAGTCCTGGGTCCGCCGATCCTGCGGATCGTGGAGCAGTTGAGTCGGAGCCGCCCGCTCCACGATCGTCCCTGAGGACAGGAAGCACACCTCGTCACCGACCTGCTCGGCGAACCCCATCTCATGGGT
>JAQBEX010000089.1:0-3484 GCA_032123675.1 Actinomycetes bacterium
AGGATCGACTCGATGTTGCCGCCGCCGCCTGCCTCAGTTCGTGATCGATGCGGCGGGAGGTCGGCGTCCGAACGCCGCCGAGACGTGGGGACGGGTCAGGTAGTAGAAGACCAGGAGGGCGATCAGCGCCGGGACCACCCCGAAGCTGGCGAGCCCGGCGAAGCCCTCGCTCGCAAGGGCAAACAGGAGCTGCAGCACCGAGATCGTCTGGAGGACCACCGTCGCCATCCAGGCCCACCGGTTCCGGCGCCACAGTCCAACCGCGGTGGCCATCGCGAACAGGCCGATCGCGCCCACCACGAAGGCAACGAACAGGGCGGCCGCCGTATCCGGGAGGAGACTCGCACCCGCCACCGCGATCAGGACCGCCGCGCCGAGGATGAATGCCCCGGAGACCGCCTGGTACGCCGCGAGCACCTTGATCCCGCGCGGGTTCGGACGCGCAGCCTGCTCCGTGGGGGGCCGGGCGTCAGGCTCGATCCCGAGTTCGCGCGTCCACGTCATGAGCTGGCGATGGAGGGCGGGTGCGCCGACGATCTCGTCCACGGGATTGCTCAGCTCGGCCGGATACATCACGAACGGCCGGGTCTGCGGTCCGCCCATGCCCCCGTGGCTCCCCACCAGCTCCTCGAAGGCCGCGACCTCATCCACGTCCGGGTAGTAGGTGGAGTTGAGCAGCAGGTCACCGACGTGCGGGAAGCCGTCAAGCCGGCGGAGGTGGTCCACCGCCCGGGACCCGAACGGCGCGAGCGGGTCCTCGCCGTCCACGCGCCCGTCCGCGAGATGATGGACGCCACCAGTCCCCAGGGCCACCGAGCCTCCCTCCTCAGTGCGAGCCATGACCAGGCCGATCCCCGGGTGCGCCACGAGCGCCGCGACCAGGCCCGGGTAGAGCACCTCAATCTCCTCGAGCGACAGCCGGCCGCCGCGCGCGTTGAGGTAGAGGTTCGCCAGGTTGCCGCTGGCACAGACGACCAGCTCCGGGAGAGCGCTGGCCTCACCATCCGCCGCGCCTGCCGCATCCCCCGGCGCGAGGTCGACGACGCCGTCTTTGGAGCGGCTGCGGAAGGCACGTCCGGCGATCCGGCCGGTCACGCCGGGACGCTGGGTGAGCTCGGTGAGGAGGGCGTTGGTGGGGCCGAAGGATTCGGCGCGCCCCGTTGCGGCGACCATCGTGGTCTCCCCGCCCATGAGGCCGCGCACGAGATCCTCGAGCGATGTCCCGTAGCGCTGGAGGAACGTCGCCCCCTGTGTCTGCCCGTGGTCCGAGAGGACGACGATCCGGTAGCGGCGGGACGCGTCCTGGGTCGCTCGCTCCAGCGAGGCGAGGACACGGTCCACCCCGGCGAGCGCGCGCAGCGTCTCCAGGCGCTCCGGCCCGGCATGGTGCGCCAGCTCGTCATAGTCGACGAAGTCGGCGTACATGATCGGCACGCCCCGGGCCATTGACTCGACGAGGAAGGTCACGTTGAGGTCGCGGAGGACGACGTTGCTCACGGCGCGGAGGACGGCGAAGGTGAACCCTCGGTGGACCCGCGGCTGAACGTCCTGGCGGCGCTGGCGTCGGGCCTCCATCAGCTCCTTCACCACTTCGCCGATCGTGAGGACGATGGTCCGGATGAACGCCGCCGGATCCACGAAGTAGAGCGAGAAGGCGTCGACGTCGGCCGCGCCGGTGGGCCCCGACATCCGGCTCATCGTGAACAGGCTGCGGGGCGCGTCACCCGAGAACAGGTTGCCGACGCTCGTGCCCCCCGCGTGGAGCAGGCCGTTCCCGTCCGAGTGCCGGCGCTCGATCTCGATGGCGTCACCGGGGTGGTTCGACACCAGGAGCCGCCCGGTCTCCTTCTCGAACCAGCGGAATGCGGGGATGTCGTCGTTGTTCCCGTGGAGGATGCCGGCCTGGCTGGCGGACGTCTGCGACGGCGGGGGACAGTCCCATTCCACCAGCCGGTAGCGCTCCGATCGCACCCACGATGCCATGCGCGGGACGATGCCGACGCGGATCGCGTTGCGGAGAATCGGTGCGGCGAGCCCGTCGATCTGGATGATGATCAGGCCGGGACGGGACGGGTCCGCGGCGGGGGCCTCGCGCGCCGCGACCCGGCGGGCGAGCTCCGCGTAGAACGCCTCATCCTCGTCGGCCGAGAGGGCGATGTTCACGAAGGTCGTCGCCACCGTCAGGGCGACGGCCAGCGCGATCGCCGGCAGGAAGCCATTGACCTCCATCCCCGGCACGAGGGGAGCGGCGAGGACGACGATCGCGGCATTGATGACGAGAGACACGAGCCCGACCGTCGCCACGGAGAGGGGGAGGGTCAGCAGGACCAGGACCGGCCTCACGAGGGCGTTGAGGAGCGCGATGACGAGGGCCGCGATGAGGGCCGAGAACAGGTCCGGGACCAGCACACCCGGGATCACGTGGCCGAGGACGAGGATGACGGCGGCTTGCAGGAGCCACGCGAGCAGGAGGTGGTGCGGGGCTTTCCGGACCTGGCGGGCAGCCATGCTGGCGGACGTCGTGACGGTCTCGCGGACCGGGCGGAGGAGGCTCATGAGCTCGCGCCCTCGTCGACCAGCGCCGGCGGGCGGGGACGGCGGATCGCGGCCCCCAGCGTCCGCCACACCCCGATGTCGCTGTCGATCCCCCGGCGCCGCCGGGTCGCGCCGAGCACCGCGTGCGAGGTGTCCGTCAGCAACCGGAGGCCGACCTCGAGGACCACGAGGAAGGCGATCATCTCCCCGGTGAGCGCCTGCCCCTCGGGCCGCTCCACGATCTTCGTGAGGTTCTCCTCGAACCTCAGGAAACCGCCGGTGAGGAGCGCGAAGGCGAGAGCGAGCGGGATGGCCTTCGCAAGCCCGTGGGATGTCTTCTCCCGGACGTAGGCGAGGATCCGCGCCGCTGCGACGATCGCCACTGCGATGACAGCCACGTTCCCGAGGCGGTCCACGGAGCCCACAAAGACGAGCGCTGTCTCGAGGATCAGGGTCCAGATCAGCACGAGGAGCGGGATCCCGATGCCGACGGTGGCGAGGTATCCGGCACCGACGAACCAGCGCCGCGAGGAGATCTGGCGAGTCAGGCGCATCGTGCGTCTGATCAGGACGTCGCGCGTCGACAGCGACTCGTAGAAGGCGCCGGCCAACAGGAAGCCGAGCGCGATCGCACAACCAAGCAGGAGCAGATCACCCATTGTGGGGGTCATGTCGTCAGATTGTCCTCGAAACGAGCGATCAGCTTCTCGCCGACGGAAGCCATGCGTCTCACGTCGGCGTGATGATCGGCGTTCCCTCGCCCACTTGGGCAGGACCCAGCCGCCGGGCGTAGTCGAGCACCAGGACCAGGAGCAGCAGGTGCTGGATCGTGGACGCCATCGCGCCGAACTGCGCGACGTAGAAGGTGAGCAGCCCTCCGGCGACCAGGTTCACCAGAACGGCGGTGACCGCCACCCGGATGCCGACCCGGTCCCGGTGACGCAGGATC
>JAQBEX010000090.1:0-4749 GCA_032123675.1 Actinomycetes bacterium
CTCGCCCGCCGCCAACACGGCCAGGCACCTGGATCCCACCGAGGCAGACCCGAACCGCACGACACACCCGCGTCCACAGGCGGCGAAGTGTCGCGCCGCCACTGATCGGGACGGTAGGCGGGCGGCAACGAAACCAACCAGTGGTGGGGCGGCCCTCCGATCGCCGGGAAGAGGGCGAGCGAAAGCCCTCGGACGGGGTCGCCCATCACCCTGACCGCAGGCGTCTGCGGACGCCCTAGGTCCGGAGTTGTGGCACCAGCAGCAGTCGTGGCCGGATACGCCTGGGAGCGCTGCTGGACCGCGAACTCACGCCCGGATCCCTCAGGGTCGATCCCACGTGGAGGCGATCTTCCCGAGGACGTCGCTGTTGCTGATGCTCGACTCAACGTGTCCGCAGGCGACGCAGACAAGGGAATCCAGCGCGACGCGGGCGTTCTTCCCCGAACCCACCGGGAGGTTGTTCATACCGTAGGCGCCCCCGTTGTCTCTCTTGATCCGCAGATCGTCAGATCCACACACCGCGCACGCGCTACTCATAACCCTGCTCCTGGCTGCCAGTCTGAAACGGCCTTCAGCATGCCAGCCGGCCCACGACTGAGCAACCGCTGGGAGGAGGCAGCCTCCTCGGCCGCCAGGCCCAACACGCGACAAGCGCCAGCGGCGGCCGGCCTCCGAGGTGAGGAAGCCAACTGCCACCCGCTCGCGCGATGCGTCGCCTGCGACCGGGACGAGGCCGCCGCGGCCCGATGACGCGCGCAGGTGCCCGCCAGCGCGGTGCGTCCGCTCGCGGCGGAAGGGGGCACTCGTCGCGGGAGGCTGAGGGTTCGTCAACGACGCCGGTAGATGTCTCGTGAATCGGGTGTGATGACGTCCTGGGAGAGCGCTCCAGGTACTGCACTTGTAGTACGTGGGGTACTGCGTTTGGCGGGCGCGCTGGCCAGGTTCGTGCCTCTATGGTGTCCGGCATCCAGGGGTGGGCTGATCGGATGGCGGCGCGCCTGGGTTCGGCCGTGGCTCCGGTCGGCCTCGCCATCGCGGCTGGCGTCCTCGTCGCGGGCCGCAGGGGCGGCTCCTCGGATGACCGCTGGCTCGCTGGAACGGCGAGACCGGTGATCGGTATCCACCAGGTGGAGGCCCACCTGCTGGCCGTTCTCGACCTCCCTGCCGTGCTTCAGCTGGCGACCAGGGTGGTGACCTTGTCGAGTTCGGCTCCATGGAGGTCGTGCTCAACTTCGATGTCGTAGTCGGACTGGATGTTGATCCAGAAGCGGTCATCGACGCCCAACGCCCTGGACAGGCGCAGCGCTGTCTCGGTGGTGATGGAACGCTTGCCGCGGACGATCTCACTGATGCGGGTCTGGGGGAGCCCGGTGGCTTGGGCCAGGCGGTACTGCGTGATGCCCAGCGGCTCCAGGAACTCGGTGAGCAGGATCTCTCCGGGTGTGATCGGGTCGTGTGCGCTTGGTGTCGTGGTCATGGCCCTCCCCTCTCAGTGGTAGTCGGTGATCTCCACTTCATCGGCGCCGTTGCCGGTCCAGACGAAGCAGATCCGGTACTGGTCGTTGATGCGGATCGAGTGTTGGCCGGCGCGGTTGCCGACCAGTTTCTCCAGGCGGTTTCCTGGTGGCACCCGCAGGCTGTTCAGTTCGGTGGCGGCGCTGAGAAGACGGAGCTTCTTCTGCGCCGCTCGTTGCAGGTCCGGCCCAAGAGCGGGGACGTGTTCGCGATTCCAGACCTTCTCCGTGTCGCCATTCTTGAAGGACCGGATCACGATCCAACCCTAACGCGAAACGATACTGTCGACAAGCGTGAGCAGATCGGTGTCGCCGTCCAGATACCCCAGACCGATGTAGCGCAAGGGCAGACCGTCTGCAACGGCAGCACGCCAATAGCCACCCCGCGCGGCAGGCCACCACCATGAGGCTGGTCGGCGCCCCTGCTGGGCGGAAGCGACGCTCGCACAGCCGAGACCGACCACGCTATCCACGCGGTGCGTCCACAGGCGGCGAAAGGGGGCACTCGGGATCGGGACGCCGGTGTGCTCCCGCACCGCGAGGAACTGGCCGGTCAGCCGCCCCAGTGCCGGGAGCCGGGGCGTTGACTCGTCCCACGAGCTCCTTCAGGGCGTCCGAGGTCAACGACAGCGGCCGGCGGCCGGCCAACGCCACCCGTGCGCCCGGGCCGTAGCGCAGCTCGTACAACTTTGACTTGCGTTCTTGTTCTTCACCTTCACTGACGTTGCCGGTGGCGCAGGAGGAGCAGGTGTCGCAGCAGCAAGAGGAGCTGGGGCAGCAGGAGGAGCTGGAGCCGGGATGGGTTTGGGCATGAAGCAGGGCGTGCCAGGCGCGAGTATCCGCGCGCTGGCACGCCCTGGTCTGTGGTCAGGCTGCTTCGCTGGTCACATGACGTCGGTGATGGTGAACACCGCGTCGCTGGGGATGTCATCGAGGAACAGGGCCTCCTCGTTGGCCTTCTGTCCGGCGGTCAGGTCATTCACGATGGCATCTGCGGTGCCGTACTGCTCGGACCCGTCCGGGGATGTGGCGGAGATGCTCACCCACACGCTGACCGTCTCCTCGCTGACGTTGGTGATGGTCACCGGCAGCGTGGTGCCGAAGTCGTCGGTGGCCGCGTTCCCGAGGGTGATGTCGACCTTGTCCGCGACGTTCATGGCCTCGTCGATCGCCGTCACAGCCTCGTCAACGGCGCTGACAGCGGCGCTGTTGACCACGGCGAACGTGGCGAACGAGCCCAGGGCCAGGACGATGCCGATGACCGTCTTGACCATGCCGGTCTGGACCTTGCGGGCCGTGAAGATGCCGCCGATGCCCAGACCGATGGCGATCAGGGCCAGCGGGATCGACACCAGGTTCAGGAACGGGATCCAGGCGAAGACGATCGCCAGGATGCCCGAGCGCGCTTCGATCGGCGTTGGGATCCGAACGCATTGAACCTGGATCCTGAGGACGAGAACCCTGACCCGAGCGCTCGGATGGCTGCGTTCACTTGGGCCGAGAGCGACTCCGTGCGCGTCTCATCGTCCCCCCGGACCTGCCCGTCCTGTGCTGCCCTGATCGATCCGATCACCTACTCCTGCCGGTGCTGATCCGGCCGCCGGCCCCCCCTATGCGCCTCGATCACGTGGGAGGAGTCAGGAGGGCGCAGAGCCTACGACTACCCTCCCGAGGAGGTCCTCATCCAGGGCGGCGACGACGTCGCCGCGGCGCCTCCGGGGCGCCCCGTGGGCGAGGATTGGGTCCTGTCACTGAGTCACGGTCTCCCTGGCGAAGGAGGTGGTGGGACATGGACGCGATGGACTCCCAGATGGCGACACGGCAGTTGGTCGCAGCACTCGAGTCCACCGATGTCTCAGTGCGATTGACCGCGGCGCTCAAGGCAGGCTCCAGACCGCTGCCCGACTACGTGGAGGCGCTCGTGGAGCGGTGCGCGATCGAGCCTGACTTCTTCGTGCGCGACATGCTCTCCTGGGCGCTGATCCGCAACGACCGGGCAGTGGTGGTCGACCGGTTGCTCGCCGAGCTCGCCTCGACATCACCGCAGGCGCGCAGTCAGGCGCTGCACACCTTGTCGAAGGTCGCGGACCCGGAGGTGTGGCCGGCGATCACCTCCGACGTGCTGTTCGACGACGACGACGACGTCGCGCGTGCTGCGTGGCGGACCGCCGCCAGTCTCGTCCCGGAAGCAGAGCGGGGACGACTGGCCCATGACCTGGCCTCGCAGCTCGGGCGCGGTGGGCGTGAGGTTCGTCTGAGCCTCAGCCGCGCGCTGGCGATGCTCGCCGACGCCGCGCTGCCGGTGCTGGCGCGGGCGCGCGAGTCGACTGACGAGCATGTGAGGGCACACGCCCTGGCCACGCTGCGGCTGATCGAGGACCCCGATGCCGCGTTCGACGCCGCGGTCGAGGAGGCGAAGCGGGCACGCACACTGCGCGGCGCCCCGATGGTCAGCCAATGAGCCCGCACTGATCGGCTGCGGCAAGCCCGCCGTTGTGACCTCCCCGGACTTGTCGACCATCAGGATTCGGCCCGGGTCAACCACCGACAAGGTGTCCCAGTCGATCTGGCCGTTGACTGCCACCCAGAGCCGACCGATGCGATCGAACGCGATCCCATCGGAACCGATGCGGCAGGGGCGAGGCCCGCGACCCGGATTGAGCCTGCGTGACCTTGCACGGGATCACGGCGCTGGCCTGAGGATTGGCCCGTGCCACGACCTCTCAGCTCAACGCGCCACGGCGGAGGCCGCTTCAGACCGCTCGGCGGTCTAGCCAGCTGAGCCTCACCGGACCAGGCCCACGACATCCCAGTCGCGCGAATGCTGCCGGAAGGTGGCCCGCATCCCGTCGGCGGCGGCGACGCCGATCATGGGCTCGGGCGGATGGATGTAGGTGCGGAACCCGTTGCCCCGGATCCTGCGCAGGGCATTGTCCGACCAGTTGACCGTCCAGTTCAGGTGGCTGGCAGGCGGGTAGCTGAACACGAGCAGCCGCCTCGCGTGGCCAGCTGCGGCGCTCAGCAGCCGCTCGTAGTCCGGGTAGCAGCAGACGACGCGGTGCAGGACGACGATGTCGGCCTGCTCGGCTCCCTCCGGCTCAGCGGCGATGTCCAGGAAGCGGCGGTCCACGCGGTCGGCCATCCCAGTGCTCGACAGGAGGCGTTCGGCCTCGGCCTCGTACTCCGTGGACAGCTCCAGGTTGGTCGCCCGGGCCGCTCCACGACGCAGGAGCTC
>JAQBEX010000091.1:0-13932 GCA_032123675.1 Actinomycetes bacterium
CATCGGCCAGGGGGACACCGCGGCGACCGTGCTGCAGCTGGCCACGGCATACGCGGCCATCGCGAACGGGGGGACGGTGTACCGACCGCAGATCGCCCGGGCACTGATCAACGCCGACGGCTCCGTGGACACCGAGTTCACACCCGAGAAGACCGCCACGGTCGACGTCCCGGCCGAGGATCTGGCCTTCGTGCGCCAGGCCCTGCGCGGAGTCATCGAGACCGGCACTGCGCGCCGCGCCTTCGAGGGGTTTCCGGTGGATCAGGTTCCGCTGGCGGGCAAGACCGGCACCGGCGAGGTCTACGGCAAGCAGGCGACGTCGTGGTTCGCCTCCTTCGCGCCGGCGGACGATCCGCGGTACGTCGTGGTGCTGACGGTGTCTCAGGGAGGCACCGGCGGGGGCACCTCGGCACCAAGTGTCAGGGGCATCTACGAAGCCCTGTTCGGGGTCCAGGACGGCGTGGCCGATCCCACCCGCAGCGTCCTGGTGGGCGGTGACGCCGCGCAGGGCCTGCCCACCATTGGTGCCGGGGGTGTGCCCGTCGCTCCAGACATGCCCGTAGCGCCGGAGGGATCGCCATGACCATCCTGCGTACCGCTCCGCCGGTGCAGGTGCGGACCAGCCCACCACGGCTGAGGCAGTGGGACTGGGTCCTGGTCCTGGCAGCGGTCTCCCTGTCGATGTTGGGCGCGGTGCTCATCTGGTCGGCCACCTCCGCGCGGCTGACAGCCGTTGGGCAGTGGGCAGGGTCATCGGCCGCGCGCCATGTGCTCAACCTCGTGCTGGGACTCGCCCTGTGCTGGGTGGTCTCCCGGCTGGGCCACCGCGCGATTCGTCGCTACACGCCCATCCTCTACGCGGCAAGTGTCCTCGGGCTGGTGCTCGTCCTCTCGCCGCTGGGCAGCACGATCAACGGCGCCCAGGCGTGGATCCGGCTGCCCTCGGGGTTCACCGTCCAGCCCTCGGAGTTCGCAAAGGTCGCGATCATCGTGGGCGTGGCGCTCGTGCTCGCCGACCGCGGTTCTTCGGAGGGGCCTGACCTGCCCACGCTTGTGCGCGCGCTTGCGCTCGCGGCGGTCCCGGTGACGCTGGTCATGCTGCAGCCCGACTTGGGGACCGTCCTGGTCATCCTGTCCATCGTGATCGGGATGCTGGTCGTCGCCGGGATCCGGCTGCTGCACCTGGTCGCGCTGGCCGTGCTGGGCATGGCAGCCGTCCTGGCGGCGTTCCTGCTGGGGCTGGTCGACGACTACCAGATTGATCGACTCACGGCCTTCGCGAGCCCGGACGAGGGTGCGCGGACGTTCGGGTACAACACACAGCAGGCCCGGATCGCCATCGGTGCGGGTGGCCTGCTGGGCCGAGGGCTGGGTCAGGGCAGCCAGACCCAGGGCGGCTTCGTCCCGTTCAACCACACGGACTTCGTGTTCTCGGTGGCCGGTGAGGAGCTCGGCTTCCTGGGGGTCTGCGTCCTGCTTGGCCTGCTCGCCCTCCTCCTCTGGCGGGGCCTGACCATCGCCCTGCGGGCCCGCGACCTGTTCGGCCGGCTGGTGGCCAGCGGGATCGTGCTCTGGTTGGGGCTGCAGGCCTTCGAGAACATCGGGATGAACCTCGGGATCATGCCGGTCACCGGAGTGCCACTGCCGTTCGTGTCCCACGGCGGGTCATCGATGTTCGCAGCGTGGATCGGGATCGGGCTCCTGCTCAACATCCACGCCGGAGCGACCGCCGACGACTGAGCCGGCCGGCTGGTCGAGGGTGCACCAGACGAACCCCGGGGCAGACCCCGGGCCGGCCCCGACCTCAACCCTCAGTCGGTGGAGGTCAGCAGCGGGAACACCCGACCCGTCTGCTCGCCGGTCTCGTAGATGTCCAACGGCGGCCCGACGATCGATGGATCAGGGCTGCCCACCAGGTCGACGTCCTTGTCCGGGTAGTCCACCTGGGACAGCACCCAGCGCATCGCCTCGATCCGCCCGCGCTTCTTGTCGTTGGATCGCACGACGGTCCATGGCGCCCACTCGCTGTCCGTGTAGAAGAGCATCGCCTCCTTGGCGTTCGTGTAGTCCTGCCACCGATCGAGGCTGGCCAGGTCCATGGGGGAGAGCTTCCACTGGCGCACCGGGTCGATCCGGCGGATCGTGAACCGGGCCACCTGCTCCTTGCGGCTCACTGAGAACCAGAACTTGAACAGGATGATCCCGCTGCGCACGAGCATCCGTTCGAACTCCGGCGCCTGCCGCATGAACTCCTCGTACTCCGCCTGGGTGCAGAACCCCATGACGCGCTCGACACCGGCTCGGTTGTACCAGGAGCGGTCGAACATGACGATCTCGCCGGCGCTGGGCAGGTGCTTGATGTAACGCTGGAAGTACCACTGCGTGCTCTCCTCGCTGGTGGGTTTCTCCAGCGCCACGACAGTCGCCCCACGGGGGTTCATGTGTTCCATGAATCGCTTGATCGTGCCGCCCTTCCCGGCCGCGTCGCGGCCCTCGAAGACCATGGCGATCCGAGCCCCCGACTCCTTGACCCATGCCTGCATCTTGAGCAACTCGATCTGCAGGAGGCGCTTGGTGATCTCGTACTCCTTGCGGCTCATCCGATGCTCATAGGGGTAGCCCTCGCGCCAGGTGCCGACCGGCGTGCCGTTCGGGCCCAGCAGGACCGGGTCGTCCACCTCATCCCAGGTGTCAGCCGCGGTCAGCCCGAAGTGCAGCAAACGGTCGTCCTCGGTGTCCTGAAGGGCCTCGATGATGTCGGCCAGGTCCATGATCGACTCGAGATCGAAGTCGTGGGTCTCCTCATGTGCGCTCATGACACCCGATCATGCCGGTCCGGCGATCGTGGGGCGCGCTGGGGTGCCGTCCGTCTCGCCTGCGGATCGGACGGACGTGCTGCGCCGGTGCCCGGCAGCGGGGGCAGCCCACCGGCTCCGTCGCGCCCCACGGACTCCCGGTGGGTCCAGCTCCCTCCCGGTGCTGGCGCCCACATGGGCCGCGCCGTCGGTATTGTGCGGCTGTGGGCATCACCCTGGACCGCTGGTTGCGACTGCGCACGTACCTGTCCGAGGATGCGCTCGGAGGCCCCCGTGTTCTGAAGATGAACTGGGTCATCAACGTCCAGAAGGGCGGCACCCTGCCGTTCGTGCTGGCGCTGATGGTGCTGACCGACACCTGGACGATCACCGCCTGGACGTACCTCGCCATGCACGGCAGCTATGGGCTGATCTGGCTGCTCAAGGATGCCGTGATGCCCGACAAGCGGTGGCAGACGCAGATCACGTTCGGCGGGGCGTTCCTGACCTTCGCCCTGGTCCTGGGGCCGTACTGGCTCGCCCCGATCCTCCTGGTGGCCGACGACACGCAGCAACCGTCGTGGCTGCTGGCGGTGGCGATCATTGCCTACGCGCTGGGCGTCGTCACGATGATGTCCAGCGATGCCCAGAAGCACTACACGCTCGCGAACCGGCGCGGACTGATCACCACCGGCTGGTTCGCCCGGGTGCGGCACCCCAACTACCTGGGGGAGATGGTCCTGTACGCCTCGTTCGCCCTTGTTGCCGGGCACGTGATCCCGTGGTTGGTGCTCCTGTGGGTCTGGCTCGCGCTCTTCCTGCCGAACATGTTGGGCAAGGAGGCCAGCATGAGCCGCTACCCGCAATGGGCGGCCTACAAGGCCCGGACGGGGATGCTCCTGCCTCGCCTGCGCCGCCCGGCTGCCCGGCCCGAGGACTCCGACGCCGCCCCGACCCGCCCCGCGGGAGGGCTCCCGGCGGTCAGCGGCGGGGGGCCAACTGGCGGATCCGGTCTACCCTTGTCAGATGCATGAACCTTCAAGTCGCCCCAGCGCGCCCGTCTTCGACCAGCTCGAGCGGGTGCTGCCCAGGGTGAGCAAGCCGGTCCAGTACATCGGTGGTGAGCTCAATGCAGCGGCCAAGGACTGGGATGAGGCGAAGGTCCGCTGGGCGCTGATGTACCCCGACGCCTACGAGGTCGGCCTGCCCAACCAGGGCGTGCAGATCCTCTACGAGGTGCTCAACGAGGCCAGCAATGTGCTGGCGCAGCGCAGCTACTCCGTCTGGCCAGACCTCGAGGCGCTGATGCGCGAGCGGGGGATCCCGGCCTTCACGGTGGATGGCCACCGCCCGCTCGGTGCGTTCGACCTGATCGGGATCTCGTTCTCCACCGAGCTCGGATACACGAACATGCTCACCAGCCTCGACCTTGCCGGGGTCCCCCTGCTGGCCCGCGAGCGCCACGACCAGCACCCCCTGGTCGTCATGGGTGGGCACGCGGCCTTCAACCCCGAGCCGGTGGCCGACTTCGTCGATGCGGTCGTGCTCGGCGACGGGGAGGAGGCCGTCCTGGCGATCAGTGAGATCGTCGCGGCGTTCAAGGCCGAGAACCCGGCCTTCGGCGAGGTGGCCAACGGCACCGCACTTCGGCATTCGCTGCTCGGGCGGCTCGCCGCCAGCGGACTGGTCTACATCCCGGCGTTCTACGACACGGAGTACCTGGCCGACGGCCGGATCGCCCGCGTGGTCCCTTCGGACCCGACTGCCCCGTGGCGGGTGGCCAAGCACACCCTGATGGACCTCGATGAGTGGCCCTATCCGAAGAACCCCGTGGTCCCGCTCGCGGAGACGGTGCACGAGCGGATGAGCGTGGAGATCTTCCGCGGCTGCACCCGTGGCTGCCGGTTCTGCCAGGCAGGCATGATCACCCGTCCGGTCCGCGAGCGTTCGACCGAGGTCCTCGGTGACATGATCGAGAACGGTCTGTGCAAGACCGGATTCGAGGAGGTCGGCATGCTCTCGCTGAGCAGCGCCGACCACTCGGAGATCGCCGAGCTCGCCAAGGGGCTGGCCGATCGGTACGAGTCCGACCAGGTCTCGCTGTCACTTCCGAGCACACGCGTGGATGCGTTCAACATCGACCTCGCCAACGAGTTGTCCCGCAACGGCCGGCGCTCCGGGCTGACCTTCGCGCCTGAGGGGGGCAGCGAGCGGATGCGCCAGGTGATCAACAAGATGGTCACCGAGCAGGACCTGATCAACACCGTGACGGCTGCCTACTCCTCCGGCTGGCGCCAGGTGAAGTTGTACTTCATGTGCGGGCTGCCCACCGAGACCGACGAGGACGTCCTCCAGATCGCTGAGCTGGCCAAGAACGTGATCAAGGCCGGGCGGGAGGCGGCCGGGACCCGCGACATCCGCTGCACGGTGTCCATCGGGGGATTCGTGCCCAAGCCGCACACGCCGTTCCAGTGGGCCGCGCAACTCGACCACGAGTCCACTGACCGGCGCCTGCATGCCCTGCGCGACGAGATCCGCAAGGACCGCAACTACGCCAAGGCGATCGGCTTCCGCTACCACGATGGCCGGCCGGGGATCGTGGAGGGACTGCTCTCCCGCGGTGACCGCCGGGTCGGCAAGGTGATCCTCGAGGCATGGCGCGATGGTGCCCGCTTCGACGGATGGAGCGAGCACTTCTCGTTCGACCGCTGGATGGCTGCCGCCGATCGGGCCTTGGCCGATGAGCCGGTCGACGTCGACTGGTACACCACTCGCGAGCGCGAGCAGAACGAGGTGCTGCCCTGGGATCACCTCGACTCCGGACTGGATCGCGACTGGTTGTGGCAGGACTGGGTGGAGGCCCTGGCTGGCGGCGAGGTCGACGACTGCCGATGGACGCCCTGCTTCGACTGCGGCGTGTGTGACCACCTGGGCACCGAGATCCAGGTCGGGCCCGGGGAGGCCGTGCTGCTGCCGCTTCCCACCGTCCGATCGCGGGTGGAGGCCTGATGGCCGCCCGACGTTCGCCGGACCGCGAGGTCGTCCCGGCCGTGCAGAAGCTGCGGATCCGCTACGCCAAGCGGGGCCCGCTGCGGTTCTCCTCGCACCGTGACTTCCAGCGTGCGCTCGAGCGGGCACTGCGCCGTGCGCGCGTCCCGATGGCCTACTCAGCGGGCTTCTCGCCGCACCCGAAGATCTCCTACGCCAACTCCGCACCGACCGGTGCGGCCAGCGAGGCCGAGTACGTCGAGATCGGTGTCGTGCGCCGGTGCGACCCGGATGCCCTTCGCGCCGAGCTCAATGATGCGCTGCCCCCGGGCCTGGACGTGCTCGAGGTCGTCGAGGCGCGGACCCCGGACATGGTGGCCCGGCTGGAGGCCAGTCGGTGGCGAATCGAGGTCCCCGGCGCGGATGCCCAGGAGTTGGCCCATGCCTGGGCGAGCCTGCGCGACGCCGAGACGGTGCCGGTGCAGCGGATGATGAAGCAGGGCCTGCGAACCCTCGATCTGCGCCCGGCCCTGCTGTCCGGCGAGATCACGGACGCGGGCTCGCTGGGGGCGATGCTCGAGGTGACCGTGGCCAACGTGACGCCCACGGTGCGTCCTGACGAGATCCTGGCTGCCCTGCGGGAGCTTGGGGGCCTGCCGGCCTCCGACCCAGCCCGGTCGACCCGGCTGGCTCAGGGACCTGTGACAGACGATCTCCTGGTGGGCAACCCCCTCAAGGTCGATCGGGAGGCCCCTGAGCCCGCTTCGGTCTAGGGCTCTCCGCGGTCCGCCACAGCTGGCTGGATGCGCGCCGTTGCCGATCCGCTGTGGCATAATCTGGGCCAGCCACTCCGTCAATCGGAGTGGCCCGCGTTTGATGCGTCGCACCGATCACAACCCTACGTGCCGCCACGAGCTGGCACAGGCAGTGATCGGGCCGCGACCGGCTGTGGGCGAATTGCGCCACCAGTTGGGCCCGCTGATAGCGCGGAGTCTGCGGGTGACGCGCGATCCACGTGCGCACCTCGGGCGGTACCAGAGGCTTCGCCGGACCGTGCGTGCACGATCTGGCCATACGTAGGGGGCTGCGTGGCGAGTACCGCTGCGCCGCTTCCGTGAGGAGACCGTGATGGTCGACGATCAGGGGCAGTCCACCGACGAAGCTCAGAGCGCCACCGAGGCGCCCGACCAGGCAGCGCCCCGGCGGCGCAGGCGGGCGGCGAGCCGTCCAGCCGGTCCTCCGGCCGCGATCCCCATGAGCGATCAAGCCGAGTTGTTCGCTGCGCCCGGAGCGGACGCTTCTGAGGCCACGGCTCCGAGCGACGAGACGGCACCCGGTGACCAGTCCGAGCCTGCAGCCGTGGTCGAGGAGGGCGCAGCCGCCGAGGAGGACGCCGCCGAGGCAGACACGGCTGAGGCCGACACGGTCGAGGCAGCAGGGGTCGAGGAAGTCGAGGACGCTGCCGCTGAGCAGTCGGTCGGTGCTGAGCCTGAGGCCGCCGGCGAGCCGGCCTTGACTGAGCCAGAGCCGGCCGTCGCGAAGACCGCCGCGCGTCGATCCAGGCGGGCGACCCGCGGGGTCACCACCGTGGCCTTCTCCGCCGAGCCCGAGCCCGACGCTGCCGCGGTCGTCGCGCCAGTCGAGACAGCTGTGGTGGCGCTGTTCCAGCCACCGGACGAGACCAAGGTGGTGCGCCGTCGGCGCCGCCCCAGCGCTGCGGCCGAGGCCGGCACGGAGACCCCGGCCGAGGGCGAGTCCGAGGAGCCCGGCACCCCCGACGCAGCTGACTCAGACGCGGCCAGTTCGGGCCGGACCACCAGGACCTCCTCGAGGAGGAAGCCCGCAGCCAAGCGCTCTGCGGACGAGGCGGACACCGACACGGACTCAGCCGCCGAGACCGACCAGCCCCGTGCCGATCAGCCCGATGCCGACCAGCCCGATGGCGACCAGCGCGATGCCGACGAGCGCGATGGCGATGAGAGTGACGACGAGGGCGCCCCGCGTCGTCGTCGGCGTCGCGGAGGTCGCCGCCGTCGCCGTCCGGGATCGGGTTCCGGCAACGGCGAGGACAACGAGTCATCCGAGGACGAGGATGCGGGCAGTCCAGATGAATCCGCTGACTCCGGCGAGTCCGCTGATGGATCTGGCGACGATTCCGGGCAGCAGTCTGAGGACGGCGAGGGATCGGAGTCGTCCAGCGCCCGTCGCCGCCGTCGCCGGCGCCGCCGGGCGGGGGTCGCCGAGGAGATGGAGGACCTGTCCTCCGAGGACCCGCCGAACACCGTTGTGAAGGTTCGTGAGGCTCGTCGCCCCAAGGATGAGATCACCTCCGTGCGCGGCAGCACCCGGATCGAGGCCAAGAAGCAGCGTCGTCGGGATGGCCGAGAGGCGGGCCGGCGCCGGGCGCCGATCCTCACCGAGGCGGAGTTCCTGGCCCGGCGCGAGGCAGTCAACCGGGTCATGTGCGTGCGTGAGCACGGTGACCGTACCCAGATCGCCGTGCTCGAGGACGGCATCCTCGTCGAGCACTACGTCAATCGCGCGGAGTCGTCGTCCATGGTGGGCAACGTCTACCTGGGCAAGGTCCAGAACGTGCTGCCCTCGATGGAGGCGGCGTTCATCGACATCGGTCGGGGCCGCAACGCGGTGCTCTACGCAGGCGAGGTCAACTGGGACGCAGCCGGCCTCGAGGGGCAGCCCAAGCGCATTGAGTTGGCCATGAAGTCCGGTGACCCGGTGCTCGTGCAGGTCACCAAGGACCCGATCGGGCACAAGGGCGCGCGCCTGACCAGCCAGATCTCGCTGCCCGGGCGCTTCCTCGTGTACGTGCCCGAGGGCTCGATGACCGGGATCTCCCGCAAGCTGCCCGACACCGAGCGCTCCCGCCTCAAGGGAATCCTCAAGGGTGTGGTCCCCGAGGGTGCCGGCGTGATCGTCCGGACCGCGGCTGAGGGCGCCACCGAGGAGCAGCTCACCGCTGACGTGACCCGCTTGGCGGCGCAATGGGCCGACATCAAGAAGAAGGCCAAGTCCGCGTCACCGCCAGCGCTGCTCTACGGCGAGCCGGACCTGGCCATCAAGGTCGTGCGCGACATCTTCAACGAGGACTTCGACAACCTGCAGGTGCAGGGTGAGACCACGTGGCAGACACTCAATGAGTACATCGGATGGGTCGCCCCCGACCTGCTGCCCAAGTTGGACAAGTGGGTCGACAACACGGACCTGTACGCCGCCAACCGGATCGCTGAGCAGCTGGCCAAGGCCCTGGACCGCAAGGTCTGGCTGCCCTCGGGCGGCTCGCTGGTGATCGACCGGACCGAGGCGATGACCGTCGTCGACGTCAACACCGGCAAGTTCACCGGCCAGGGCGGCAATCTCGAGGAGACCGTCACCAAGAACAATCTCGAGGCCGCCGAGGAGATCGTGCGCCAGCTGAGGCTGCGCGACATCGGCGGGATCATCGTCGTGGACTTCATCGACATGGTCCTGGAGAGCAACCGCGACCTGGTCCTGCGCCGGCTCGTGGAGTGCCTGGGTCGGGACCGCACGAAGCACCAGGTGGCTGAGGTCACGTCGCTGGGCCTGGTCCAGATGACGCGCAAGCGGATCGGCCAGGGCCTGCTGGAGGTGTTCTCCTCCCCGTGCGAGCACTGTGGTGGGCGTGGGCACGTCGTCCATGCCGAGCCGGTGGGGGCGGACCAGCCGGCCGAGGAGAACAACTCCCGCCGCGAGCGGGGCGGCCGCCGCGGATCGAAGCAGGTCTCCCAGCCCGCGCATCTCGGCGGCAAGCAGACAGGCAAGACGCCGCCGCCGCCCAAGTTCGACGAGGAGGGCCACATCGAGCACGAGAACGGCGCGTCGGATGGCGAGCCTGAGGCCCCGCAGGAGGGTGGCCCCGGGACAGAGAGTGACGCGCCTGCTAGCCCCGAGGCGTCCGACGAGGCGGTACCCGCTTTGGACGAGACCGCCGAGGCCACTCCCGAGGCGTCCGACGAGGCGGTACCCGCTTCGGACGAGACCGCCGAGGCCGCGCCGAGCCCCGACGAGCAGGCAGATTACGCGAGCCTCGACCCGGATTCCGAGGGCGCCCAGACCGGCGTGGCCGAGGTGGCGGGCGACGGCAACGAGTCGCCCGTGGCCGAGGCAGTGGGGGCTGCCGACCAGGCAGGCGCCGAGACTGCCATGCCCTCGGGAGACGAGGCCTCGGAGCCCAGCGAGGATCACCATGACGAGGACGGCTCCGCGGCCGCCGAGGATGCTTCCGAGCCCGACGAGTCCGACAGCGCCCGTGAGGAGTCCAGCCAGCCCGAAGCGGTTTGACCGTATGCCGGTCGGATCCGTACCCTAAGAGTCTGGCGCGCGAGCGCCGCACGCATGTGTGTGCCCGTGATCCGGGCCGCACAGCCCCGAAACGATCTCAGGAGTGCCACCCGTGTACGCCATTGTCCGCTCCGGCGGCCGCCAGGAGAAGGTCGCCGTCGGCGACGTCATCGAGACCGACCGCGTGTCCGCCGCCCCCGGCGAGAGCGTGGAACTGCCCGCACTGCTGCTGGTCGACGGTGCCACTGTCACCTCCGACTCCGAGTCGCTGTCCGGCGTGACAGTCTCCGCCGAGGTCCTCGAGCACACCAAGGGCCCGAAGATCGACATCCTCAAGTACAAGAACAAGACCGGCTACCGCAAGCGCCAGGGGCACCGTCAGGCCCTGACTCAGCTGCGCGTCACCGGCATCGAGAGCGGGAAGTGACCTCATGGCTCATAAGAAGGGTGCATCCAGCACGCGGAACGGCCGCGACTCAAATGCCCAGCGCCTCGGCGTGAAGCGCTTCGGCGGTCAGGTCGTCAAGTCCGGCGAGATCATCGTCCGCCAGCGTGGCACGCACTTCCACCCCGGTGAGAACGTCGGCCGCGGTGGCGACGACACTCTCTTCGCCCTCGCCGCCGGCGCTGTGCAGTTCGGCACCGCACGCGGTCGGCGCGTGATCAACATCGTCGAGGTCCCGGCTGGCTGAGGCCGGACCACTTCACAGGAGGCGGGCCCGGTGGGCTCGCCTCTTGTGCTGTTTCGAGCCAAGTTCACCACCGACGAGTTGATCTTCCGCGGCTAGCGGCATCCTCCCGGGATTCGCGGAGGGGGCAGGAACGGGAGGGCTGGCGGGGGTGGCCCGTGCAGGTGCAGGTCCGGTACGACGAGGAACAGGAGGTCAGGCCATGGCGACATTCGTCGACCAGGTGGTGATCCACGCGTCCGCCGGTGCAGGCGGGAACGGGTGCGCCTCCGTGCATCGGGAGAAGTTCAAGCCGCTCGGTGGACCCGACGGTGGCAACGGCGGTCGTGGCGGTGACGTCATCCTGGTCGCCGACCCTGGCACGCCGAGCCTGCTCGAGTACCACCACTCCCCGCATCGCAAGGCCACCAACGGTGTGCCCGGCCAGGGTGGTCACCGCAACGGTGCGAACGGAGCAGATGTTGTGCTCCCCGTGCCGGTCGGAACCGTGCTGTCGGTCGACGGTGAGGTCGTGGCAGACCTCCCGGTGCCCGGTGCGCAGGTGGTCATCGCCCATGGCGGGCGCCCTGGGTTGGGCAACGCTGCCTTGGCCTCAGCGCGTCGCAAGGCACCAGGTTTTGCGCTGCTCGGCGAGCCCGGTGAGCAGGTCACCGTCGTCCTCGAGCTCAAGACCGTCGCTGACATCGGCTTGATCGGCTTCCCCAGCGCGGGCAAGTCCTCATTGATCGCCGCGATGTCCTCGGCGCGCCCCAAGATCGCCGACTACCCATTCACCACCCTGGTGCCCAATCTCGGCGTCGTCACCGCCGGCTCCACCGTCTTCACCGTCGCCGATGTCCCCGGCCTGATCCCCGGGGCGTCGCAGGGCAAGGGACTCGGGCTTGAGTTCCTGCGGCATGTGGAGCGCTGTGCTGCCCTTGTCCAGGTGCTGGACTGTGCCACGCTGGAACCTGGCCGTGATCCCCTGTCGGACCTCGACGAGATCGAGGCGGAGCTCGCCCAGTACGGCGGCCTGGCTGATCGGCCCCGAATCGTCGTGCTCAACAAGATCGACGTGCCTGAGGCCCGGGAGCTGGCAGAGATGGTGCGCCCGGACCTCGAGGCGCGCGGCCTGCCAGTATTCCTGGTCTCGGCGGTGTCCCACGAGGGCCTGCGCGAGTTGTCCTTCGCGATGGCCAGCGTGGTGTCCGCACACCGAGCGGCCACGGTCGCGCCGGTTGCCGAGCGGATCGTGATCCAGCCGCGGGCCGTTGATGACGGTGGGTTCGAGATCGTGCGTGAGGGCGAGGCCTACCGGGTGCGCGGGGAGCGCCCCGAGCGGTGGATCCGGCAGACCGACTTCTCCAACGACGAGGCGGTCGGCTACCTAGCAGATCGGCTCGCCCGGCTGGGGGTGGAGGACGAGTTGGTCCGGATGGGTGCCCAGGCTGGCGACGAGGTCCGAATCGGACCCGAGGACAACGCCGTGGTCTTCGACTGGGAGCCGACCGTGCGCTCGTCGGGTCCCGGGCCGCGCGGTCAGGACCAGCGGATCGAGGGGCCCGAGGCCCGTGAGCACGGTCGGTCGCGCGAGCAGTTGGCCGCCGACGAGGATCCCGAGGCCGAGTGGACGGCGGATCCGGTCGATGAGGCGCCCGGAACGCCCCGCCGGCACGGCCCGGTGCAGCGCGTGGGCGGTGCATCTGCGGTCGATGCGACCGATGCGGGGGAGGGCGGGGCCTGATGGCTGCCTCTGCGACGGGGGCGGCATCGCCACGCGAGATGATCAGCTCCGCTCGGCGCGTGGTGGTCAAGGTCGGCTCGTCGTCGCTGACCCGTCGTGCGCCATCGTCGGCCGGGGTGGCCGGGGTGGCCGGGGTGGCCGCGTCCACAGCCGGATCCCGCCCGGGCCCGGTGGTTGAGCCGGCCTCGCGAGACGGCTCCTCGGTGCTCGCCGGGGTGTCGGCCGGAATCGACATTGCCCGGGTGAACGCTCTCGTGGACGCCCTTGGCGGCGCCAGCGATCGCGGCACCCAGCTCGTGCTGGTGTCGTCCGGTGCGATCGCAACCGGGATCGCACCGTTGGGCCTGCGTCGGCGGCCCCGGGACCTCGCCTCGGCACAGGCAGCAGCCTCGGTGGGCCAGGGGATCCTCATGGCGCACTACCACGATGCGTTCGCGCGCCACGACCGCACGGTCGGCCAGGTCCTGCTGACGGCCGATGACCTCGTGCGCCGCGCCCACTACCGCAACGCCCAGCAGACACTTGAGCGGCTCCTTGAGCTGGGAGTCGTCCCGATCGTCAACGAGAACGACACGGTGGCGACCGCAGAGATCCGGTTCGGTGACAACGACCGGCTCGCGGCCCTCGTGGCGCATCTCGTGCGCGCCGACGCCCTGATCCTGTTGTCCGATGTTGACGGTCTCTACGACGGGCCACCGGAGCGGGGCGGGAGCCGGATCGTCCCCGAGGTGATCTCTGCAGCGGACCTGGAGCGGGTCGTGGTGGGGGGTGCCGGCTCGTCAGGCGTGGGGCAGGGTGGCATGAGCACGAAGCTGGAAGCGGCCCGGATCGCCACTGAGGCCGGGATCCCCGTGCTCCTCACGGCCGCGGCGAACGCAGCCGCCGCGCTCAGTGGAGAGCCGGTGGGCACCGTCTTCCACGCGTCCGGCGACCGGTCGGCGTCTCGGATGCTGTGGCTGGCGCACGCCACCTCCAGCCTCGGGCAGATCCACCTGGACGCCGGCGCGGTCCGAGCGGTCCGCGACCGCGGTGCCTCGCTGCTGCCCGCAGGGATCACGCACGTGGTCGGGGGCTTCGTCGCCCGCGACCCGGTGGATCTCGTGGGGCCCGACGGGCTGGTGGTGGCCCGTGGGCTGGTGGCCTACGACGCCGTCGAGCTCCCGGCGCTGCTCGGCCGATCGACAAGGGACCTGGCCGCAGAGCTGGGCCCCGAGTACGAGCGCGAGGTCGTCCACCGCGACGACCTAGTCCTGCTGACCTGACCACCCCCCCCCCCCCCCCCGCCCCCCCCCCCGCCGGCCCCCCCCCCCCCCCCCCCCCCCCCCCCCCCCCCCCCCCCCCCCCCCCCCCGGGACCGGGGGTTCTCGGTACAAGTCCGCTCCTCCGAGATTTCCCCCTCCCCCCCCCAGCCCCTTCT